>NC_009937.1:340000-680000 GCF_000010525.1 Azorhizobium caulinodans ORS 571 | reverse complement strand
GATTTTGCGATGCGCAAGAACCTGTGTGCAAATGCGCAACGCAAATGCAAACGCTCAAAGAATGGGCGTGCCTCTCCGCTCGCACCTCGACGGAAACGACTTGTTCACCGCGGAAAATGCGCCTGAGCGGGCTTTCAGACTTTGGCCGGACAGGGTTTGGCCGTTCCAAAGCCGATCGAGGCCAGCCAATGGAGTAAGGCCGGGCGACAGGTTTGGTTCCGGCGCCGCAACGAACTGGCTGACTGAAAGCGGGAAGCGCAGGCGGTCCGCGTCGCAGGACGTCTCAGGAGGCGCCGGATGTTTGCGGCGTCGTGAAGAGCCAGTAGCCGTTCGAACTCCCCACACCGCACGGGATCGGCCGTAGGGCGGGAGCAAACGGAGAGTCAGGACGAGACCGTAGTTTCCTGGAAGGACATTCGCCACGGCCGGCGGGCGCCGATCCGGAAGCGACAAGAGCACGACTGGAACAGTCCATCAGTCGTGCGCGGCCCGGTCCATCGGCGCAGCGCGCAGGGCGACGCGTGGAACATGGGGCCAAGCCGGAAGGAAAGCGGCGGGCGCACGTCGCGCCCGCCGGAAACGTCTCAGAGTGCGCCGAGCACGAGGCCGAGGCCCGCCACCGACACCGCCGCGCCGGCTCCGCGCATGAGAGCCGGGCCATGGCGCTCGGCAAGGCGGCCGATGCCGAAGCCGACACCGATGCCGGCCAGATGCAGCAGGCCCGTCGCCAGGATGAAACCTGCGCCATAGGCGAAGCCGCTGGCGGTCTCCGGCATTTCGGCGCCATGGGCATGGCCGTGGAAGATGGCGAACAGGCCGACCAGAACCATCGAGACGGCGAGCGGGGCCTTCACGCCGAGCGCCACGGCGGCGCCGAGCACCACCACGGACAGGGCGATGCCCAGTTCCACATACGGCAAGGTCATGCCCATCATGCCGGCGACGCCGCCGCCCGCCATCAGCACCATGAAGGTGAGCGGGAGCATGTAGACCGCCCGGCCGCCGATCTGCCAGGCCAGCATGCCGACAGCGACCATGGCCAGCACATGATCAAGCCCGCCGATGGGATGCATGAAGCCGTGCATGAAGCCATGGGCATCACCCACGCCCGTATGGGCGAAGGCGAGCGACGGGGCGAGCATGAGGGCGCCGGCAAGGCCGAGCGTACGGAGGGGAAGACGGGTCATCAAACAAGCTCCTCGGAAGGTTGGCGATTTTTGCGTGATTGCAATGCACAATTCAATGCTTGGCGTCAGCAGATCCGCGGCAACTGATCTCCCACCAGCATGTCCACGATGCGCTCCCCGCCGAAGCGGGTTTCCATGACCACGCGGCCGGGCCGCTCGGCGGCAAGCCGCCCGATGATCGCGGCCTCCCGGCCGAGGAGATGGGCGCGCACGGCGGCAAGCGCTGCCTCAGCTTCTTCGGGAGGCACGACGGCGACAAGCTTGCCCTCGTTGGCGAGATAGAGCGGATCGAGGCCGAGGATCTCGCAGAAGCCGTTCACTTCGGGCCGCAGCGGCACGTCGGTCTCGCGGATGCGCACGCCGACGCCGCTCGCCTCCGCCAGCTCGTTGAGGACGGCGGCGACGCCGCCGCGCGTGGCATCGCGCATCATGCGGATGCCGGGGGCTGCCGCGATCAAGGTGGCGACGAGATCATGCAGGGGCGCGCAGTCGCTCTCAATGGGCGTCTCCAGCGCGAGGTCGCCGCGCGCATTGAGGATGGCGGCGCCATGGTCGCCGAGCAGACCGTTCACCAGCACCACATCGCCGGGGCGCCCCTTGGCGATGCCGACATCGAGCCCCGTTCGCACCACGCCGATGCCGGTGGTGGTGAGGAAGAGCTTGTCGCAGGCGCCGCGCGCCACGACCTTGGTGTCGCCCGTGACGATGACGACACCTGCTTCTGCAGCCGTGCGGGCCATGGAAGCGACTACGGCCCGCAGCGTCTCCAGGGGCAGGCCTTCCTCGATGATGACGGCGCAGGAGAGCGCCACCGGGCGGGCGCCGCCCACCGCCAGATCGTTGATCGTGCCGCAGACGGCGAGCTTGCCGATGTCGCCGCCGGGGAAGAAGAGCGGATCGACCACGAAGGCATCCGTGGTGAAGGCGAGGCGGTCGCCCTGCGCCGCCAGCGCGCTCAGGTCGAACCGCGCCTGATCCTCCGGGGCCGCGTGGCCGGCGCCGGAGAAGGTTTCGAGAAACACGTCCTCGATGAGATCGCGCATGGCAGTGCCGCCGCCGCCATGGGCCAGCGTCACCTTGGGCTGCGTCACCTTGCGGGGCGCGCGGCGGGGAAGGGAGAAGGGTCCGTTCATGCTGCCCCCCGCAGGCCGCCATATTGGTAATAGGCCGCGCAAGCGCCCTCGGATGACACCATAAGGGCGCCGAGCGGCATCTCCGGCGTGCAGGTGGTGCCGAACACCGGACAGGCCCACGGTTTCACGGCGCCGGTCAGCACCTCGCCGCAGCGGCAGGCCGCGGGATCGGCCACCTTCACGTCCGGCACGGCGAAGCGCCGCTCGGCATCGAAGGCGGCATAGGGCTCGCGCAGGCGCACACCCGAGCGCTCGATGGAGCCAAGGCCCCGCCATTCGAATGTGGGGCGAGGCTCATACACCTCCTCCACCGCACGCAAGGCGGAGGGGTTGCCGCGCTCCGGCACGACGCGGGCGTACTGGTTCTCGATCCGCGCCTCGCCCGCCGCCATCTGGCGCAGAATCATCAGCAGGGATTGCAGGAGATCGATGGGTTCGAAGCCCGCCACCACCAGCGGCTTGCGGAATTCCTCGGCGATGAAGCGGTAGGGCGCCGTGCCGATGACCATGGAGACATGGCCGGGTCCGATGAAGCCATCGATGCCGAAGTCCGGCTGCTCCAGCAGCGCCCGCAGCGTCGGAATGATGGTGATGTGATTGCAGAAGAGGGAGAAGTTGGTGATGCGCTCGCGCGCCGCCCGCTGCACGGTGAGCGCGGTAGAGGGCATGGTGGTCTCGAAGCCGAGGCCGAAGAACACCACCTCCCGGTCGGGATTGCGGCGGGCGAGTTCCAGTGCGTCGAGGGGCGAATAGACCATGCGCACGTCGGCGCCGTCCGCCTTGGCCTGAAGCAGGCTCTTGCGGGAGCCGGGAACCCGCATGGCATCGCCGAAGGTGGCGAAGATCACTTCGGGCCGCTCGGCGATGGCGACGCAATCGTCCACGCGGCCCATGGGCAGAACGCAGACCGGGCAGCCGGGGCCGTGCACGAATTCGATCAGGTCGGGCAACAGGCCTTCGAGCCCATAGCGGAAGATGGCGTGGGTGTGCCCGCCACACACCTCCATGACGGTGACGGGATCATCCTTCGCGCGCCCGAGGGTGGCGCAGATGGTCCCGATTTCCCGGATCAGCGCGGCGGCGAGGGCCGGATCGCGGAATTCATCGACGAAACGCATGGGCTCGCCTCCTCAATTAGCCGGAGCGAGGGGTGCGACGGAGCCGGTGCGCATGGCATCCAATTCGCCTTCCATCTCGCCGATCTCCGCCAGCACCTTCAGCGTGGCGGCGGCCTCCTCCTCGTCGATGCGGCTCATGGCGAAGCCCACATGGACGAGCACCCAGACGCCGATGAGCGCCTCAAGGGGTTCGCCCTCCTGCGCCACGCACACCACGTCCACGGTGCGGCGGACGCCGGACACATCGACGACGGCGAGCATCGCGTCTTCATCGGCGATGGCGACGATCCGGCCGGGAATGCCGAGACACATGGGGTCCTCCTAATGCCGGGCGAAGGTGCGGTCGCGGGCGATGCCGTAGCGGTCGAGCTTGGCCCTGAGGCCGACGCGGGAGAGGCCGAGTTCTTCCGCGGCCCGGCTCTTGTTCCAGCGGCAGCGCACCAGGGTTTCGTGCAGGATGGAGGCTTCCATGCGCTCGATCCGGTCCTTCAGCGGCCCGCTGTCCGGCAGCGTGATGGCGGCGAGCATAGGGTCGGCAGCGGCGGCACGCACCACATGGGGCGACAGGAGATCGGCCCCGAGTTCGGGACCGGGCGCCAGCACCAGCATGCGCAGCACCTCATTCTGCAACTCGCGCACATTGCCCGGCCAGTCATAGGCTTCGATGCAGGCGAGCGCCTCTTCCGTGAAGCCCTTCACCGCCTTGCCGTGCTGGTTGCACAGGCTGTCGAGGATGGCGGCGGCGAGCACCCGCAGATCCTGCTTGCGCTCGCGGAGCGCCGGCATGGCCAGCACCATGGCCGAGAGGCGGTAATAGAGATCCTCGCGGAACTTGCCCGCACTCACCGCCTGCACGAGATCGCGGTGGGTGGCGGCCAGCACGCGCACATTCACCCGCTTGGCATCATTGGAGCCGACGGGGCGGATTTCGCCTTCCTGAAGGAAGCGCAGCAGCTTCACCTGAAAAGCCGGCGAGACGTCGCCAATCTCGTCCAGAAGGATGGTGCCGCCGTCCGCCTGATCGAGCAGGCCGACGCGGGTCACATGGGCGCCAGTGAAGGCCCCCTTCTTGTGGCCGAAGAGTTCAGATTCCAGCAGTTCGTCCGGAATGGCCCCGCAGTTCACCGCATGGAAGGCGCAGTCGGACCGCAGGCTGGAATAATGGATGGCACGGGCGAGCAGTTCCTTGCCGGTGCCGGTCTCGCCCTGGATGAGCACGGGAATGTCGAAGACCGCCGCCTGTGCGGCGCGCTGGCAGGTTTCGTTCAGTGGACTCTGGGGCGTGCGGATCAGCGTGTCGAAAGAGAAGTTGCGCACCACCTTCTCACGCTGGGAGACGACCCGCGCCTGCGCCACGGGCGCCACGAGCTTCAGTTCCAGGGACAGCCGGTGGTGGTCGCGCTGGAGCGCGAAAAGCTGCGCGGCATTGCGGGCCACCAGCAGCAACTGGTCGGGGTGCCAGGGCTTGGTGACATATTGATAGATGCCCGCCCCGTTGATGGCGCCGATCATGTCCTCCGGCTCCGTATAGCCGGTGACGATGATGCGCACGATCTCCGGCCAGCGCTCGCGCACCTCGGTGAGGAAGGCGACGCCCGAGAGTTCCGGCATGCGCTGGTCGCAGAAGATGGCCTGCACCCATTCCTGCTCCAGCACCGCCCGCGCCTCGGCGGCGCTGGCGGCGGTGAAGACGTCGAACTCCTCGCCGAGCACGCGCGCCATCACCTCCACGGAACGCGGCTCGTCATCGACCACGAGAAGGGCGGGACGCGAGGCGAGCGCGGTCATGGGCCTACTCCGCCGCCCGCCGGGCCGCACCGCGCAGGGCCGCCGCGCGAGCGGCGGCGGCCTCGGCCAGCGCTTCCAGCTTTTCGGCGCGCACATCCTCCAACCAGGAGAGCCAGGCGCGCATGCCATCGCCGGAACGGCTGGAGAGCGTGAGCACCTTGGCGTGCGGATTGATGCGGCGGACGTTGGCGATGATGAGATCCACGTCCACCTCGAGATGCGGCACCAGATCGGCCTTGGTGAGAAGCACGAGGTGTGCGCCTTCAAAGATGTCGGGATATTTGAGCGGCTTGTCCTCGCCCTCTGTGACCGACAGCAGCGTCACCCGCTTGTCTTCGCCGAGATCAAAGGCGGCGGGGCAGACGAGGTTGCCCACATTCTCGATGAACAGCACGCCTCCCGCTTCCAGCGGCAGGCGCTCCAGCGCATGGCCGACCATATGCGCGTCGAGATGGCAGCCCTTGCCGGTGTTGATCTGCACCGCCGGCGCGCCGACGGCGCGGATGCGCTCGGCATCATTGCTGGTCTGCTGGTCTCCCTCGATCACGGCAGCGGGGATCTTGTCCTTCAGCGCCTTCAGCGTCTCGACGAGCAGCGTCGTCTTGCCGGCGCCGGGGCCGGCGAGCAGGTTCAGCGCGAAGACGCCGAGGGTCGAGAGGCGGGCGCGGTTGGTATCGGCGAAGCCGTCGTTCTTGGCGAGGATGTTCTGCTCGATCTCCACCAGCCGGCGGGCCTCCAACCCCGGCGCGTGGGAGCGCACCGGCTGCGGCTCATCGTGGCCGTGATGGTGGTCGTCGTGATGATGATGGCCATGGCCGTGATCGCCATGGGCGTGGGAATGGCCATGGTCGTGACCGTGAGAATGGTCATGGCCGTGCGCAGGATCGTGATGCGCTTCGCCATTCGGGCCGGAGATGGTCACGGCATCAGGGCCGCAGCCGCAGGTCACGCACATCACACCACCTCCAGATCCTTGATGGTCATGCCCGTGCCGCCATTGGGCACGAGGCGCTCGCCGCCGCAGCAGGGGCAGGGGTCGAGGCGGGTGGCGAGCGGCACCGTGCGGTTGCAGTCGAAGCACCAGGCGGTGCCCTCCTCTTCCAGCACCACCAGTTCCGCGCCCTCGGCCAGCGAGCCCTGCATCACGACGTCGAAGCCGAAGCGCAGTGCTTCCACCTCGACGCCCGCGAAGGCGCCGATGGCGAGGCGCACCCGCGTGACGCGGGAGAAATCCTGCGCCCGTGCCGCCTCTTCCATGGACACCCGAAGGCTCTCGCAGATGGCCATTTCGTGCATGGTCAGCCCCCCAGCCCCTCTAGCTTCACCGGCACGCAGGGATTGACCGCGAGGAGCGCGAGGCGGCCCAGCATCGGCGTCTCGGCGCGCGACGGCAAGGCGGCGAGCATGCGTTCCAACAGCCCGCCCGGCGCCAGCGTCCAGGCGCTCGGCGGCACGATGCGATAGAAGGCGATGCGCCCCGCCTCCACCCGTGCCCCATGGGCGAGCAGCCCGCGCGCGGCAGCAGCAAAGCCATGGCCGGCGGCCGTCCTGCCGCAGGACGCCGGGCCGCCCTTGAGCACCGCCAGCAGATCGAGCACCCGCGCCAGAAGCCGGGCAAGCAGGCTGCCACCTTCGGCCGCCAGAAGCGCCACGAGCAGCGGCGCCTGCCGCACCCGCGTCAGCACCGTCGCATCCCGGGCCGGGAGGTCGCGAGGCGCATCCGCCACGGCCGCATCAAGATCGCTCAAGGTGAGCGGCGGCAGCCCCACACGACCCCAGGCGGGGTCGATGTGTTGGCGCACCTGGCGCAGCAGGCGGGCGGGCAGCGTCTCGCCACGCGCCAGCCACAAGTCGAAATCCGAGAGCGAGAGGCCCGCGAGGTCCACATCGCCGCTCACGCGCCGGGCCAGCTCGGCCCCGCCATCGGGGTTCGCCAGAAGGCCGAGCGCGTCGCGCTCACCGGGCAGGTCCAGCGCCTCCGGGGCCTGATGGAACAGGGCCAGCGCATGATCGCGCAGCGTCTCCTGTCGGATCGAGGCCTCCGCATCCGTGGCCGGCAGATGGAGCGCCTGCGCGCTCGCCGCACCGTGGGCCGCGGCGCAGAGATTGAAGACGCGGGGGATGAGACGCGCGGCCTCTTCCACCGGCCGGCCCGCCAGCCAGCGGCCCGCGTCGGTGAACGCAGGCGCGGAGAATCCCCGGCGATGCGCGAGGACAGCGCTGGCGGCGAGCGGGCTCATGGGGCCCCCGCCGGACGCGCGGAACGGCCGAAGATCATCTCCCGCCGGGAGCGTTCGGGCGGCGGCACCAGCGTCTGCGGCAACGCCTCGGCTCCGTCCTCGGCCTCAGGCTCACCTTCAGGCGCGAGGTCCGGCAGCTTGGGCTGCGCCGCCTCCTTTGCCGCCAGCTCCGCCTCGCGTCGGCGGCGGATTTCGGCGCTCGGCACGCCGGGCTCGCGATGGGCCGGATCGAATAGCGCGACGAGGGCCGCCTGCGCGGTCTCGACCGCCTGCAACATGGAGGAGAAATCGAACATGGGCGAGAAGAGGGAGCAGGCCTTATAGGCTCCGACCTCCGGTCGCTGGGCGGCCAGGAACTCATAGAAGCCGGACGGGAACTCCACCAGGTCCTTCGCGCCCGTGGCGAGATGGCTCCAGTCCTCATCCGGCCCCGGCAGCAGGATAAGGTTCATGAACCAGGGGGTGATGAGCATGCCCAGCACCCGCCCCTCATGCACCCGGAAGCCTACGGCCTTCACGCTCAGGGTCTCGTTGACCATGGGCACGCCGCGCATCTGGCCGGCATGGATCTCTCGGAACGCGGCTTCCAGCTTGCCCGGCACATCGCGGGCGATGGCGAGAAGGCGCGGGTCCACATCCGGCTCAGCCGCCGCCGACGCAGGGCGAGCCTCTGGCGCGCCCCCATCGAGCACCATGAACTGGTCGCGCGCCCCGTCGCACACCGGGCAGCGCCAGTGGTCCGGCAAGGCGGTGAAAGGCGTGCCCGGCGGCACCTGCCACACCTCGCAGCCCTCCGCCGGATCATAGACGTGCCAGCAGATCTTGCATTCGAGCCGGGTCGCCGGGTCGAGCGTCGCGGCCTGACCGCGATAGGAGCCTTCAAAGCGCAGGGAGGCGGTCACGCGGGTCTCCTCACGCCAGAGCGTCCAGCACCTGCGCAAGGCGCGCGGCGCTGTCGGCAATGTCCTCGGGCGCGGCCTGCGCCACCTCCGGCAGAGACGTGATCTCCAGCGTGTCGAGGATGAGCATGTCGGTGGAATTGTAATAGCGCACCCGCCACACATCCCGCCGCGCGGCGGCATCGATCCGGCAATTGCCATAGCCGCGCGAGAGAATGGTGAGGTGCCCCTGCCCCAGCACCTCATCGATCAGCACGAGGTCTTCCGGCGTGTGCGGCAGCAGGGAGAAATTGATGACGTGGGCCGGCGTACCGGGCGCGCGGGCGCTGGTGCGGTGGGCGATCTCGGCCAGGATGGGCGGCGCGTTCACCACGCCCGGGCGCGGCCGGGCGATATCCTCAAGGTCCATCTGCCATTCCGCCGGGAAGGCGCGCAGCAATGCGCCACGCGGAAAAGCCCCCACCTCGATGCGATCGACGCTCTCCGCGCCGCGCACGCGCCACACGCCGGCGAAGGTCGCTTCCTGGATCTCCAACGGCACGACGCCGGTGACGCGCACCGCCACTTCGCCCTCGCCCAGCGCCTCGTCGATCAGGGCGCGGTTCCGGGCATCGAGCCCGGCCAGCGAAAAGCTCTCGTGGCCACCCGGCTGCCAGCGGGCCAGCGCATCGCGCACCGCCGCCAGCGTCGCGAGCGCGGCGGCGCAGGGGCCCGCCACGTCCGCATCGAGAAGATGGGGCTCATAGACCCGCATACCCGAGGGCATGGGCAGATACGCGAGGCCCTCCTCGTCTCCCGACTGGCTGCCGGGGCCGAATCCGAGGGGCGGCTGGATGGCAAAGGGCGAGGCCATGGAGGCTCCTCAGTGGGTGGCCGCGCCGAGGACGGCGCTCAGGCGGGCGAGATATTCATCCCAGTCGCGCATGCGGGCGACGGAGCCGATGGGCGTTCCGGCCCGCACCACCACCAGCGCCGGCAGAGCGAGCTGAAGCTGCTGGCGCAGTTCCAGTTCCAACGCCGGGCCGGCGATGGCGGCGGAGAGCCGGTCGGCAGTGCCGTTCAGCGACTTCACCAGTTCCGGCAGGACGGCGGCGATGTCCGGCGTCTCCAGATGCGGCTTGCCGTGGGAGGGCAGGAACAGGAGGAGATCGCGCGGCTCGCCGTCGAGATCCGAAAGCGCATCCGCATAGGAATACCCATGCGTGATGACCAAACGCTCAACCAGAGGGTGCGGAAGCGGCGCCGGGGCCGTTGCGGCGGAAAGGGACATCAGGCCTCCGTACGTCCCGCAGCCAACGCTGCGGCCAGGTGGGGCGGGAGCTGCGGCTCCCGGTCGAGATCGGCAAAGGCGCGGTCGAGAGCGCCGGCGTCGCTTGTGCCGGACATTACGGCCGAGAGGGCCGCCAACGCGTCGGCGATCTGGCGCGCCTCGAGGGCATCGATGAGGCGGCGGGCGGCGCCGAGGAAGACGAGCACATAATCGCCCACCTGCGCCTCCGGCACGAGGGCGAGATCGACGCGCGCAAAGCCTTCCGGGCCGGAGCATTCGGCAAGATGCCCGCTCCGGCTCTCGATGCGCATGGGCAGGCCGACGCACATGGGCTCAGGCCTCGCCGAAGGTGCGGGCGAGCACGCGGGCGTCGCCGATGCGGCAGGCGTCCTGCGCGCTCGGCCGTCCCGCCTCATAAGCGGCACGCGCCACGGCGGCGGTGACGAGCCCCTCCGAGCTTTCGCTGTCGCGCGGCCGCACCGGAACGTCGAACTCTTCAGTAAGGAGGCGCAAGACCTCGGTCACGGCGGGGGCGACCTGCGCCGCCACCGGAGGGGTCAGCCCTCCACCGTAATCATCAAGCGTATGGGGCTGGACGCCCACGAGGCGCAGATGGCGCGGCAGGCAGCCGCGCAGTTGCAGCAGCGCCAGCACCTCCTGGAATCCGGTCTGGTGAAGGCTCAGCTTGCGCGCGCCGAGCACGGCGGGAACGTCGCCATCGGACAGACAATGGAGGGTGCCGGGGGGCAGGCCGTAATCCACCGCATCGAGGATCACCACCACATCCGCCTCTTCCAACGCGGGCAGGAGATAGAGGCCCTGCGTGCCGCCATCGAGCAGCGTCACATGGTCGGGGAAAGTGAAGGCGCGATCGAGGGCTTCCACCACGCGGACGCCGAAGCCTTCGTCCGCCCACAGGATGTTGCCGATGCCAAGCACGAGGATGTGTTCGCCGTCCATGCGACGCGCCTCTCTCCCTGAGGGACCTCCGACGGTGCGGTCTGCGCCGCCCTTTGGAAAATCTCCAATTCAAGAGCCATGCCAGAACGTCGCAGGCAGGCGAAATGCTGTGCCGACAATGAAACGGGCGTCCGAGCGGACCACCCATCAAACCCTGAACTGGAAAACATCCTTCCATCTATTCACAAAGATGGAAACCTATCTTCCATACAAAAAAGGCGCGGCCGAAGCCGCGCCAGAGGGGCAGGACAAGCCGTGCGCGCCCTATTCGGGATCGTCGTCGCGGAAGCTGCGGGTGCCGTTGGTCATGGCGGAGATCATGGTCTGGCGGGACATGATGTCCTCCCGGATCACCGAATAGACATGGATGATCACGAACAGGATGAACACCCACATGCCGATGTGGTGCAGCGTGTGCACCTGCATGGAGCCGCCCAGTAGCGGGATGATCCAGCCGAACATGCGGTCCTGCCAGGAGCCGAGGCCCGCCCCCTCCGAATAGAGGGCGAAGCCGGTGCCGATCATGAACAGCCCGCCCAGCACCATGACGAAGAACATGAAGAACTGCGCCAGGGGGTTGTGACCGACGAACTTCAGCGGCCGCGGCTTCAGGAAGGCATACCACTTCACCTCGATGATGAGCCCGCGCCAGAAGCTCGCGCGCCAGAAGGGGAAGGTGAACAGCTCGCGGGAATATTTATTGCCCACGAAGGCCCAGAGCACCCGCCCCACGAAGCCCACCGCGAAGATGTAGGCGGCGGCGAAATGGAAGAAGCGGATGTACCCCATCTGGTAATGCGCGCTCGGCTCACCTGACAGCGTCGGCAGGGGCGAGGCGATGAGATAGCCGGTGATGCACAGGACGACGATGCACAGGGCATTCACCCAGTGCCACAGGCGCACCGGCGCCTCATAGACGTAGACCGTCGGCAGGCGCCGCTCCTTGGGAGCCTCCGCCGCCTTGGGTTGGGAGAGGGGAATGTCGCTCATGGCGCCCTCCCCTCAGCGCACGGTGACGCGGGCGAGTTCCTCCCCGCCCGGCGCAAGCACGTGGGTGGAGCAGGCGAGGCACGGGTCGAAGGAGTGCAGCGTGCGCAGGATCTCCACCGGCTCGTCGGGGCGCTGCATGGGCGTGTTGAGGAGCGAAGCCTCGAACGCACCGATGTTGCCCTTCGGGTCCCGAGGGCCGCCGTTCCAGGTGGTGGGCACCACGCACTGATAATTCTCGATCCGGCCGTCCTTGATCTTGATCCAGTGACCGAGGCCTCCGCGCGGCGCCGCCACCGTGCCGACGCCCTTGGCCTCCTTCGGCCAGGTGGAGGGGTCCCACTTCTCCACATTCGCCGTGGATGTATCGCCCGCCTTGATGTTGGCGATGAGATGGTTGAAGTCGTCCATCATCATCACCGCGCAATAATGCGCTTCCAGCGCCCGCGCCAGCGTGCGGCCGATGGTGGTGGGCAGCGCCTGCTTGGGCGTGAAATTCGTGCCGGCGAGGGTGTTGAAGCGCCCGAGCGCTTCGTCCACCTGCCCCTTCACGTAATCGACGCCCTTGGAATAGGCGAGGATGTAGCGGGCGAGCGGGCCCACCTCTACCGCATTGCCGCGCCAGCGCGGCGCCTTGATCCAGCTGTATTTGGCGGCCTCGTCCACGGCCTCGATATTGGTCTTGGTGCCCTTGGCGGCGGGGCCGAGCTCATATTTCGGCTCGGTCACGCCATCCCAGGGGTGCAGGCCCTTGTCATTGTTGCCGCTGCCGTAGGTGTACCAGGAATGGGTGACGAACTCCTGCACCTGCGCCGGATCGCGCGGATCGATGGGATGGATCTCGTCCCACTTGCCGCCGAGGATGACGCCGCCCGGCAGACGGTCCGTGGACTTCTGGCCCTGGATGGCTTCGTAGTCGCCATAATCCATCACGTTGAGCGCCGAGAGGCCGCCGCCATAGAGCCAGTCCTTATAGAAGCTGGCGATGGCGATCACGTCCGGCACATAGACATTGGCCGAGAATTCCAGCGCCTCCTGAAGCTTCAGCTTCACGAAGTTGAGGCGCTCCATATTGAGCGGAGCGCCCGCCGACATGTCCCCGTCCATATTGATGGCGCAAGGCACGCCGCCCACCATGTAGTTCGGATGCGGGTTCTTGCCGCCGAAGATGGTGTGGACCTTCACGATCTCCCGCTGAAAATCGAGCGCTTCGAGATAGTGCGTCACCGCCAGCAGGTCCGCCTCGGGCGGCAGCTTGTAAGCGGGATTGTCCCAGTAGCCGTTCTTGAAGATGCCGAGCTGCCCGCTCTCCACGAAGGTCTTCAGCCGGTTCTGCACATCGCGGAAATAGCCCGGCGAGGACTTGGAATGGTTGGAGATGGACTGCTGGAGGGCGGAGGTCGCCTTGGGATCGGCCTTCAGCGCATTGACCGGGTTCACCCAGTCGAGCGCATGCAGATGATAGAAGTGGACCACATGGTCGTGCCACTGCAGCACCTTGGCCATGATCTCGCGGATCAGGAAGGCGTTGTTCGGGATCTTGATCTGGAGGGCATCCTCCACCGCGCGCACGGAGGTGAGCGCGTGGCAGCCGGTGCACACGCCGCAGATGCGTTCCACGAAAGCCCAGGCATCGCGGGGATCGCGGCCCTTCAGGATGACCTCCAGCCCGCGCCACATGGTGCCGGTGGAGACCGCGTTGCGGATGACGTTGTTGGCGTCGACATTCACCTCGCAGCGCATATGGCCTTCGATGCGGGTGACGGGATCGACGACAATACGGCGCCCGGCATTATCCAGGCTGAAGCCGTTCGGGGTCTGGATGGTCACTGGGCGTCTCCCTTGTGCTGGGCGCGCTTCAGCGCGCTGACGGCCGCGTGCACGGCCACGGCGCCGCCCACGACGCCTGCGGCGGCAAAGCCGATCTTGTCCGCATTGGCCTCGATGCCGAAGCCTTCACCCTTGATGTCGGTGAGACGGGCATACCAGGAACCCTTGTCCCAGAAGCCGTCCTCGGAGCAGCCGATGCAGCCGTGGCCGGCCTGGATCGGGAAGGAAACGCCGTCATTCCAGCGCACGGTGGAGCAGGCGTTGTAGGTGGTCGGCCCCTTGCAGCCCACCTTGTAGAGGCAATAGCCCTTGCGCGCGCCCTCGTCGTCGAACTTCTCGACATATTGCCCGGCATCGAAATGCGGGCGGCGATAGCATTTGTCGTGGATGCGCTGGGAATAGAACATCTTCGGCCGGCCCTGGCGGTCCAGCTCCGGGATGCGGTCGAAGGTGAGCATGTAGGTGATGACGCCGGTCATCACCTCGGCGATGGGCGGGCAGCCCGGCACCTTGATGATGGGCTTGTCGAAGATCACCTCATGCACCGGGGTCGCGCGCGTCGGATTGGGACGCGCCGCCTGCACGCAGCCATAGGAGGCGCAGGAGCCCCAGGAGATGATGGCCTTGGCGTCCTTCGCCACCTTCTTCAACTGATCGACGAAGGGTTTGCCGCCGATGATGCAGTACATGCCATCCTCGTTGAGCGGCGGATTGCCTTCCACCGCGAGGATGTAGTTGCCCTTGTACTTCTCCATCACCTCATCAAGGATCGCTTCCGCCTGATGGCCCGCAGAGGCCATGAGCGTGTCGTCATAGTCCAGCGAGATCATGGAGAGCACCACGTCCTTCACCAGCGGGTGAGCGGAGCGGATGAAGCTTTCCGAGCAGCAGGTACATTCCAGGCCATGGAGCCAAAGCACCGGCAGGCGGGGCTTGGTCTCCATCGCATGGGCGATTTCCGGCACCATCTCCGGGCCGAGGCCGAGCGCGGCAGCGGTCAGCGAGCAATATTTCAGGAATGAGCGGCGGGTGATGCCCTGCCGGCGCATCACGTCATAGAAGGTCTCGAGGCCGGCCATGCGGCGTCCCTCCGGGGCATGTGTCCAAGCGCGGGCCGGCGTCCCTATGGGACATCCGGCTCCGGCGCGCGCCGCGTCGAGGCGACACGCTCATGCCCCTTCAGCAACCGCCGTGCCACAGGCTGGAAGCGTTCCAGATCAAGGCTTTTCCGTTCTCGCACCGGTGCGACCGGCGGAAAGCGGAACGCCGCTTTCCACGCGCGACGGAAAGCCGCTTACCGGCCCTCTGACGCCATCAGCCGCGCCGCCGCGATGGCCGCCTGCCCGAAGGCGAGGCCGCCGTCATTGGCCGGCACCTCGGCGGGCAGCAGCACGGCAAGACCATGGGCGGACAGGCGGGCCGCCACGTCTTCGAGCAAGCGGGCGTTCTGAAACACGCCGCCGGACAAAGCGACGGTGGATAGCCCATGGCCTTCTGCCACCCAGGCGGCAAGGTCGGCAAAGGCCGCGGCGACACCCGCATGGAATCGCGCCGCCATCGCGGGGGCGGGCACGCCCGCTGCCCGGTCGGCCAATGCCGTCCGCCAGAGCGGCGCCGGATCCAGTTCCATGAGGCCGTCGGCCTCCCGCACCGCCATGGGATAGGGCGCGGCCATGATGTCGCCCGCACAGGCTTCCAGCGCCATCGCCGCCTCGCCCTCAAAGGAGAGGCGATCGGGCGCGAGGCCAAGCAGCGCCGCCATGGCATCGAACAGCCGCCCGGCGGAACTGGCGAGTGGCGCATTGAGCCCCTTGGCGATCATGGCCCGCACGGTGGCAAGCGGCTTTCCATCCAGAAGGTCCGCCGGAAAGCCATCTTCCCCCACCGCCGTGTCCAGATGAGCCAGCAGCACGCGCCACGGCTCCCGGCTCGCAACATCCCCGCCGGCGAGCGGAATGGGGACGAGGCGCGCTATGCGGCGGCTCTCCCGATAATCGCAGACGAGCACCTCGGCGCCCCAGAGCGTGCCATCGTCCCCGAGGCCGAGACCGTCGAGGGCAAGGCCCACCACCGGCCCCCCGAGACGCGGCCAGCCGTTTTCCGCCAGAGTGGCGGCGATATGGGCGTGATGGTGCGGAATAGCCAGCAGCGGCAGGCCCCGCTCCACCGCCAGTGCCGTGCCAAACTGCGTCGCGCGGTAGCCGGGATGGAGGTCCACCGCCACCGCCTCAGGATGATGCGCGAACACATCCGCCATATCGGCCAGCGCGCGGGCGAACTCGTCTTCCACGGCGGGCGTATCGAGGTCGCCCAGATGATGGGTCAGCAGCGCCTTGCGGCCATGGCTGAGACAGGCAGCGCTCTTGAGATCGCTCCCGAGCGCGAGGATGGGCGGCGCCCCCTCGAAATCCGCCGGCCAGTCGAGGGCGCGGGGCGCCTGCCCGCGCCCCCGACGCATCACCCGCACGCCGCCGGCGGCGATGCGCACCACGCCATCCTCCAACCGCCGGGCGATGGGGCGGTCGTGGGTGAGGAGGCCGTCCACGATGCCGGCGAGCGCAGCCTCGGCCTCTTCGTCGCGGAACACCTGCGGGGCATTGGCCCTGTTGGCGCTGGTCATCACCAGCGGCCCACCCACGCTCGCCAGCAGCAGGTGATGCAGGGGCGTATACGTCAGCATCAGCCCCACGTGGCTCTGGCCCGGCGCAACCGAGGGCGCGAGCGGTCCATCAAGGTGCCGGCGCAGCAGAACGATGGGCGCGGACGGGTCCGAAAGAGCCTCCGCCTCAAGGGCTGACACTTCGGCCAACGCACGAGCAGCGGCGAGGTCAGCCACCATCACGGCGAGGGGCTTGGCCGGACGCTGCTTGCGGCGGCGCAGCTCCGCCACCACCGCCTCGCTGGTGGCATCGCAGGCGATGTGGAAGCCGCCGATGCCTTTCACTGCCAGGATCGCGCCCGCCTTCAGAGCACTCGCAGCCGCCGCCAGCGCCGCATCTCCCTCGAAGGCCCCGAAGCGCAGGCGCGGGCCGCAGGTGGGGCAGGCGATGGGCTGGGCATGGAAGCGACGGTCGGCCGGGTCGTCATATTCGCGCCGACAGTCGGGGCACAGGGCGAAGGCGCGCATGGTGGTGCGCGGGCGGTCATAGGGCAGGCCTTCCACGATGGAGAAGCGCGGGCCGCAATCGGTGCAATTGGTGAAGGCATAGCGGAAGCGCCGGGCCTTCGGGTCCGCGATCTCCGAACGGCAGGCGGGACAGGTGGCGAGATCCGGCACGATGCCCACGGACACCGTCCCCAGCCCACTCTCCGCGATGTGGAACTCTGCCCCCTCGACCGGGGCAGCAGGGACGCGCGTCACCTGCTCGACGCGGGCAAGCGGCGGAGCCTCGGCCACGAGCGCGGCGACGAAAGCCGCGCGGGCCTCGACAGGCCCGCGGATATGGATGCGCACCGCATCGCCGGTATTGCTGACGCTTCCCGCGAGTCCGAACCGGCGGGCGAGGCGCCAGACGAAGGGGCGGAAGCCCACCCCCTGCACGATGCCGCGCACCGTGATCTCTTCAGCTTCGCCCGTGCGCTCCATGGGCGCCTCAATGCACCGTGCAGACCATGCAGGGGTCGAAGGAGCGCACGATGTGCTGCACGGAAAGCGGTGTCGTCTCGCCCTCCTGCACCGGAGCACCCACCAGCGCCGCCTCCAGCGGGCCGGGCACGCCCGCCGCGTCGCGGGGCGAGAAATTCCAGGTGGTGGGTGCGATGATCTGATAGCGCGCGATGCGCCCGTTCCGGACCTCCATCCAGTGGCCCAGAGCCCCGCGCGCCGCTTCCGTCAGCCCGGCGCCCCGCCCCTCGGACGGGTTCGTCCCATGGGCGCACCAGGGCTCCGCAGGCTCCAGCGCCCGCACCCAGCCCTCCATGGCGATGAGGGTGCGCGCGGTCTCGATCAACCGGCCGATGACACGGCTGAAGACATTGCCGCCGCCCGCCGCCACCAGCGCGCGGGCGAGCGGCTGGCCGTCCATGAACTGGCGGGCCAGCGCGCCGGTCTCGAAGGGCTGGCCGGCCAGGCGCGGCGCCTTGCACCAGGTGTAGCCGGTCTCGTCGAAGCCATCGGGAATGGTGGAGCCGGCGAAGGGGTGATGCGGGGCCGCGCGATCCTCCATGCGGGCGAAGGTGTGGTCCTCGGCGATGGCCGCCTCGTCCACGCCGCCCAAGACCCCGTCCGCGAAGGTGCCGGCCGGGTAATGCGGCCCCTCCTCGCCCGGATAGGCACCGAAGCTCAGGAAGCGGTCATAGGCCCGCCCAAGGTGGGTGAGATCGAGGTCGGCGGCGATTTCAAGGAACAGGCGGAAATCGCCATCCGGGCCCAACGCGCGCCACGCCTCCAACTCCCGCGGGTCCGCCAGAGCGGAGATCCGCTCCAGGGGCGCGCCATAGAGGGTTTGTTCCAGCGTCGCACGCACGGCGCCTAGCGTCGCCAGAAGGCGCATCTGGTCGCGCGGCTCGGCCCGGCGCGTCACGCCGCCGGGCTGGATGGCAAGCGTATGCGGCCAGCGCCCCGCCAGCAGGCCGAGGACGTGCATGAGCGTCGCCCGCGCCTCGATGAGCCGCCGCGCGCTGGTGCCTCGCCCCGCCTTGAAGCGCGCCTCGGCGGCGGCGAACCACGGCCGGTCCGCATAGGCCGCGCGGGCGAAATCCGGCATGAAGAAGAGGTGGAAATGGGTGAGGTGGTCGGCCACGTTCTCCGCCGCCACGAGGAGATTGGTGGCGATGCGCCCGTTGGCGGTGGGCGCGAGGCCCTGCCATTGCGCCAGCGCCAGCGCCGCCGCCTGCGATTGCGACACCGAACAGATGCCGCAGATGCGTGGGGCGATCACCAGCGCGTCGAAGGGATCGCGCCCCTCCAATATGCGCTCGAAGCCGCGGAACAGCGGCGAGGAGACGAAGGCCGCGCGCACTGCGCCGTCCGCCACCTCAAGGCGCACCTCAAGATCGCCCTCCACGCGGTTGAACGGGCCGACGATGAGCCGGGCCGTCCCGTCCTTCGCTGACGCATCCCTCATCGGCGCTTGATGTCCCGCACGGTGGGCGGCATCACCACATGGTCGGACACCGCATTGCGCCGCAGCCGCTCGGGCGTTGCCGCCTTGGCGAGCGAGGAGAGCGCGATGAACCAGGCCTTGGGCATGTCGGTGGGCAGGCCCACGGGGATGCCGGCGATCTTGGGCGTGGCGAGATAGGGGTGGCCGGGCTCCTCGAATTCGGGCGCGGTGCAATTGATGCAGGCGTAGCCGCCGCGCGTGCAGGAGCCCTCCCCGTTCCACGGCCGCGTATTGCAGTCCGCATGGGCCTGCGTACCGAGGCACCCCAGATGCTCCATCATGCAGCCGAGGTCGGAGAGCTTCTCCGCGCTCGCCTTGTACTCGTAATATTCGTTGCGCGGGCAGCCGTGGTGCACGAGGTGGTCCGCATAGAAGCGCGGGCGGCGATAGGCATCGAGATCGTCCGCGCCCAGAAGCCCGGCCGAGAGCAGCATCAGCGTCTCGGTGATCCAGTTGGGATGGGTGGGGCAGCCGGCGATGTTGATGACCGGCAGGCCGGAGCGCGAGCGGAAGGCCGCGCCCAGCGCCCCACCTTCGCGGCGCCCGTCATATTGCAGGCCGCAGGCATCCGCCGGATTGGCGCCCGCCGCCGTCACGCCGCCATAGGCCGCGCAGGTGCCGACCGCCACCACATGCTCCGCGACCGCCGCGAGGTCCCGCACCCACTCGATGGTGGGACGCCCCGTTCCCGCGAGCACATGAAAGCGCCCGGTGCCGTTCGGCCCCCGCAGCAGCGCGCCTTCCACGCACAGCGCATCGAGGCGGATGTCGCCACGCGCCACCGCCCCCAGAAGCTCCACGGCCTCGGTGCCCGTCTCTTCCGAAAGGCTCGGGTGCCACAGCAGGCGGATGCCGGCGAAATCGAGCGTGGTGAGGAGGTCCGGCGCCTCGGCGCAGAGCAGCGACATGGTGCAGCCGCCGCAGCCGCCCGATTGCAGCCAGAGCACGTTGAAGCCATGGGCGCGGGATTGGACCGTCATGGCGTGCTCCCGGCGGCGGGCAGGCTCAGGGTCATCACCGCACCGCCCTCGGGGGCATTGGCGGCGGCAAGCGTGCCCTCGTGCTCCTGGACGATCCGATAGCAGATGGACAGGCCGAGGCCCGTGCCCTTGCCAACCGGCTTGGTGGTGAAGAAGGGATCGAACACCCGCGAGAGAATATCCGGCGCGATGCCGGGGCCACTGTCACGCACCCGCACGACCACGCGCTCGCCCTCGCGCCGGCCGGTGATTTCGAGCCGGCGGACGGGCGCGCCCTCCAGCGCATCAAGGGCGTTCTGGACGAGGTTCATCATCACCTGATGCAGTTGCCCCGGATGCCCGGTCACGTCCAGCCCGTCCGGCAGATCGGTGAAGATGGCCACGTCAGGCTGCTGGGCCTTGGCCACCCAATCGAGCGCCGAGCGCACGAGGCCGGCCATGTCCACCGCCTCGTCGCCCTGCCGCCGGTCGGACGAGAAGCGGCGCAGGTCCGCCACGATGTCGCGCACCCGCTCGGCGCCTTCCAGCATGCCGGCGAGCGTCGGACCGAGCTCGGCCAATGTGCGGTCGATCTTCAGCTCACCGCGCAGGCCCGAGACGGCGGCCGGGCTCGGGGCGCCATGCAGCGCGTCGAGATAGGTGGCGAGGCGCTCGGCATAGCGCTTCATGGTGTGGGCGTTGCCATAGACGAACGAGATGGGATTGTTCAGCTCGTGCGCGACGCCGGCCACCAGACGGCCGAGAGAGGCCATCTTCTCCGCCTGCACCAGTTGCTGCTGGGTTTCCTTCAGACGTTCATGGGCGGCGGCAAGGTCGCTATAGGCCTTGCGCAGCTCGCCCACCGGCCGGCCCATGAGGGTGATGCCCACGGCCCGCCCGCGCGGATCAAAGCGGATGGCGCCGTTGACCGAAACCGGCAGCGGCCCCTCCGGCGTGAGGAAGGTGAAGTCCCGGTCCGCGATCCGCTCGCGCCGCGCGACGGTCGTCAGAACATCGGAGAAGGAGGCCGGAGATTCCGGCGCGATGAGATCGGCGAGGCGCTGCACCTGAAGGACACTGGCCGGGCGACCGAACAGGCGCTCGGCGGCCACATTCACTTGCTCGATGCGCCCAGCGAGATCGCAGGCGATGAGCACGTCGGTCATGGAGGCCATCACGCCGGCGATGAAGGCATGCGCTTCCTCCAGCGCCTCGTTCTTGGCCTCCAGTTCCACCTGCTGGGCCAGCAATTCGGCATAGGTCTCGTCCATCTTCTGGATGACGGAGATCCACGCCTGCTCGGCTTCGGCACCCGGCACGGCACCATCCGCCCCGAGGCCAGAGGCCGGGAGCACGGGCGGAGCGCCATCATCGTGCGGAAGGGACATGACCGGAACCGGTTGCAGCGACGGCCCGCATGCTACGCCCGCCGGCGGGCGAACGCCAAGGGCGGCGCGTTGGTGGGCGGCGCGCTCGGATGCGGCTCACCGCAGCGTTTCAAAGCCCGCGCTGACAAAGCGGATGAAATCTTCGCACAGAGCCGGATCGGCGGTCGCAGCGCGGCCCTCCGTCAGGCGCTCGATGCGCTTGTCGCCCACATACATGAGCAACGCGCCCACCGCATATTCATAGGCCCAGACGATGCGGTCCGGCGGACAGGCGGGAAGCGCCCGCTGCATGGCGCCGAAGAAGGCCCGCGCAAGAGGATCGTAGAAGCGCTCGATGATGGCGGTCGCCTCGGGGCCCGGATCCCAGGCGGTGCGCGCCACGAGAAGCGCGAACACGTCGCCCGCCTCCGTGCCGCGCATGGTGATAACCGGCTCGGCCCAGGCCCGCACAAGGGCCTCCACGGCGGCCGGATTGTCGGGCCGCGCGTCCACCGCCTCGATGCGCGCGATGCGCTCGGTGATATAGGTCTGGCGCCGCTCGAAGATGGTGGTGAAGAGCTCCGGCTTGCGGCCGAAATAATAGCCCACCAGCGCCACCGGCACGCCCGCCCGCGTGGCTATATCGCGCACGGACACGTCCGCATAGCCGCGCTCGGCGAACAGTGCCTCGGCACTGGCGAGAATGGCGGCGCGGCGATCCGGGCGCCCTGGCGCCTCGGGCGCGAGCGCGGACCGTCTGGCCCCGGCAGCCTGTCCGGACGGCACCGCCCGGCGTCGGTCGCTCTTTCCCTTGTCCTCGCTCATGCCCCTCCGGACCAACGGCTTCATCCTGCGGCCTGCGCCCAAGCTCTTACACAGCCGGATGACGTTGCGCCACGGCGACCGCATCGGCTTCATGGCGGACTATTGAACAACCATACAAAATTATGTACGACTGTACAAACAGCCCCGCACAGACGGGGTGACGCCGCGAAATCGCGGCACGGGAAACGCCAGAGCCGCACCGGACCGGCCTCAGATGCCGAACGGGACGTCTCTTCAGGGAGAGCGCCCTTTGCCACGCTTCATCGACATCTCCATCCCGCTGGAGAATGACGTTCCGGCCGATCCGCCCTTCCAGAAGGTGCAGATCGCCTATCACACCCATGGGGACACGGCCGCGCAGCTGGTCGGGAGCTTTCCCGGCCTCACCGTGGACCAGTTGCCGGACGGACAGGGATGGGCCGTGGAGATCGCCACCATCTCCACCCACAACGGCACCCATGTGGATGCGCCGTGGCATTATCACCCGACCATGGACGGCGGCGCGCGCGCCATCACCATTGACGAAATCCCGCTGGACTGGTGCTTCCGCCCCGGCGTGAAGCTGGATTTCCGTCATCTGCCCGACGGCCATGTGGTGACGCCGGACGAGATCGACGCGGAACTCGCCCGCATCGGCCACACGCTGGCCCCCCTCGACATCGTGGTGGTGAACACCGCCGCCGGCGCCCGTTACGGCCATGAGGACTACATCCATTCGGGCTGCGGCTTCGGGCGGGATGCGACCCTGCATCTGGTCAACAAGGGCATCCGCGTCGTCGGCACGGACGGCTGGAGCTGGGACGCGCCCTTCAGCCATACGGCGCGGCGCTTTGCCGAGACCGGAGACGCCAGCCTCATCTGGGAAGGCCACAAGGCCGGCCGCGACGCGGGCTATTGCCAGATCGAGAAGCTCCACAATCTGGAGGCGCTGCCGGCCACCGGCTTCACCGTTTCCTGCTTCCCCGTGAAGGTGAAGGGCGGCTCCGCCGGCTGGACGCGCGCCGTCGCCATCCTTCCCGACTGATCGCCTCTTCAGCCCCCAAGGCGCCGGGACGGGCGCCGTTCACAAGATCCATCAGGGAGCCACGCGCTTGAGCAAGGTCATCATCACCTGCGCGGTCACGGGCGGCATCCACACGCCCACCATGTCCGACGCCCTTCCGATAACGCCGTCCGAAATCGCCGAGCAGGCCATCGCCGCCGCCGAGGCGGGCGCCGCCATCCTGCACCTCCATGCCCGTGACCCGAAGGACGGGCGCCCGACGCCCGACCCGAAGGTTTTCATGGAGTTCCTGCCGCGCATCAAGCAGAGCACGGATGCGGTGATCAACATCACCACCGGCGGCGGGCTCAACATGACCGTTGAGGAGCGCCTCGCCGCGCCGCTTCAGGCGGCACCGGAAATGTGCTCGCTCAACATGGGCTCCATGAACTTCGCGCTGCATCCGCTCGCGAAGCGCTACAAGGACTGGAAGCACGACTGGGAAGAGCCCTATCTCTCGGGCACCAAGGACTTCATCTTCCGCAACACGTTCGGCGACATCGAGCGCATCTACAAGCTCCTGGGCGAGGGCCACGGCACCAAGTTCGAGCATGAATGCTATGATGTGGGTCATCTCTACAATCTCGCCCACTGCCTCGATCAGGGCTGGTTCAGGCCGCCGGTCTTCCTGCAACTGATCTTCGGCATTCTCGGCGGCATAGGCCCCGATCTCGACAACCTCATGTTCATGAAGCGCACCGCCGACAAGCTGTTCGGCAAGGACTATCACTGGTCCGTTCTGGCCGCCGGTCGCCACCAGATGAACTTCGCCACGCAGGCCGCCATGATGGGGGGCAATGTGCGGGTGGGGCTGGAGGACAGCCTGTTCATCGGCAAGGGCCAGCTCGCGAAGAACAATGCGGAGCAGGTGGCGAAGATCCGCCGCATCCTCGAAGAGCTGGGCCACGAGATCGCCACCCCGGATGAGGCTCGCGCGACGCTTGGCCTCAAAGGCGCGGATCTGGTGAAGTTTTGAAGGCGGGAGGCATCACGACCGCTCCTGCCCCAGGCGAGACAGATCCCCTCCCCCTTGCGGGGGAGGGTTAGGGAGGGGGGTAACGCGGCGGGGGCAGACCGCAACCCAACTCTGAACGTGCTGAGCGTCGGCTTAAACGGAGAGGGTATACCCCCCTCCCCAGCCCTCCCCCGCAAGGGGGGAGGGGGAGCGTTTCTCCCGCCTGCAGGAGAAAGTTGAGAGGGGGCCACCGCCCCCTCTCAAGCGAGAGCATTCCGCGTCTAGGCTTCGAACCACCGCCGAGGCATACCCATGGCCGCACCCAATCCCATCGATGGCTTCGAGATCGACCCAGCCGCGCTCACCTTTGTGGGCGAAGGATTGCAGCGGCCGGAGTGCATCCTCGCCGAGCCGGACGGCTCGCTGTGGAGCGCCGACGCGCGCGGTGGCGTGGTCCACATCCAGCCCGATGGCACGCAGGCCCTCATCAGCCAGCACCAGGCGGACAGCTTCGCCACCGCCACCGACGAGGAACAGCGCTTCGTCTCCGGCACGCTTCCGAATGGCCTCGCCTTCGCCCGCAATGGCGACATCCTCATCTCCAATTTCGGCACCGACCGGCTGGAGGTGATGACCCGCGACGGCGCCCTGCGCGTACTGGTGGAAGAGATCGACGGCGCGCCCATCGGCAAGGTCAATTTCGTGCTGCGCGACAGCCGCGACCGCGTCTGGCTCACCATTTCCACGCGCATCAAGAACTGGATGAGCGCCATGAGCCCGAACGTGCGCGACGGTTATGTGGCGCTCTATGACCAGGGCCGGCTGCGCGTGGTGGCGGACGGTTTCGGCTTCACCAACGAGATCCGCCTCGATGCGCGGGAAGAGTGGCTTTACGTGGTGGAGACCTGCGGCCGGCGGATCACCCGCCTTCGGGTCGCGGAGGACGGCAGCCTCTCCCGTCGCGAGACCTTCGGCCCCTCGGATCACGGCGCCTTCATCGACGGCATCGCCTTCGACTCTTATGGCAACCTCTGGGGCACGCACGTGATGACGGACCGCCTGTTCGCCATCACGCCGGACGGCGACCTGCGTATCCTGCTGGACGATGACCGGAACAGCGCCGCCGGCCGCGCGCTGATGGAGGCCTTCGCGCAGGACAAGGCGACGCCCGAGCTGATGCTGGCCTGCGGCGGCACCATCGCCCCCTGGTTCGCCAGCCTCACCTTCGGCGGGCCGGACCTTCGCACCGGCTACATCGGCAGCCTGCGAGGCACGCGCATCCCCACCTTCCGCGCGCCCGTCGCCGGCCTGCCCATGGCCCACTGGACCTCATGACCCTTTGAACACCACCGGCTTCAGCGGGCCGCCAGAGCCTGCCAGCCACATCGGGAGGACCCATATGAAACGCTACGTCACGGGCGCCCTTGCTGCGCTCACCGCCTTCTGCCTCGCCGGCACTGCGATGGCGGACATCTCCGACGGCAAGGTGAAGATCGGCGTGCTAACCGACATGTCGGGCGTCTATTCCGACATCACCGGCAAGGGCTCGCTGCTGGCCGCGAAGATGGCCATCGACGACTGCCTGAAGGCCGAGTGCAAGGGCATGCAGATCGAGATGATCTCGTCCGACCACCAGAACAAGGCGGACGTCGCCTCCGCCACCGCCCGCCGCTGGATCGACCAGGAGCAGGTGGACGTGCTGGCCGACATGTCCAACGCCTCCATCCAGCTTGCCATCGCCCCGCTGGTGAAGGAGAAGAACCGCGTCGCCTTGTTCCCGGGCGGCACGGCGCGCCTCACCGGCGATGCCTGCCAGCCGGACCATGTGGTGCAGTGGATGTGGGACACCTATGTGCAGGTGGCCGGCGTCGCCAACCGCCTCACCAAGCCCGGCACCTCCTGGTATCTCGTCACGGCGGATTACGCGCTGGGCCACCAGCTGGAGCTCGACGCCAAGACCGCCGTGACCGCCAAGGGCGGCAAGTTCCTCGGCTCCACCCGCCATCCCTTCCCGGCAGTGGACCTGTCCTCGCCGCTGCTCGCCGCGCAGGGCTCCGGTGCCGACATCATCGCGCTCGCCAATGCGGGTGGCGATACGGTGGCCGGCATCAAGACCGCGCGCGAATTCGGCATCACCGACAGCAAGCAGAAGCTGGTCGCCTTCTTCCTCACTGCCAATGACGTGAAGAGCGTCGGCCTGCCGGTCGCTCAGGGCACGCTGCTCACAGAGGGCTTCTACTGGAACCTCGACGACGGCACCCGCGCCTTTTCCGAGCGCTTCAAGAAAGAACAGGGCGCCATGCCGTCGGCCATCCAGGCCGGCGTCTATTCCTCCATCCTCCACTATCTGAAGGCGGTGGCGGCGGCCAAGAGCGACGATGCCAAGACGGTCGTCGCTAAGATGCGCGAGCTGCCCATCAAGGACGATGTGGTGCGCAACGCCAAGCTCCGCGAGGACGGGCGCATGGTGCACGATTTCTACGTCTTCCAGGTCAAGTCACCGGGCTCGTCGAAGGGCGAATGGGATCTCTACGACCTCGTCGGCACCATTCCCGGCGACGAGGCGTTCCGGTCCATCGCCGACGGCAAGTGCCCGCTGCTGGGCAAGTGAGGCTTGGCCGGGGCCCGACGGGCGCCGCACCTCTCGCCTATGACGCAGGGGCATGCACAATTATGCGCATGCCCCTCGCGGAACCGGACACCTACGCTTACGTTTACCTCCCGCGGGCCGCATGATGCGGCCCGATGCGTAGGGAGGGCGCGATGGGCATCATCGGGACCATCATCATCGGTTTCATCGTCGGCCTGGTCGCCAAGTGGCTGCACAGCGGCCCCAATGAACCGTCGGGCTTCATCCTGACGACGATCCTCGGCATCGTCGGCGCCAGTGTCGCGACCTATCTGGGGCAGGCCATCGGCTGGTATCACGCCGGCGAAGGCGCGGGCTTCATCGGCGCGATCGTGGGCGCCGTCATCGTGCTGATGATCTGGAGCGCGCTGTCGCGCCGCATCGCCTGAGCACTTTCCGTTGCGTCCGGACTGGACCTTGGCCGTTCCCGTCGGCTAAGGCCCCTGTATCTATCGTACGGCGCCGGAAGGACAGGACGTGAGCGACGACATCATCGTGAAGGACAGCAACGGCACCCGCCTCGCGGACGGGGATTCCGTCACGCTGATCAAGGACCTCAAGGTCAAGGGCACGTCCGAGACGCTGAAGCGCGGCACGTTGGTCAAGAACATCCGCCTCACCGACAATCCGGCCGAGGTGGAATGCAACACCAAGCAGGTGAAGGGCCTCGTGCTGCGCACCGAATTCCTGAAGAAGGCCTGAGCCGGAGGGCTCGGCTTACGCAGCTTCAAAAGACAAAGAGGCCGGGGAGGATCGCCCTCCCCGGCCTCTTTCGTCTGCGACCCGGCACGGGGGCCGGGTTCGGGGCCTCACTTGCGGGTGAGCGCCCGCTTCTTGGCCTCATCGTCCATCAGCTCGTACCACATGGCGTTGAGCACGGCGAAGGCCGCCGCCAGAGGCAGGCCGAGGATCCAGGCGAAATACCACATGTCTCAGTCTCCTCTTGCTCAGTAGGCGTGGCCGCGGTCTTCGCGGATGGCCTTGGCATCCACCTTGCCCCACATCACCCGATACACCCACGTGGTGTAGAGCAGGATGATGGGCAGGAAGATCACCGTCGACACCAGCATGATGAACAGGGTGAGATGGCTCGAGGAGGCATCCCACACCGTCAGGCTGAAGCGCGGGTCCACGGTGGAGGGCAGGATGAAGGGGAACATCGACACCCCGACCGTGCTGATGATGCCGAAGATGCCGAGGCCCGACAGCAGCACGCCCGCGCCTTCCCACTTCAGCCGCAGCGCCAGCCCGGCGGCGAGCAGGCCGACGATGCCGATGGCGGGTGCCGCGAGCAGCCCCGGCGCAGTGGCATAATTGGCGAACCATGCGCCGGGGGCGGTGGCCGCCGTCTTCAGAAGCGGATTGGACGGCCCGAGCGGATTGATCGGGCTCGTGATCTTGTAGCCGGCGACGAAGCTGTACAGCAGCACGCCGGCGAGGACGAACAGCACCACGGCCACAAGAGCGGAAATGCTGCCGTAGGTCCGCGCCCGGTCCGCCACCGGACCATCCGCCTTGAGTTGCAGCCAGGTGGCGCCATGGGTCACCAGCATGGCCACCGACAGCAGGCCGCACAGCAAAGCGAAGGGATTGAGCAGGCCGAAGAAGCTGCCGTCATAGAAAATGCGCAGATCGTCATCGAGCCGGAACGGCACGCCCTGAAGCGTGTTGCCCACCGCGACGCCGAAGATCAGCGCCGGCACGAAGCCGCCGACGAACAGCGCCCAGTCCCAGCCCTTGCGCCAGGCCTCGCTGTCCCGCTTGGAGCGATACTTGAAGCCCACGGGCCGCAGGATCAGCGCCGCCAGGATGGCGAACATGGCGAGGTAGAAGCCCGAGAACGACACGGCATAGAGCGGCGGCCAGGCGGCGAAGATGGCGCCGCCGCCGAGGATCAGCCACACCTGATTGCCTTCCCACACCGGGCCGATGGTGTTGATGGCCACCCGCCGTTCCACGTCCGTCCGGCCCACGAAGGGCAGGAGGGTGGCGACGCCGAGGTCGAAGCCGTCCGTCACGGCAAAGCCGATGAGCAGGACACCGAGAAGCAGCCACCAGATGAGGCGGAGCACCTCGTAATTGATGAGGTCATGAAGGATCATGGTGTCACTCCGCGGGCACGACGGTGGCGGGGATGAGTTCGGCTTCCGGCTCATTGTCCGGCGCCGGACCCTTGCGGATCGCCCGCAGCATCAGGCCCATCTCGATGATGAAGAGGGTGGTGTAGATCAGGACGAAGCCGGCGATGGTCAGCAGCACCGTCATCGCCCCGAGGCTGGAGACCGCCGAGGCGGTGGGCAGGATGCCCTCGATGATCCAGGGCTGCCGGCCGAACTCGGCGACGAACCAGCCGCATTCGGCGGCGAGCCACGGCAGCGGGATCGCCAGAACGGCGATGCGCAGCAGCAGCGGGAAGCGGTCGAGCTGGCGGCGGGCCGAAAGGGTGAAGAAGGTGGCCATCAGCAGGATCATGAAGAAACCGACGCCGACCATGATGCGGAAGGTCCAGAACAGCGGCGCCACCTGCGGCACCGTATCCCAGGCCGCCTTGGCGATCTGTTCGGGCGTTGCCTGACGCGGATCGTCCACATAGCGCTTCAGCAGCAGCGCATAGCCGAGCAGGTTGCCGTTCGCCTCGAAGGTCTTCTGCACGTCGACCGGCACCGCTGCCGAGCCGGCGGCGCGAATCTTCTGGAGCGCGTCATAGGCGAGCACGCCCTTGGCGATGTTGCCCTTGGCGCGCTCGACCAGCTCCTCGATGCCTTCCACAGGCGTGTTGAGCGAGCGCGTATCGATGAGGCCGCCCACCCACGGGATCTCCACCGCATAGTGGGTCTCGCGAGCCTTCTGGTCGGGGAAGCCGACCACGGTGAAGGGTGCGGGCACAGGCTCCGTGCGCCAGATCGCCTCCATGGCCGCGAGCTTCATCTTCTGATGCTCGGTGGTGAGATAGCCGCTCTCGTCACCCAGCACGACCACCGACAAAGCGGCGGCAAGGCCGAAGGAGGCGGCAACCGTCATGGAGCGCTTGGCGAGCTCGATGTGCCGGCCCTTCAGCAGGTACCAGGCCGAGACGCCGAGCACGAAAACCGAGGCCGTGGTGTAGCCAGCCGAGACCGTGTGCACGAACTTGGCCTGCGCCACCGGGTTGAACAGCACGGCATAGAAGTCATCGACCTCCATGCGCATGGTCTGCGGGTTGAACACCGCACCCACCGGGTTCTGCATCCAGCCGTTGGCGATCAGGATCCAGAGGGCCGAGAAGTTCGAGCCGAAGGCCACCGCCCAGGTGGCGACGAGGTGCCCCACCTTGGACATGCGGTCCCAGCCGAAGAAGAAGAGACCCACGAAGGTCGCTTCCAGGAAGAAGGCCATGAGGCCCTCAATGGCCAGCGGGGCGCCGAAGATGTCGCCCACATAATGGCTGTAGTAGCTCCAGTTCATGCCGAACTGGAACTCCATGACGAGCCCGGTGGCGACGCCCAGCACGAAATTGATGCCGAAGAGCGTGCCCCAGAACTTGGTCATCTGGCGCCAGATGGTGCGGCCGGTCATCACATACACCGTCTCCATGATGGCGACGATGATCGACAGGCCGAGAGTCAGCGGCACGAACAGGAAGTGGTAGAGCGCCGTCATCGCGAACTGAAGTCGCGACAGGGAAACGATATCGAATTCCATCCTCGTTCTCCTCGGGTTGCCCCGAATGAAGGGAGGTCCCGGCGGCGCGACCGTCGGAACCGAACAGCGGTGAATCAGTCGGGCCGAAGGCCGGCGAGCATGGCGTCGAACCCCGGTTCGCCTCGGGCCAGTCGTGCGATGATGCGGCCCTGCGCCATCACCAGCAGGCGATCGCACAGCTCCGCCTCACGGCGAATGTGTGTAGCCACCACCAGCGTGCGCCCTTCCGCGCACGCGGTGAGGCGGGCGAGCACCGCGCGGGCGGTCTCGCCATCCAATCCTTCCGTGGGCTCGTCGAGCAGCCACACGGGCGTGTCCCGCAGCAGCAGGCGCGCCAGCGCGAGACGCCGCCCCTGACCGCCGGACAGGCCGAGCCCGCCCTCCCCCAGTCGGGTGTCCAGCCCGGCCGGCAGGCCTGCAATATCGGCGGCAAGGCCGGCGGCGGTGAGCGCCTCCCACAGCGCTTCGTCCGACGCGGTGGGGGCCGCGAGGCGCAGATTGTCCCGCACCGTGTCCTGAAACAGCTCGGTGCGCTGGGTCAGCAGCGTGGCGCAGAGACTCTCTACCGTGCCGTCGGTTGGCGAGCGCTCACCGGCGATCAGCCCGAGCAGGCTCGACTTGCCCGCCCCGCTCGCGCCGACGAGCGCGACCCGCTCGCCCGGCAGGATGGTCAGGGAAACGTCATCCAGAAGGGTCCGATGCGCGGCCCGCTGGCGCAGATCGACTCGGGAAACACGCACCGCAATGCCGGCCTCCGCCCTCAGGGGGCCGCGCAGCGGGCGCCGATCAGTGAGGCGCGGGCCAAGGCGCCCTGCCGCCAGCAGGATCCGGCCCAGTTCCAACGCCCCCCGCCGCAATCCTGCGAAGGGTTCCAGCACCGCCAGCGCGCCAAGCACGAGGGCGGCGGCCACGGGCCCGTCGATGGTGCCCTGCCGGGCGAGGACCCCGGCCAGCAGCAGCGCCCCGGCCACGAGGACAGAGGCGGCGATACCGAAGCCGGCGCCCACCCGCGTCTCGATGCGGTTCAAGGCCAGATCGGCCTCGGCCAGAGTCCGGTCCGCCCGCGCCACCGCCTCGCACTGGGCGGGCAGCCGGCCCGCCATGACGAGTTCCGTCTGCCCGGCCACCAGATCGATGGCCCTCGCCCGCAGGGATTCGGTGGCATAGGCCCGCCGCCGGCTGTGACGATAGGCGGCGCGGGCACCGGCGAGCGGCAGGCCGAGCCCGACGACCATGAGACCGGCGCACAGGGCGATCCCCGGCCCGGAACCGGCAACCAGGCCAAGGCCGACGCCGGCCACAAGGGCCAGCAGCACGGCCGCACCCGCCGGCACCAGCACCCGCAGATAGAGTTGGCCGATGGCATCGATGTCCTCGGTCAGGCGGAACAGCAGGCGCGCGGGCCGCAGGCCCAGCGCACGGGCCGCCTCCGGCGTCGCCCAGCCGCGGAACAGCCGCTCGCGGAGGCCGGCGAGCACGCCGAGCGTCGCATCATGGGTGACGAGCCGCTCGCCATAGCGCCCGCCGGTTCGAGCGAGCGCGAGGAAACGGATGGCGGCGGCCGGTGTGAAGACGTCGAAGGCGAGCGCCGTTCCGGCCGAAAGACCGGCAATAGCGGTGGCGGCGAGAAACCAGCCGGACAGGCTGAGGAGCGCAAAGCCGGCCAGCACCGTCACGCCAGCCAGAAGCGCGCCGGCGAGGAGCCGCGGCCCCCTTTCGGCCCAGAACAGGCGCACGATGGCAGCGAGCGGCCGCAGCGGCACCCGGGCGCGGGCAAAGAGACGGGCGCTCATGGCCGAGGCTCCAGTTGAACCACCGTGTCCAGCCTTGCGGCGAGCACGGGGTCATGGGTGGCGACGATCAGCGTGCGGCCGGTCGCGAGGGTGAGAAGGGCCTCGGTCACCTCGGCTGCGGTCGCGGCATCGAGATGGGCGGTCGGCTCGTCCGCGAGCACGAGCTGGACGCGCGGGTCCACCGCCGCGCGGGCGATGGCAAGGCGCACCAGTTCGCCGCCGGACAGGCCGGCGCCACCTTCGCCGAGGCCGTCATCGGCGCTGCGGCCCCGCACGGCGCGGTCGAGCGTGGCGAAGGCCAGCGCCTCTTCCACGGCCTCGGGGCCGATATCAGGCCGCCCCATCTGCACATTGGCCGCGAGCGAACCGGCGAAGAAGTGGGGGCGCTGACCGATCCAGGCCATGCCGGAGCGCAGTTCCGCCGCGGTCTCCGCCGTGAGGGGGAGCCCGCCGATGCGCACCGAGCCCGTGTGGACCGGTGCAAGACCGGCAGCGAGCGCCAGCAAGGTGGACTTGCCGGCCCCGCTCGGGCCCAGCAGCGCCACGCGGCCGCCGGCAGGCACCGTCAGCGAGAAGGCGGCAAAGGGCGCCCGGCCTTCGGCATGGGTGAAGGAGACGGTGTCGAACACCACATCCGGGGCAGGAGCCGCCGCCGCGGGCACGGGATGCGCCATGTTGGCGCCCGGCAAGGGCAGGCCGTTGGCGGTGAGCAGCTTCAGCGCGGCGAAGGCCGCCTCGCCTGCCGCCCGGTCGTGCCAGACCGCCGACAAGTCGCGCATGGGCTCGAAGAAAGCCGGGGCAAGGATCAGGATGAACAGGCCGTCGCTGAGGTTCAGCGGCACGCCCCAGGTGCCGAACTCCAGCGTGCCGAGGAGATGGAAGCCCACATAGACGGCCACCATGGCTACGCCCAGCGCAGAGAACAGTTCCAGCACTGCCGAGGAGAGGAAGGCGATGCGCAGCACCGCCATGGTGCGGTCCTTCAGCGTCTCGGCACTCGCCCGCAGGCGCAGAGCGGTCGTGTCCACGGCGCCGAGCGCGCGAATGGTGGCAAGGCCGCGCAGCCGGTCGAGCAGGAAGCCGTTCATGCTTCCCATCTCCTTCAGGTGCGCCTCGCTCGCCGCCTGCGCCCGCCAGCCGATGAGGGCCATGAAGACGGGAATGAGCGGGAGCGCCACCAGCATGACCAGTGCCGCGGCCCAGGAGAGCGGCAGCACCACCGCCAGCATGACGAATGGCACCACGCTCGCCCGCAGGCGGGCAGGCTTGAAGCGCGACAGATAAGGCACCACCGCCTCCGCCTGCTCAGCGAGCGCGCTGGCGACGGCCCCGGCCACGGGACGGTTGCGATCCAGCGGAGACCGGGCCGCGACGGCGGCAGCCACTTCGCTGCGCAGCCGGCCAAGGGCAGCGCGGGCCTGCCGGTGGCAGAGCCGGGCGCCCAGCGCCTCCAGAATGGCCCGGACCACGCCCAACGCCAGGATGCCAGCGGCCGGACCCAGCAGCGCCGGCACCGTGATGGCGCTGGACATGGTGCCGACAGCCCGCGCGATCAGCGCCGCCTGGCCGATGAAAAGGAGAGAGGCCACCAACTGGAGCAGTGCTCCGCCGCGACTTTCCAGATTCTGGGCCGGACGAGGCCGACGCCGACGCGCCGGCGCGGCGTGCGCACCCGCCGTATCCATGCGCGGGCGGGCAGACGTCCCTTCAGCGACGCTGCCGTCCACGAAGCGGCTGTGGGGCGCTGGAAACTGGATGCTCATGGCGCTACATCCTCACCGGGATGGGCGGAGGCCGCCGGCCGTTCGAGCTTGCCCAGCAGGCGGACGATCTTGCCGCCGAGCTTGAGCAGGCTGGAGAGGCGTGCATCGTCCAGACGCTTCACGTCGTCGTACCAGGACGTGAGTTGCACCACGAGATCGTTCATTTGCGCCATGCGGGCCTGGGCGTGGCGCTCGCTCTCGCCGGTCGGCTCGCGCACCAGAAGACGATCGAGCACCGCAAGCGTGGGCGCGACCTCTCGCCGCTTGCGTTCTTCCGCAAGGATACGAAGGATCTGCCAGACGTCGTCGGGGGTCGTATAGAAATCGCGCCGGTCACCGGGGCGCGGCTTCATCACCAGCAGGTTCCACGATTGGAGTTCCCGCAGGCTCATGGACACGTTGGACCGGGAAATACCAAGCGCTGCGACCATGTCTTCGGCGCAGAGCGGCTCGGATGACACGAACAGCAGGGCATATATCTGCCCGACCGTGCGGGTCATGCCCCAGCGACTGCCCATTTCGCCGAAATGGAGCACAAAATCTTGGATAAGGGGCGGCAAGGTCGTCATGGCGACCCAACACCTATTTCAGAATTTCCTGAAATGGTTTGATCTGGAGCAACCTATGTTGCGTCCGACGGGTCCGCCGCAGGCGAGCCGATCATAAGCTCAGCATAAGTATTTGATTTTCGTTCCTTTTCCTGTTGCCACCCGCATCGGCATGGGGTGCGGTAGGCCGTTCACCCTGCACAGAGTGTCCCATGAGCCGATCCAAGGCTGATGCCCGGGCTGCGAGCCGAGCCCCCGAGATCCCGTTGCGCATGAGCGCCTTGCATCTCGACGTGTTCAACGCCGTCGTGGTGACGGGCGGCGTGACCGCGGCCAGCCGCCAGCTTCACCTCTCGCAGCCCGCGGTCAGCCGCCGCCTTGCCGACCTTGAGCGGGTGCTCGGCTTCGATCTCTTCCTCCGGGACGGCAAACGGCTCATCATCACGCCGGAGGGGAAGGCTTTTCACGAAGAATTGTCCATCTCCTATCTGGGGCTCGAGCACCTCACCAAGGTGGCGCTCGACATCCGCGAACTGCGGCGGGGCCATCTGCGGTTCGTGTGCATGCCGGCCATGAGCTTCGGACCGGTGCCGAAGGGACTCGCCGCGTTTTCCGCAAGGCACCCTGACATTCACATCACCCACGAGACCCACTCGGCGGCGCGGATCGAGGATGCGCTGACCTCCAATCTCTTCGACGTGGGGATCGGCATGGCGCCCCGCGACATGGCGGGGCTGGTGAGCGAAGGCCGCTTCGCGTTCTCGTGCGTCTGCGTCATGCGCCCGGACCATCCCCTCGCCACGCAAGAGACGGTCACGGCGACCGATATCTGCCGCGAAGCGGTTGTGGGCATCAATCCGGACACCGAGATCGGGTCGCAGTTGCGGCGGCTTTTCGAGAGCCTGCCTCATTCCGTCAGCCTGCGCATCGAGACCCAGACGTCCATCGCCGCCTGCGGTCTGGTGGAGGCGGGCGCGGGCGTTGCGGTGGTCGACCCCTTCACGGCCGCGCATCTCGGCCGTGGCGGCGGCCTCGTCTCACGGCGGTTTTCGCCGATCATTCCCTTCGACATCCACATCCTGCGGCCGGAGCGGCGGGTTCCCTCCCGCGCGGCGCAGGCGCTCATCGCGGAACTGGCCGCAGCGATGACCTCCGAGGAAGAAGCCAGCTCATGACTGGGTCACATGCAGTCAATGCCTTTATGCCGTCCACGCATAAACAGCACACAAAAGAGCATTGGAGCGGCACCCCTAGGTTGTGTTGTTTAGCCGCAGGCTCTTGCAGGGGCCTGGGGGTGAAAACATGGCGAAGGGATCGCGTTCCGTAGGGCAGCGCGCAGCGGAAGAGTACCGTGTGCCGCGCGCCGCGAAGCCTTGCCCTTACCCTTCGACCCATGCAGCCGGTGCTCTGCGTGCCCGCACGCGCATCGCCGGCACCCCCTCCGAATTTCGGGCGTCCGCTTGCGGACCGTCCGGCGCTTCCATGCCTCGCTCACGGCTCCGTCCCGCCGTGCGGGAGGCTGGAGGACATGCAACCAATCTTCAGCCGCGGCTCGCCCTGAGGGCAGGCCTGAAAGGCCGCTGCACCACTCTGGATTGGCAGCGGTCAAGCTGAAGCTCGGCTATGGTGGATCCATCGCCGTGGGACGCAACATCGAAGCTAAAAGCTGGGCAGGAAATGCGCCGAGACCGAATTTCAAGGCGTGCGCGGACCTGAGGCTCTGCCCGTTCACCCAGCGAGCATTCATTATGATGGATACAGGTCGTTTGCCCCTTGAGGCAGCAAGGCAGCCTTTTGCGGGACGGCAAGAGGTGCAAGAATTGAGCACCGTTTCATTGGCAGGCGGGAGCGGCGGGCAGATCCGCCGCAGGGCGCCCGTGCAATTTCCCTTTACCTCAACGGGCCGGAGTCGCACCCTGGAGGCCCTGGGCACGCCGTTGGCGTCGTTCCGCTGAAGGATTTGCGGGATGCACATCGGATTTCTGTTCCGCAGAGCCCGCGCCTGGCACGGGGCAAGCGTCGCGCTTGTCGACCGGGTCGGTCCCTGGACGTTCGAAGCCCTGATGGCCCGGATCGCGCGGTTCGGTCAGGCGCTGGCCGGGCTCGGCCTGCTGCGGGGCGAGCGCGTGGCGCTGCTGCTGCCCGACATTCGCGAGCATCTGGAGGCGGATTACGGCGCCATGGCCGCCGGATTCATCAGCGTTCCGCTTTCAGCCGGCATGCGCCGCCAGGATCTCGTGGCGCATCTGCGGCGCACCGGCGCGCGAGCCGTGGTTGCGGAGGCGACGCTCATTCCGATGCTCGCCGAACTCCGCTCGGAGCTTCCGGACCTCCGGCACATCATCGCGCTCGGCGGCACCGTCTCCGGCGCCCATGACTACGAGGATCTGCTGGCACGCGCCAGCGACCGCTTCCTGCCCCCCGGCGAAAGCGAAGACATCGCCCAGCTTGCGCTCTCCGCCGGCCGCACCGGTCAGCCCAAGATCGTCAAGCTGAGCCACGGCAACATCAGTGCCGTGGCCGGCAACCTCATCGCGGGCCTTCGCATCGGTTCGGACTCCGTCTTCCTGAACGTGCGCCCGCTCTGGGCGCCGCTTCAGTTCATGGTGCTGGCCTATCTTCTGGGTGGGAGCCGGATCGTGCTGGGGGGCGCCTTCGATGCGGAGCGCTTCCCCTTCCAGATGGCGCGCTTCTCGGTGACGCGCAGCGCCATGTCTCCCGCGCAGCTCGCCGAGCTCCTGCCGCACCTCGCGCCGGAAGACGTGGCGCTGAACGCCATGGAGATGCTGCACATCGGCGGCGCGGCCCTGCCGGAGGCCGTGTGCGACGAAGCGCTGAACCTTGTCGGCCCGCGCATCAGCGTCCATTACGGACTCGCCGAAGCCCCCTTCACCTGCCTTCTGTCCGCCGAGCGCCTGTCGGTGAAGCGGGCGCTGCGCAACGAGCTGCGCACCACCGTGGGCCGCCCCTTCTTCGGCTATGAGACGCGGCTCGAAGGTGTGGAGGACACCTTCGCCACGGAGCAGGAAGGCGAGATCCTGATCCGGGGTCCGCATGTGATGACCGGCTACTGGGATGATCCGGAAGCCACCGCCCGCGTGCTGTGCGACGGCTGGCTGCGGACGGGTGACATCGGCATGCTGAGCAGCGGATATGACCTGAAAGTCGTCGGCCGCACGCAGGACCTGATCTTCAGCGCCGGCCAGACCGTATCCCTGAGGGAAGTGGAAGCCGCCATCGCGCGGCATCCGGCCATTCGGGAAGTCGCCGTCGTCGGGCTTCCGGATGGCGAGGCCGGCGAAGCGCTGACTGCTTTCGTGGTGCTCAAGGACGAGTCCGCAGCCAGCGCCGAGGAAATCCTCGCCTTCACCCACGGCGCCCTCATCGGTGCCAAGCGGCCGAAGGCGATCCACCTGCGCCGGGAACTGCCCCGGAGCGATTACGGCGGCATCTTCCTGCCGGGCCTGCTCACCGACATCGTGCCACTGCGCGGCTGAACCCCCATTGCCGCCCGATAAAGGGAGCCGGGACAGCCCGGATCGCACCACCGTGTGTCGGCGCCAGGCGGCGGTCGTGATAGAAGACGATCCGGCTCGCGCCGCGAGGCGCGGGCCGAAGTGATTGCCTTCCCCTCCACCTGCACGGACCCGCACGCAGCCCTCGCGACCGGCCGTAACGGCCACGAAGGAGGCTTGGCCCAGGGCCCGCCCGGACAGCACGGCTCGACGCATGCAGCACCGCCCCCTCGGCCGCAGCGGCCTTTCCATCGCCCCGCTCGTTCTCGGCACCAATGTCTTCGGCTGGACCGCCGACGAAGCGACCAGCTTCCGCCTGCTGGATGCCTTCGTCGACGCAGGCTTGAATGCGCTCGACACCGCAGACATCTATTCGCGCTGGGTGCCTGGCCACAGTGGCGGGGAGTCCGAGACAATCATCGGCAAGTGGCTCGCCGCCAATCCGGCCAAGCGGGACAAGGTGCTCATCTTCACCAAGGTGGGCATGGACCACGGGCCGGATCGCAACGGCCTGTCACCCCGCTGGATCCGCCAGTCCGTTGAGGAATCGCTGAAGCGCCTCCAGGTGGAGCAGATCGACCTCCACCAGTCACACACGCCGGACGCCGCGACGCCCGACGCGGAAACGCTCGGTGCTTATCAGGAGCTGATGCGGGCGGGAAAGATCCGCGCCATCGGCGCCTCCAATTATTCGGCCGAGCAGCTGGGCGCCGCGCTGGCGGTGGCCGCAGAACTGGGGCTGCCGCGCTATGAGACGCTGCAGCCACTCTACAATCTCTACGACCGCGCCAGTTATGACGGCGCGCTGCGCGATCTCTGCATGCGCGAGGACATCGGCGTCATCCCCTTCTATGGGCTGGCAGCCGGCTTCCTCACAGGCAAGTACCGCTCGGAAGCGGATTTCGGCAAAAGCGCGCGCGGCGGCAAGATGGCGAATTACCTGAACCCGCGCGGCCTGCGCATCCTCGCCGCCCTCGATGAGGTAGCGGCGGCAAAGGGCGCGGCCCCAGGCGAGGTGGCCCTCGCCTGGCTCATCGCGCGGCCCGGCGTCACCGCGCCGATCGCCAGCGCTACCAGCCTCGCGCAGATGGACGGGCTCATCCGTGCCGTCCATCTCCAGTTATCGGCGGAGGAGATCGCCGCGCTCGACGCGGCGAGCGCCTGAGGGATCCCCGCGTCAGGCCGTGCGGGCGCGGATCCACTCGATGATGCCGGAGAAATCCCGGCCCGCATTGCCTTCCGCCTCGAAGGCAGAATAGAGGGCAGCCGCCTCGGCGCCGAGCCGTGTGGCCGCCCCCGCCTGATCCGCCGCCTGCTGCGAGAGCTTGAGATCCTTGAGCATCAGCGCGGCGGCAAAGCCGGGCTGATACTCGCGGTTCGCGGGGCTCGTGGGCACCGGCCCCGGCACCGGGCAATAGGTGGTGAGCGACCAGCACTGGCCGGACGAGGTGGAAGCCACGTCGAACAGCGCCTGATGGGAAAGGCCCAGCTTCTCGCCCAGCACGAAGGCCTCGCTCACCGCGATCATGGAGATGCCGAGGATCATGTTGTTGCAGATCTTCGCCGCCTGCCCCGCGCCCGCGCCGCCGCAATGGACGATCTTCTTGCCCATCCGCTCAAGATGGGGCTTCGCCGCCGAGAATGCCGCCTCGGAGCCACCCGCCATGAAGGTGAGCGTGCCCGCCTCCGCACCGCCGACGCCACCGGAAACGGGCGCATCAAGGCTGGCCATGCCGGCCGCCTCGGCCCCCGCATGGAAGGCGCGGGCGCTCTCCACGTCGATGGTTGAGCTGTCGATGAACAGCGTGCCGGGCCGCGCCGCCGCGAACAGGCCATCCGCACCCGTGACCGCCCCCAGCACATGCGGGCCGGAGGGCAGCATGGTGACGACCACGTCCGCCGCCTTCACCGCCTCGGCCGCACTTACCGCCAGCGAGACGCCGCGCGCGGCGGCCGCCGCCTTGGCGGCCTCGGAGAGGTCAAAGCCGTGCACCGCGTGCCCTGCCTTGACCAGATTGGCGGCCATCGGCCCGCCCATGTTGCCGAGCCCGATGAAGGCGATGACGGCCATGGTGTCCTCCCTTAAGGATGCAGTGTTCTGTTGGATGGGCGCGGCGGGCTTCAGTTGCCCCGCGCCACCAATCCGCGCGCAATGATGACGCGCATGATCTCGTTGGTGCCTTCGAGGATCTGGTGGACGCGCAGGTCGCGAACGATCTTCTCCACCCCGTAGTCGGCCAGATAGCCATAGCCGCCGTGAAGCTGGAGCGCCTCGTTGGCCACCTCGAACCCGGCGTCGGTGACGAAGCGCTTGGCCATGGCGCACAGGCGCGTGGCCTTCGGATCGCTCCGGTCGAGGGCGCTCGCGGCCCGCCACAGGAAGGTGCGGGCCACCTCCAGTTCCGTCTCCATGTCCGCAAGGCGGAATTGCAGCGCCTGAAACTGGTTGATGGCCTTGCCGAAGGCCTTGCGCTCGGCCGTATAGGCCAGCGCCTTGTCGAGAGCCGCCTGCGCGCCGCCGAGCGAGCAGGCGGCGATGTTGAGCCGCCCGCCATCGAGCCCCGCCATGGCGAACTTGAAGCCATCGCCCTCCGCGCCGATGCGGTTCTCCACCGGCACACGCACGCCGTCGAAGATGACGGCGCGTGTGGGCTGCACGCGCCAGCCCATCTTCTTCTCATTGGCCCCGAAGGACAGGCCCGGCGTGCCCGCTTCCACGAGAATGGTGGAGACGCCGCCCGGCCCCTCGCCCCCCGTGCGCGCCATCACCGCATAAAGATCGGACGCGCCGGCACCGGAGATGAACTGCTTCTCCCCGTGCAGCACATAATGGTCGCCGTCCCGAGCCGCCCGCGTCTTGAGCGCGGCAGCATCGGATCCCGAGCCAGGCTCGGTGAGGCAGTAGCTCGCCACGATGTCCATGGCACAGAGCTTCGGCAGCCACCTGGTGCGCTGCTCCGGCGCACCGAAGCGGTCGATCATCCAGGCGACCATGTTGTGGATGGAGAGATAGGCGGAGGTGGCGGGGCAGCCTTCCGCCAGCGCCTCGAAAATGAGCGTCGCATCAAGACGCGAGAGAGCCGAGCCGCCCACGTCGTCGCGCACATAGATGCCGGCCATGCCGAGCGCGGCGGCGGCCTTCAGCGTCGGAATGGGGAAATGGTGCGCCTCGTCCCATTCCAGCGCATGAGGCGCGATTTCCTCGCGTGCAAAGGCGCGCGCCATGTCGCGGATGGCGATCTGGTCTTCCGTCAGCTCGAACATGAGGTCCTCCCGTCTGAAACGCACGCTGGCGGTTGACCCGCCATGTCATGCCCCGGCGCGGACGGCAGCGTCCACGCCGGGAGGCCGAGCGTCAATTCATGGTCGGGATGACGAACTCCGCGCCGTCCTTCACGCCGGAGGGCCAGCGGGAGGTGACGGTCTTGGTCTTGGTGTAGAAGCGCACGCCATCCGGCCCGTGCTGGTTGAGATCACCGAAGCCCGAGCGCTTCCAGCCGCCGAAGGTGTGGTAGGCGATCGGCACCGGGATCGGCACGTTGATGCCCACCATGCCAACGTTCACCTTGGAGGCGAAGTCGCGGGCGGCATCGCCGTCGCGGGTGAAGATGGCGACGCCATTGCCATACTCGTGCTCGGTCGGCAGGCGCAGCGCTTCCTTGTAGTCCTTGGCGCGCACGACGGAGAGGACGGGACCGAAGATCTCTTCCTTGTAGATGCGCATGTCGGGCGTCACGTGGTCGAACAGGCAGCCGCCGAGATAGAAGCCGTTCTCATAGCCCTGCAGCTTGAAGCCGCGCCCATCCACCAGCAGCTTTGCGCCCTCGTTCACGCCGATGTCCACGTAGGACTTCACGCGCTCCAGCGCCTCGCGGGTGACGAGGGGGCCGAAATCGGCGGTGACATCGGTGGAAGGGCCGATCTTCAGGCTCTCCACGCGCGGCACCAGCTTCTCGATGAGCTTTTCCGCCGCCGCTTCGCCCACCGGCACGGCCACCGAGATGGCCATGCAGCGCTCGCCCGCCGAGCCGTAGCCGGCGCCGATGAGGGCATCCACCGCCTGATCCATGTCCGCGTCGGGCATGATGATCATGTGGTTCTTGGCGCCGCCGAAGCCCTGGATGCGCTTCCCCGTCGCAGCCCCGCGGGCATAGATGTATTGCGCGATAGAGGAGGAGCCGACGAAGCCCACCGCCTGGATGTCCGGATCGTCGAGGATGGCGTCCACCGCCTCCTTGTCGCCGTTCACCACATTGAGGATGCCCGGCGGCAGGCCGGCTTCCAGCATGAGTTCAGCGAGCTTCAGCGGCACGCCGGGATCACGCTCGGAGGGCTTCAGGATGAAAGCGTTGCCGCAGGCGATGGCCGGGCCGAACTTCCACATGGGGATCATGGCCGGGAAGTTGAACGGCGTGATGCCCGCGACCACGCCCAGCGGCTGGCGCATGGAATAGACATCGATGCCCGGCCCGGCGCCATCGGTGAACTCGCCCTTGAGCAGGTGCGGAATGCCGACCGCGAACTCGATCACCTCCAGACCGCGCTGGATGTCGCCCTTGGCGTCCGGCACGGTCTTGCCGTGCTCGCGGGCCAGCAGGTCGGCCAGCGCATCATAGTCGCGCTGCACCAGTTCGAGGAACTTCATCAGCACGCGGGCGCGGCGCTGCGGATTGGTGGCCGCCCACGCGGGCTGGGCCGCCTTGGCGTTCTCGACGGCGGCGCGCATCTCGGCGGCGGAGGCGAGCGCGACGCGGCCCACCACTTCGCCCGTCATGGGCTGCCAGACGTCGGCATGGCGGCCGGACGTGCCGGGCACGTGCTTGCCGCCGATGAAATGGCCCATCTCCCGCATGATGCGATCCTCCCGATGATGCTTGTGTTCTGGTTGGGCGCTACGATGCCCTAGCTTTTTGCGCACATCCATCGCAATTTCCGCACTCGTATCGTGCGTAAATCGATGAACCGGAGGTGCAGCGCAGTGACCGGAGCGGACTTCGAGTGGTCGGACCTGCGCTATCTGCTCACCGTGGCGCGCTCCGGATCGCTCACCGCCGCCGCCCGGCAGATGGGCGTGGAGCATTCGACGGTGAGCCGCCGCATCACCGCGCTCGAGACCGCGCTCGGTGCCAAGCTGTTCGACCGGCGGACCGGGGGACTGCTGCTGACGCCGCAGGGCGAGCGGCTCATGGCGGCGGCGGAGGGCATGGAGGCGCTCGCCCTCTCCGCCCAGGGGGAGATCGCGGGGGCGGACCTCGGCGTGTCGGGGACGGTGCGCATCGGCGCGCCGGACGGCTTCGGCACCGTCTTCCTCGCGCCCCGGCTCGGCGCCTTCTCGCGCCAGCATCCGGCGCTGGAAATCCAGCTCCTCGCCATGCCCCGCCTCATCAGCCTGTCGAAACGCGAGGCGGATATCGCCATCTCGCTGAGCCGGCCCAAGGAGGGGCGGCTGCATGCCCGCAAGCTCACAGACTACCGGCTCGGCCTTTATGCGGCGGTGGCGTATCTCGAAACGCACGGCCCCATCGAGAGCCGGGCAGCGCTCGGGCGGCATCCCTTCATCGGCTACATCGACGATCTCATCTATGCGCCGGAGCTGGACTATGTGCCCCTCGTGGCGCGCGAGCTGAAGCCACGCATCAAGAGCTCCAACCTCGTCGCGCAGATGGAGGCCACCCGCGCGGGGGCGGGCGTGTGCGTCCTGCCCTGCTTCATGGGGGATGCCATGCCGGACCTTGTGCCGGTGCTGCGCGGCGAGGTGTCGCTCACGCGCACCTTCTATCTCGTGACCCACACGGACATGCGCGACCTTGCCCGCGTACGGGCGGCGGCGGATTTCATCGCCTCCGAAGTGGGGCAGGCTCGGGCGCGCTTTCTCGGCGCGCCCTGAACGGCGGGATCAGGCGATGGCGGCGGAGGCTTCCCGCACCTTGCGGGCGGCGGCCTCCACATGGCTGGTGGCGCTGGCGATCACGCCCATGTCCTGCTTCACCACCTCGATGCCGTGGGCGACGGTCTGCATGGAGGAGGAGACCTCCCGCGTCACGGACGCCTGGCGCTGCACCGCATCGGCAATGCTGCCCGCGATGGCGTTGAGCTGGGTGATGAATTCCGTAACGCTCGCAAGCGCCGTCACCGCTTGGCCTGTGGCGGCCTGGACCTCGGTGACCTGTGCGGCGATCTCGCTCGTCGCCTTCGAGGTCTGGCCGGCGAGGCTCTTCACCTCCTGCGCGACGACCGAGAAGCCCTTGCCGGCCTCGCCGGCACGCGCGGCCTCGATGGTGGCGTTGAGCGCGAGCAGGTTGGTCTGGGCGGCAATGGAATTGATCAGTTCCACCACATGGCCGATCTTCTCGGCCGCACCGCTGAGGCTCGCCACGATCTCGTTGGTGCGATTGCCCTGTTCCACGGCAGCGACGGAGAGTTCGCTCGACTGCTGCACCTGCCGGCTGATGTCGTCGACCGAGGCGGCCAGTTGGCCCGCGCCGGTGGCGACGGACTGCATGTTGTGAGCCGCCGTCTGGGTGGCCTCCGAGGCGGAGACGACGCGCGAATTGGTATCGGTCAGTTCACTGGAGATGTCGGAGAGACCCGCGTCGATCTCCCGATAGGCCGCGGCCCGGCGTTCGCGCACCACAACGCGCTTGGTCACATCGGTGGCGAACTTGACGATCTTGGACACCGCCCCGTCCGCATCGAGGACGGGATTGTAGGTGGCCTGGATCCAGACCTCGCGGCCGCCCTTGCCGATGCGCTTGTATTCCGCCGCCTGATATTCCCCGCGGCGCAGGTTGTCCCAGAAGGCCGCATATTGCGGCGACTGGCGCATCTGCTCGGGCACGAACATCGAATGGTGCCGGCCGACGATCTCGTCCAGCCGGTAGCCCATGGTGTCGAGGAAGTTCTGATTGGCCTCGAGAATGTTGCCCTTGAGGTCGAACTGGATGACCGCCTGCGACTTGGAAATGGCCGCCAACAAGCTCTCGTGTTCGGCAAAGCGCATCTTCTGTTCGGTGATGTCGGTGGCGAATTTCACCACCTTCAGCACCTTGCCCGAACGGTCGATCAGCGGATTGTAGATGGCGCGGATCCAGACGACCGCACCGCCCTTGCCGATGCGGCGGTAGACCGCCTCCTGATACTGCCCCTTGCCGAGCGCCTGCCAGAAAGCGCGATACTCCGCGCTCTCGGCTTCGCGCGGATCGACAAACATGCGGTGATGCTTGCCCTTGATCTCGTTGAGCCCGTAGCCGACGAGCGAGAGGAAATTCTGGTTGGCGTCGAGGATTTCACCCGTTGGGGTGAATTCGATGATGGCCTGTGCCCGATCCAGGGCGGATAGCTTCAGGAGTGCCTCGGACTGGCTGCCGACACCGAACATGGATCGCCTCACTCAGGAACACCGCGGCCAGGCGGCCACGGAACGCGAACGTCTCTCAGGCCGACATCGGACGCGAGGCGGGACGTCCGCCCGGAGACAACCTTCCAGAATACGCGGGAGAGCCGGCCATGGATCGGATTGCGAGCAATCTGATCCGGCCGCTCTCCGTCCGGGAGGCGGTTCGTGGGTGGATGTCATCCGACCCGCTCCATGTCCAACGCTTCAACGGGCGGCAGAGGCGGAGGGCAATCAGCCAATCTTCGCCCATTGGCTAAGAGACGAGCCTTTCCTCAAGCTTGCATTGCGAGCTTTATACAACTTTAGAGATTGGCTGCGCGCCGGAGTTGTGGAGCGGCACACAAGCCCCGCGATCTTGTCAGCGTGCGGGTGCGCGCCGATGATCCCTTGACCGATTCGAAGGTTTCCGCTTTTGGGGAAAGACTGCGGGCGGGGAAGCCGGGGGAGAAGCCTTTTGGGAGACGCCGACGCCGGATACCGGCTGGTCATCGCGGACGATCATCCCCTGTTCCGCGGCGCGCTGCGCGAGGCCGTGGCCGGCGAGTTTCCGTCCGCAGAGATCGTGGAGGTCGGCACGTTTGACGACCTGCATGCGCTGCTGGAACGCGAAGACGACTTCGACCTGATCCTGCTCGATCTCACCATGCCCGGCGCCCGAGGCTTTTCTGGCCTCATCTATCTCAGGGCGCAGTATGCCGGCGTGCCGGTGGTGGTCGTCTCCGGCAATGAGGAACCGGCGGTCATCCGCCGCTGCATCGATCTCGGCGCCTCGGGCTTTATTCCGAAGACCATGGGCATTGCCGGCATGCGGCAGTCTGTCGCCACGGTTCTTGCAGGCGGCACCTCAGTGCCCCCGGATCTTGGTCCCCCCACCGCGCAGGACGGGGAGGCCGACGCCATCATCTCCCGCCTCGCCACGCTGACGCCGCAGCAGGTGCGCGTGCTGATGATGCTGGCGGAGGGGCGCCTTAACAAGCAGATCGCCTATGAGCTCGGCGTCTCCGAGGCGACCGTGAAGGCCCATGTGTCGGCCATCCTCCAGAAGCTCGGCGTGGAAAGCCGCACCCAGGCGGTGATCGCCGTTTCCAAGGTGGATGCGGGCCTGTGGAGCGCCAATCAGGCGTGAGCGGCCGGTCGCACCCGATTGTTTCAGCACGGCGGCCGGCTCAACCTCTAAATTAACATGCGCGCGGGCATGATGCCGCCGGCTTTCCCGCGCGGGCCGGCCCGGCGCAGCCTCCCCGGCGCCAGTGTCGAGCCGCCCGCCGCCCACGGAACAGGACATGAGCGAGAACACCCTCGAAGCCCCGGGCGCCCCCGCGTCGATGCTCGATGCCGTGAAGGTCTATCTGCGCCCGAGCGTGCTGGTGGTGATCCTGCTCGGCTTCTCCTCGGGCCTGCCGCTGGCGCTCACCGGCACCACGCTCGCGGTCTGGATGACCGAGCGCAAGGTGGACATCGCCACCATCGGCCTCTTCCATCTGGTCGGCCTGCCCTACACGCTGAAGTTCCTCTGGGCGCCACTGGTGGATGCCCTCGACGTGCCGCTGCTCTCCCGCTGGCTCGGCCGGCGGCGCGGCTGGCTGCTGGCCACGCAGCTGCTGCTCGCCGCCGCCATTCTCTATCTGGGCTTTCAGGATCTCGGCTTTGCCCCTTCCGCCGACGGCACCCGCATGGCGGCGCCCTTCGGGCTCATCGTCGGAGCGGTGCTGGTGGCCTTCCTCTCCGCCACACAGGACATCGTGGTGGATGCCTATCGCGTGGAGAAGCTCGACACCTCCGAGCAGGCGGCCGGCATGGCCGGCTATGTGGCAGCCTATCGCATCGGCATGCTGGTGTCCGGCGCCGGCATCATTGCCCTCGTGGCGTGGTTCGAGTTCAAGGGCCTGCCGCACGCGCAGGTGTGGGCCTGGGGCTATGGCGTCGCTGCCGCCTGCATGGCGCTCGGCATCTTCGCGACCCTCATCGCCCGCGAGCCGGACGGCGCACCGCGGGTCGCCCATGAGGGCGGGGCGCTCGGCGCCCTGAAGCGGGTCTTCACCACCGCCTTCGGCGCCTTCTCCGAGTTCCTGACCCGGAGCCACGCCTTCGCCATCCTCGCCTTCGTCACCCTCTACAAATTCTCCGATGCGCTGGCGGGCGGGCTCACCGCGTCCTTCGTCATCTCCATCGGCTTCGACAAGGCGACCTACGCCGCCATCGTGAAGGGCGTCGGCCTCCTCGCGGCCCTGGCGGGCGGCTTTGCCGGCGGCATGCTGGCGCGGGGGCGCTCGCTGGTCACGTGCCTCTGGATCGGCGGCGTGCTCCAGATGGCCTCCAACCTCGCCTTCTCCGTTCAGGCGATGATCGGGCCCGACGTGGGCTTCCTCACCTTCGCGATGATCGTCGAGAACTTCACCGGCGCCATCGGCACGGTGATCTTCGTCGCCTATCTCTCGTCCCTGTGCGGCGCTCGCGCACACACGGCCACCCAATATGCCCTGCTGACCGCGCTCACCGCCGTCGGCCGCACCGTCCTCGCCTCGGGCGGCGGCTATATCTATGACGTGACCGGCTGGGCGTGGTTCTTCGTCGTCACGGTCATCGCCGGCCTGCCGGGTCTCGCCCTGCTCGGCTGGCTTCAGGCGCGCGGCCACTTCCGGGAGCTTGGGGCAAAGGGGTGAGCCTTACCCCTTGCGAAAGCGCGGGTGGCAGAAGGCCAGAAGGATGAGGGCGAGCGGCAGCGTCAGGTGGTCGGCGACGGCGCCCGGTGGGGTCGCGGTCGTTTCCAGCACCCGATAGGTGGCGATCAGCATGCGACCTGCATATTCCGCCGCCATGAGCAGCAGCAGGAGCGGAATGAGACCGCGATATCGGATCAGCGCCACCACATAGATGAGCCCCATCAGCAACTGCGACAGTCCCCACAAGGCGAAGACGAAGATGATCGTGCTGGAAGCCGCCGCCGGATAGGTGGAGAGAGGAATGTGCGCCACCGACTGGGCGCCGCCATCGGGCGCGAACATGTGGAAGAGGCTGCGGCCGAGCGTGACCAGCGTGAGCGCGACGAAGATCCAGACCACCGCCGGATGGCCGGGGAAGCTGTTGTCGAGGCGCTTGGGCAATATCCAGTCCATCACCGTCTCGTCCTTCGGCTGGAGACGGCGTGATCCTATTACCGCCGGGCGGAGAGTTGAAGCACCACACGCTCGGTGATGGCCTGCGCCATGCCGGCGTTGCGGCGGGCGGCCAGCACCGCCTCGTCCACAAGCAGGATGGCCCGGAGGCACCGCTCGGCATTGAGGCTGCGCAGCGCCCGCTCCAGCTTGGGCTTGCGGGAGAAATGCACCATGGGCCGCGCCTGATCGATGACCCGGTCCGCCGGCGTGCCGGCCTGTACCTGAAGGGCCATCTGGTGCAACGAAGAGAGCGCCCGCAGCAGCGCACCGAGCACCGCGTCGGGGCGGGTCGCCGCGCCCCAGGCCTTGGCAAGCGCGGCGGTCGCCTCCACCGCCTGACCGGCGAGGGTGGAATCCACCACATCATCCAGCGCCAGCGCGGACGCATCGCCGACGATGACGCGCACATCCTCAAGCGTCACCCGCCCCTGCCCCTGCGCATAGAGCGCGAGCTTGGCGATCTCGCCGCGCGAGGCGAGGCGGTCGCCGCCGATGAGGGAAACGAGGAGTTCCTTGGCGTCGCGGTCGATGGCAAGGCCCGCCTCTGAGAGCATGGTGTCCACCAGCTTGCCGAGATCGCGGTCGCCGTCCGCATAACAGGGAATGGCAAGGGCCTTGGGGGAGGCCTCGCACAGGGTGCGCAGGGGCGCGCCCTTCTTGAGGTCGCCTGCCTCCACCACCACCAGCGTCGAGCCGCCCACCTCCAGCACCGGCTCCAGCGCCGGCACGAAGTTTCGCGAGCCCGCCCGCACCCAGACCACGCGTTCGCCGCCGAACAGGCCGACGGTCTGCGTCTCGTCGATGAGCCGCTGAGGATCGCCCGAAAGCTCATCCCCTTCCAGCCGCACCACGGCGAAGGGGTCGGCCACATCGGGCACCACGCGCTTCACCAGCCCCGCTGCGCGCTCGCGCACGAGGCCCATGTCGGGGCCGAAGATCAGGACGACGGCGTGGCGCGGATCGCGCCGCGCCAGCGCCGTATCGGCATCGCCGGCGCGGACCGCGACCATGGGCTCAGGTGCCCGGGGGCTTTGCCGCCGGCGCGGCGGGGGCCGCCGGGGGCGCCGGCGGGTTGATGAAGTAGGCGGCGAGCTGCGCGCGGATCTGCTCCACCACCATGCGGGCGGCGCGGCTCTCGGCGTCGCGGGTGGCACGCCAGTTGGCGAAGCGCTGCTCGCTCACGTCGATGGAGGCGCTGCCGGAGGACTTGCCCTGCAGGACCGGAGGCTTGGTCTCCTCGCCGGCCCGCACCACGCGCCAGTTGGCGGTGACATGGATGATGCGGTTCTGCGGCAGGCCAGACGTCGTATCGACGATGGAAGACGCCGAATTGGTGACCACCGTGATGAACATCTTGTAGGGCGCGCCGACCGGGTTTCCCGCCCCGCCGGTGAGCTCGAAGATGAGATCGTTGCGCAGGTCGTTGCCGAGCTTGCCTTCGATCTTCACGATCTCGACCTGACGCATCATCTCGACCAGCGGCTGGCCGGCGGGCGTGACCGTCTTCTCCGCATACATGGGCTGGAAGCAGCCCGCGAGCGCGAGCGTCGCACCGCCCGCGAGGGCGAGGCGCAGGAGGGTCCGTCGGGCGGGGATGGGGGCGTCAGGCGACGACATTCACGATCCTCTGTGGCACGACGATGATACGCTTGGGCGCCTTGCCGTCGAGGGCCCGGCGCACGCTTTCCATTTCGAGAACAGCAGCTTCCACCTCGGCGGCGGTCGCGTCGCGCGGCACGGTGATGTCGTCGCGCTTCTTGCCGTTGATCTGGATCGGCAGCGTGATGGTGTTCTCCACCAGCAGCTCCGGCTCCGCCTTGGGCCACGCCGCCTCGGCGAGCAGGGTGTCATAGCCGAGCGCGGCCCAGCACTCTTCCGCCAGATGCGGCACCATCGGGCCGACCACCCGCGTCACGATCTCCGCCGCCTCGCGCAGGGCGAAGGCGAGGTCCGCCGGCACGGGGCTGGCGGTGCGGGCGCTCGCGATGGCCTGTCCGAAGGCATTGGCGAACTCGTGCACATGGGCCACCGCCACGTTGAAGCGCAACCGCTCCACGTCATCGGCCACCTGATGGGCAAGGCCATGGGCGGCACGGCGCAGCGCGGTCGCGGCGGCATCGAAGCTCGCGGGCTTGTCCGCGCCCTTCGGCGCGCCCAGCTCGATGGCCTCCTGCACCTGACGCCAGACGCGCTGCACGAAGCGCCACGCGCCCTCGATGCCCGACTGCGTCCACTCGCTGTCACGCTCGGGCGGGGTATCGGAGAGCATGAACCAGCGGCCGGCGTCCACGCCATAGGTGTCCACCACCACTTCCGGCGGCACCACATTCTTCTTGGACTTGGACATCTTCTCCGGCGGGCCGACGGTCACGGGCGAGCCGTCGTCCAGTTTCTCTGCCTTGCCGTCGCCGAGGAGCTTCACCTCCTCCGGGAACAACCAGCGGCCGTCCTTATCCTTATAGGTCTCGTGGACGATCATGCCCTGCGTGAACAGGCCGGCGAAGGGCTCGGCCACGTCCACACGGCCGCAGGCCTTCAGCGCCCGCGTGAAGAAGCGCGAATAGAGCAGGTGCAGGATCGCGTGTTCGATGCCGCCGATATACTGGTCCACCGGCAGCCAGTGGCGCACGGCATCCTTGTCCAGGGGCTTGTCGGGATTGTCGCTGGCGTAGCGCAGGAAGTACCAGGACGAATCCACGAAGGTGTCCATGGTGTCCGTCTCGCGCCGGGCCGGGGCGCCGCACTTGGGGCACGGCACATCGCGCCACGCCTTGGCGCGGTCCAGCGGATTGCCGGGCCGGTCGAAGGTCACGTCGTCGGGCAGTTCCACGGGCAGCTGTTCGCGGGGCACCGCCACCGGGCCGCAGCTGTCGCAATGGATGATCGGGATCGGACAGCCCCAGTAGCGCTGGCGCGAGATGCCCCAGTCGCGCAGGCGGAAGTTCACCTTGCGCGTGCCCTGCGGCTGCTCGCCCACCCGGAAGCGCTCCAGACGCCGGGCCACCTGCTCCTTGGCGTCCGCAATGGAAAGGCCGTCGAGGAACTGCGAATTGTAAAGCGTGCCCTCGCCGTCATAGGCCTCGCTGCCCACCGCGAAGACGGCAGGATCGGCACCCGGCGGCAGCACCACCGGGGTTACCGTGAGGCCGTACTTGCGGGCAAAGTCGAGGTCGCGCTGGTCGTGAGCCGGGCAGCCGAAGATGGCGCCGGTGCCGTAGTCCATGAGCACGAAGTTGGCCACATAGACCGGCACGGTGCGGGCCGCGTCCAGCGGATGGACCACCGTGAGCCCCGTGTCGAAGCCCTTCTTCTCCTGCGTCTCGATGGCCTCGGCCGAGGTGCCGCCGGTCTTGCAGTCGGCGACGAAGGCGGCGAGGTCCGGCCGAGTGGCAGCGAGATGCTGGGTCAGCGGATGGTCAGGCGAGAGCGCGAGGAAGGAGGCGCCGAACAGGGTGTCCGGGCGGGTCGTATAGACCTTCACCGCCGACGTTCCGGCCGCCGCCACCGAGCCCTTGGAGAGTTCGAACAGGACTTCGAGGCCCTCGGACCGGCCGATCCAGTTGCGCTGCATGAGGCGCACCTTGTCCGGCCAGCGGTCGAGCGTGTCGATGGCGTCCAGCAGTTCCTGCGCGAAGGCGGTGATGCGGAAGAACCACTGGTTCAGCTTGCGCCGCTCCACCACCGCGCCCGAGCGCCAGCCGCGCCCGTCGATCACCTGCTCGTTGGCGAGCACGGTGTTGTCCACCGGATCCCAGTTGACCTCGCTCTCCTTGCGGTAGGCGAGGTCATTCTCGAACAGGTCGAGGAACAGGCGCTGCTGCTCGGCATAATAGGAGGGGTCGCAGGTGGCGACCTCGCGATTCCAGTCGAGCGAGAGACCGAGCAGCTGGAGCTGCTCCTTCATCGAGGCGATGTTCTCGTAGGTCCAGCTCTTGGGATGGATGCCGCGCTCGATGGCGGCATTCTCCGCCGGCAGGCCGAACGAATCCCAGCCCATGGGATGGAGCACGTTGAAGCCCTGCATGCGCTTGTAGCGCGCGAGCACGTCGCCCATCACATAGTTGCGGCCATGGCCGATGTGGATGCGCCCCGACGGATAGGGGAACATCTCCATGACGAAGAATTTCGGGCGCGGATCGTCGTTGCGGGTGCGGAAGATGCCGCGCTCGTTCCAGATGGCCTGCCAACGGGGTTCCGCGTCGCGCGCGTTATAACGATCTGTGCTCATGTCCGGGAATGCTGATCTCAAACGAGCGCGGACTAGGGCAGAAAGCGGCGCACGGGTCAACCGTCCGCTCCCCCGCCGTGACCTTCGCCGTGGCAGGGTGGCGCCCTGTGCATGGCTTCCGCCGGGGCGCAGGTGCAGCATCTTGAGCCCTGCCCTGCTTGCATCGCCGGAAGGCATCGTCCATCAACGCTATGAACCATCCATCTACACGCGGGATGGGACGGGACGGCAGCGCGCCGCCCCGCTGACCGGCTCACACAGAACGAGGTGCGGCATGGCTGTAATCGGACGTTGGACCCCGCTGGCGCTCATTCCCGCGCTCCTGGTCCCGATGTCCGCGGCCCATGCGGCCGGCGATGCGGGCTTCAGCGGCGTCGGCCTTTCCCCGCTCTGGGGCGTGCCGTTCGCCGGCATGCTGCTCTCCATCGCTTTGTTTCCGCTGCTGGCGAGCCATTTCTGGCACCATCATTACGGCAAGGTCGCCCTGTTCTGGGGCCTCGCCTTCGTGGTGCCCTTCACCCTCGTCTATGGCCCCAACGTCACCACCCACGAGGTGGTCCATGCGGCGCTGCTGGAATACATCCCCTTCATCGTGCTGCTGGCCGCCCTGTTCACCGTCTCGGGCGGCATTCTGGTGGCCGGGCGCATCAAGGGTGGACCGGTCACCAACACCGCGATCCTCGCGCTCGGCACAGTGCTCGCCAGCCTCATCGGCACCACCGGCGCCTCCATGGTGCTCATCCGCCCGCTGCTGCGCGCCAATGAGGGGCGCAAGCACAACGTGCACACGGTGGTCTTCTTCATCTTCCTGGTGTCGAACATCGGCGGCTCGCTGACGCCGCTGGGCGATCCCCCGCTCTTCCTCGGCTTCCTGAAGGGCGTGAGCTTCTTCTGGACCACCACGCATCTTTTCCACGACACGGCGGTGGTCGCCGGCATCCTGCTGGTGGTCTATTTCATCATGGAGAGCCTCCTCCACGCCCGCGAGGACAAGACCGCCGCGCCGGTGGAAGAAGGCGGCGGCCGCATCGAGCTGCGCGGCCTCCAGAACGTGCCGCTGCTCATCGCCATCATCGGTGCCATCCTGCTCAGCGCTTTGTGGAAGCCCGGCATCGTCTTCGACGTCTACGGCACCCGCGTGGAACTCCAGTGGATCGTGCGCGACGTGCTTCTCGTGCTGGTGGCACTGGTCTCGCTCGGCATCACGCCCAAGCTGGTGCGCGAGCGCAACGGCTTCGACTGGGAGCCGATCCTCGAGGTGGGCAAGCTGTTCGCCGCCATCTTCCTCACCATCATTCCGGTGATCGCCATCCTGAAGGCGGGCACCAACGGCGCCTTCGCGCCGCTCGTCGATCTGGTGACCACCCCGGACGGCAAGCCCGTCAACGTCGCCTATTTCTGGCTCACCGGCATCCTGTCGTCCTTCCTCGACAATGCGCCCACCTATCTCGTCTTCTTCAACCTCGCCGGAGGCGATGCCCACCAGCTCATGGGGCCGATGGCGGTGACCCTGGAAGCCATCTCGGCGGGCGCGGTGTTCATGGGCGCCATGACCTATATCGGCAATGCGCCGAACTTCATGGTGCTCTCCATCGCCCGCCACCGCGGCGTGAAGATGCCGAGCTTCTTCGGCTACATGGCCTGGTCAATCATCTTCCTGCTGCCCTGCTTCGCCCTGCTGACCTGGCTCTATTTCATCTGAGGGCGGAAAAGCTGCCGAACAAAAAAGGCCGGCGCGTCGCGCCGGCCTTCTGCATTTCGGAATGACCTGATCTCACGCCACGCAGGAGAGAAAGCCGCTTTCCAGCTTCTCGGTGGGCAGGTGGCGGCCAATGAAGACGATGCGGCTCACCTGGGGCTCGTCCGGCTTCCACGGGCGCTGATGGTCGCCGTCGAGGATCATGTGCACGCCCTGGAAGACGAAGCGGTCCGGATCGTCCTTGAAGGCAAGGATACCCTTGGAGCGCAGGATGTTCGCGCCGTCGGTCGCCACCACGTTCTGCACCCAGGGGAAGAACTTGTCCGGGTCCAGCAGCTTGTCGGTGGAGAAGGAGACCGACTGCATCTCCTCGTCGTGATAGTGCTTCAGCCCGCCATGGCTGTGACCATGGTGATGGTCGTGCCCATGGTCATGGTGGTGGCCATGATCGTGATGATGGTGGTCGTGGCCGCAGTCCGGGCCGCAGGTGTGGTCATGGTCGTGGTCCTCACCCTCTTCGAGGAAGGCGGGCTCCAGCGCCAGGATGCGGTCGAGGTCGAAGGCGCCCTGGTTCAGCACCTTCTCGATCTCGATCTGCGACTTCTGCGTCCGGTAGAGCCGGGCATAGGGGTTGATGCCGCGGATGCGGCCCTCCACCTCGGCCAGTTCGTCGGCACTCACGAGATCCGTCTTGTTGAGCAGGATCACGTCCGCGAAGGCGATCTGGTTCTTCGCCTCGGGCGCGTCCTTCAGGCGGTCGCTCAGCCACTTGGCGTCGGCAACGGTCACGACCGCATCGAGCTTGGTCTTCGCGCCCACTTCCTCGTCCACGAAGAAGGTCTGGGCCACCGGGGCGGGATCGGCAAGGCCGGTGGTCTCGACGATGATGCCGTCGAACTGGCCCTTGCGACGCAGCAGGCCGTCGATGATGCGGATGAGGTCGCCGCGCACGGTGCAGCAGATGCAGCCGTTGTTCATCTCGAACACTTCCTCGTCGGCGCCCACCACGAGGTCGTTGTCGATGCCGATCTCGCCGAACTCGTTGACGATGACGGCGTACTTCTTCCCGTGGGGCTCGGAGAGGATGCGGTTGAGCAAGGTGGTCTTGCCCGCCCCCAGATAGCCGGTGAGCACAGTCACGGGGATTTTTTCAGAGCCGGTCTCAGCCATGGGGTCTCCTGTGCGGGCCGCTGCCCGCGCATGCAACGGCGACCGCACCCCTTCCGGATACGGCCGCCGCACGTCAGAACATCCCGGCGCCGGAGCGCCGGGTCACAGCCGCAAGGTCACTTGGTCAGCGCCCCCGAGAGCTGGCGGATATTGTATCGCACCAGGTCGATGTAGGTGCTCGCAGGGCCGTTGTCACGGGACAGGGCATCAGAATAAAGCGTGCCGCCGACGATGGCGCCGCTTTCCTTGCCGAGCCGCTCGATCAGGCGCGGGTTGGTGACATTCTCAAGGAACACCGCCGGAATGTGCTGTTCCTTGATCTGGCGGATGATCTTGCCCACGTCCTTGGCCGAGGCCTCGCTCTCCGTCGACACGCCTTCCGGCGCCAGCAGCTTCAGACCATAGGCATCACCGAAATAGCCGAAGGCGTCGTGGGAGGTGATGATGCGGCGGTTGGCCTCGGGAATGGAGGCCATGGCCGCCTTCACTTCGCTCTCCAGTTGGTCGAGCTTGGCGAGATAGGCGGCCGCATTGGCGGTGTAGGTGTCCTTGCCCGCCGGGTCGGCGGCGATCAGGCCGTCGCGGACGTTCGCCACATAGACCTTGGCATTGGCCACCGACTGCCAGGCGTGCGGGTCGATGGGGCCGTGGTCGTGGCCGGCGTCCGCCTTCTTGCCCTTGGGGCCGTGATCGTCGTCGTCCTGCGGTTCGTCCTTGCTGCGCTCGCGCGGCGTGATGCCCTTTGTGGCCACCACCACGGTCGCCTTGGTGCCGGAGGCCTTCACGAGGCGGTCCATCCAGCCCTCGAAGCCGAGGCCGTTGACGAAAATCACCTTGGCGCCGGCCAGCTTCTTCGCGTCGTTCGGGGTCGGCTGATAGACGTGCGTATCCGCATTGGGGCCGACGATGGTGCTGAGCGCGATGCGGTCGCCGCCCACGTTCTTCACGAAATCGCCGAGGATGGAGAAGGAGGCGACCACCGGCAGCTTGGCGGCGGGCGCCGGCGACTGGGCAAGCGCCGGGGTTGCGCCGAGCACGAGTGCCGCGGCGAGCAGGGTACGACGGGACAGCATGGAAAGGCTCCGTTATGCCTCGAGATGACGACGTGGCATGAGGCGGGAGAGCACGCCTCCCGCCGGTCCGAAGACGACCGAGACCGCATAGGCGGCACCGGCCACCAGGATGATCGCGGGGCCGGAGGGGGCGCCCACATAATAGGAAATGAGCAGCCCCGCGACGCCGGCCACGAAGGCGATGACGGTCGCCACCACCACCAGCGCGGTGAGATCGCGCACCCAGAAACGGGCGGTGGCGGCCGGCAGCATCATCAGGCCCACGGACAGGAGCGTGCCCAGCGCATGGAAGCCGCCCACGAGGTTCATCACCACGAGGGCGAGGAAGATGATGTGGCTCACCCCGCCCGCCCGGCTCACCGAGGCGAGGAAGGTGGGGTCCACGCATTCCAGCACCAGCGGCCGCCAGATGAACGCCAGCGTCACCAGCGTCAGCGAGGCAATGCCCGCCACCAGCAGCAGGGTCGGATCATCGAGACCCAGCACCGTACCGAACAGCACGTGCAGCAGGTCCACGTTGGAGCCCTTGAGCGAGACGATCATCACGCCCAGCGCCAGCGAGACCAGATAGAAGGCCGCCATGGAGGCGTCCTCCTTGATCTCGGTCGCCCGCGCCACGACGCCGGCACCCACGGCGACCAGAAGACCCGCGGCGAGGCCGCCGATGGTCATGGCCGCGAGATCGAGGCCGGAGACCAGGAAGCCGATGGCGGCTCCCGGCAGAATGGCGTGTGCCATTGCGTCGCCGGTCAGGCTCATTCGACGCAACATGAGGAACACGCCCACCGGCCCCGCTCCGAGCGAGAGGGCGAATATGCCCACCAGCGCCCGACGCATGAACTCGAATTCGACGAACGGCGAGACCAGCAGATCGTAAGGGGTCACGCCGCCGCCTCGCACGGCTGTGCCGTCTCGTCCCAGGCCTCGCCCATGCGGCGGGCCTTCAGCAGATTCTCAGGCGCCAGCGCCTCCGCCGTCGGTCCCCACGCCACGGCCGAACGGGCCAGCAGCAGGGTCTGCGGGAAGTGCGCCCGCACCAGATCGAAATCGTGCAGCACGGCGAGCACCGTGCGCTTCTCGCCATGCCAGCGGCGGACCAGATCAAGCAGGTCCGACATGGTCTTGGCGTCGAGCGCGGTGAAGGGCTCGTCGAGGAGGATCAGGCGGGCGTCCTGCAGCAGCAGACGGGCAAAGAGCGTGCGCTGCATCTGGCCGCCGGAGAGCGTACCGATGGGGCGGTTCTCGAAGCCTTCGAGCCCGACGGCGGCGATGGCCTCGCCGATGCGGGCACGGTCCGCGCGGCCGATGCCGCCGAACAGGCCGGCGCGGCGCCACAGGCCCATGGCCACCATGTCATAGACATGGATGGGGAAGGAGCGGTCGATCTCGGCGCTCTGCGGCAGATAGGCGATGTCGCGGGGATCGAGGCCGGCACGGTCGATGGAACCGTGAAGCGGACGCAGGGCGCCGGAAATGGCCTTCATGAGGGTGGACTTGCCGGCACCGTTGGGCCCGCAGACCGCCAGAAGCGCGCCTTCCTCCACCACGCCATCCAGGTGATGGACGGCCGGGTGGCGCTCATAGCCGAGGGTGAGATCGCGGAAGCGCAGTTGTACGCTCATGACTGCAACACCAGAAGAACGCCGGCCCACATCACCGCGCCCAGCGCCACCGCCACGCCCAGCCGGACGCCCAGGGAGGCGCGCAGGGCCGAGCCGCCCACGCGCACGTCCGGCCGCGGCCGGCGGGGCGGGGGAGAGGCGTGGGAATGGGACCGGGACATGGCAACTCCGATTTCCCGATTAGAGATACAGAGTATCATTACCCCTGTCCACCCCGGACCGCAGCCTCGGCCGTGCGAAAAATGCAGGGCCCGTGCGCGTTTGCGCGACCTCGGCCGCCTTCCGCAGGGGCGCCAACGGGTCGCCGCCTGAGCCGCCCAGCCTCCCAAGCGAGCCCGGCTTCCACGCCCCTGCCCTGCCGCTTTGCCCTCGACAGCGGCGGCGGGCTGGGCTTCAAAGGGCCATCCGCGCGAACCGGGCACCGGCGCGCGTCGTTGAAGATCGGGCCGCGCCTCAGGCGGCCGATGAGGGAGATGCGTTCATGAGCCAGTCCAACCCGCTTCCGCTGATCGCCCGCGCCCCGGTGATCCCCGTGGTGGTGATCGAGCGTCTGGAAGATGCGGTGCCGCTGGCGCGCGCGCTGGTGGAGGGCGGCCTGCCGCTCATCGAGGTGACGCTCCGCACCCCCGTCGCGCTGCGCGCCATGAGCGTGATCGCCGCCGAGGTGGAAGGCGCCATCGTGGGCGCCGGCACCGTCACCGACCGCTCCCAGATCGAGGCGGTGGTGGAAGCGGGCGCGACCTACATCGTCACCCCCGGCACCACGCCCGCGCTCGCGCAGGCGCTGGCCGAGGCGCCGGTCCCCGTGCTGCCCGGCTGCGCCACCGCGAGCGAAGCCATGGCGCTCGACGCGCTGGGCTTCAAGGTGCTGAAGTTCTTCCCGGCCGAGCCCTCGGGCGGCGCGCCCTTCCTGAAGGGTCTGGCCGGGCCGCTGCCCGCTTTGCGCTTCTGCCCCACCGGCGGCATCGGCCCCTCCAATGCGCCCGACTATCTGGCGCTGCCGAACGTCGTCGCCGTCGGCGGCTCCTGGGTGGTGCCGGGCGATGCCATCAAGGCCGGCAATTTCGACAAGGTGCGCGAACTCTCGGCGGCAGCGGCGAAGCTTCCGCGCGCGGCGAAGTTCGACTGAGCAGGCGCTGAACCGGGCGGCGTTGCCGCCCGGCATGTCCCTCTCAATGCGACGCCACGCCCTCGTGGGCGTTGCGGGGGATGATGGCGCCGCGATGCATGATGACGCGGCCGGCCAGCGCATGGCCGGCGCGGGCGGCGTCCACCGGAGTGGCACCCTTGAGGCGGGCGGCGAGATAGCCGGCGTTGAAGCTGTCGCCGGCGCCGGTGGTGTCCACGGGCTGCACCTCGCGCTCCACGGGCACGAAGACGGTCTGCCCCTCGGCATGGACATAGGCACCGCCGGGGCCGTTCTTCACCACCACTTCCTTGACGCCATAGGTGGTGATGCGGGCGATTGTCGCCTCGGGCGAGGCGTCGCCCCACAGCATCACTTCATCCTCGAAAGTGGGCAGGGCCATGGAGGCGCGCTTCAGCGCCTCGGAGAACACCATGCGGGCGCGGGCGAGATCGCCGCCCCAGCCGCGCGGACGGAAATTGCCGTCGAATACCCGCCACGCGCCCCGCTCGCCGGCCAGTTCCAGCGTCGCGAGGAAGCGGCCGAGGCCGGCGTTGGAATAAAGCGACAGCGTGATGCCGGAGAAATAGACCGCCTGTGCGGCGACCAGATGCTCGGCCACGTCCTGCCAGCCCTCCAGCTCGAACAGGGAGCGGGCGGGGGCACTGTCGCGCCAGTAATGGAAGGTGCGCTCACCCTTGTCATCGGTGGTGATGAGATAGAGGCCCGGCACGCGGCCCTTCACCTCGACGATGGCGCCGGTGGAGAGATTTTCGCTGCGGGCGAGATCGACGATCTGCGCGGAAAAGACGTCGTCGCCGAGCGCGGTGGCATAAGCGGTCTCGATGCCGGCGCGGGCGAGATAGACGGCGGTGTTGAACGTGTCGCCGCCGAAGGACTGGCCGTAGCGGCCGTCATTGCCGCGCGCCAGTTCCACCATCACCTCACCCACCGAAACCACCTTGGCCATGTGCGCTTCCTCATTCTGACGCAGGCACCTTTGGGCCAAGCCGCCGCCGCGCGCAAGGCCGGGCGGGCGGCGTGTCAGTCGAGCCGGGGCGTCGTCGGGTCGGTCCAGGTGGCGGGGTGGAAGCCCTCGCCCTCAAGGGCGGCCATCTTCGCGGCCAGCACGGGCGGCACCACGGGCTTGGGATAGCGGGCCGCAAGATCGCGGGCGCGGCGGGCGTTGTTCTCAATGAGGCAGAGCGCCCGCTGCTCGAAATTGCCGATGCCGCGCGGCCCCTCGAACGGGGCAACGCTCTGGCAGTCCAGATTGCGGAACAGCAGGAAGCGTGACTGCGCCTCGTCGAGCTGCCCTTTCCAGCGGTTGCGCTGCACGGCGGCAAGGTCGGTGCGCCCCTCCACCACTGCCATGGCCGCCTCGAAGGCGGCCGTCACCTCCCGCTCGCTCAGGGCCGCCGCCTCGGAGAGGCAGCGGCTGTAGTCGGGCGCGGGCATCCGGCCGGCGCAGGGGTTTGGCTCGCGCCAGGGCTTCTCCTGCGCCCCCGCCGGGGCGGCGGCGAGGAGGAGCATCCCGGCGCCAAGGCGCGCCAGCGTCCGGCCGGCGCGCGCCATTCAGGCGACCTTGCGCTCGGAGAGGAACGCGCCCATGCGCTCCAGCGCGCGGGCGATGTTCTCCGCCGAATTGGCATAGGAGAGGCGGATATAGCCCTCCCCATGAACGCCGAAGTCCGGCCCCCCGATGGTCGCGACGCCCGCGTCCTCCAGCAGCGCGGAGGCGAGGGCCTTGGCCGAGGTCCAGCCGGTGCGCGAGACATTGGGAAAGGCATAGAAGGCGCCTTTGGGCTTGGCGCAGGTGACGCCGGGCAGCGCGTTGAGCCCTTCCACCACCAGCCTCCGGCGCTTGTCGAACTCCGCGAGCATGGCCGCCACCGGCTCCTGCGGGCCTTCCAGCGCCGCGATGCCGGCATATTGGGTCGCCGCATTGACGCACGACCAGGCATTCACCGAGAGCTTGCGCACCTTGTCATAGAGCGCCTGGGGCCAGATGGAATAGCCGAGGCGCCAGCCGGTCATGGCATAGGTCTTCGACCAGCCGTTGAGCAGGATGAGGCGGTCGCGGATTTCGGGGTAAGCCAGCAGCGTCTGGTGGCGCTCGCCATCAAACAGGAACTGGTCGTAGATCTCGTCCGACATCAGCGCCACGTGCGGATGATCGGCGAGGCCCTTCACCAGCTTGTCGATCTCGGCCTTGGGCGTCACGCCGCCGGTGGGATTGGCCGGCGAATTGATGATGAGAAGGCGCGTCTTGGGTGTGATCAGCGCCAGCGTCTCTTCCGCCGAGAAGGCAAAGCCGTTCTCCTCGCGGATCGGCACCGGGATCGGGGTCGCGCCCGTATATTCGATCATGGATCGGTAGATGGGGAAGCCGGGGTCCGGATAGAGGATTTCCGCGCCCGGCTCGCCGAACAGCAGGATGGCCGCATACATGGTGACCTTGCCGCCGGGCATGATCATCACGAGGCCGGGGTCCACCTCCACATCGAACCGCTTGTGCAGATCGCGCGCCACCGCCTCGCGCAGCGGCTGGATGCCGACCGAGGGGGTATAGCCGTGCTGGCCGTCCTTCAGCGCCTTCACGGCCGCCTCGACGATATGCTCGGGCGTGCGGAAATCCGGCTGGCCGATGCCGAGATTGATGATGTCGCGCCCCTGGGCGGCAAGCGTCGTGGCGCGCGCCAGCACGGCAAAGGCATTCTCCTCGCCGATGCGGTCGAAGGCGGCAACGGTGGTCAGCATGGCGTTCTCCTCGGGCCGGCTTTGGCCGGAACCCATTCCCTGTCCTCGTGTTGTCCGGGTGAGCTGGGGGCTTCCGGGCGCGCCGCATGAACGGGCCGCGCCCCGAACCGATACCATCCCGACACAGGAAAAAGGAGAGACCCCATGGCCAATCGTCTCGATGGACGCAAGGTCGCCGTCCTCGTCGCCGACGGGTTCGAACAGGTGGAACTCACCGAGCCGGTGAAGGCCCTGAAGGAGGCCGGCGCGCAGGTGAAGATCGTGAGCCCCATGAAGGGCCAGGTGCAGGGCGTCAACCACGACAAGAAAGGCGACGCCATCCCCGTGGACCAGCCGCTGGACGGCGCCAATGCGGGTGATTTCGACGCGCTGCTGCTGCCCGGCGGCGTCATGAATCCGGACACGCTGCGCATCAATGACAAGGCTATCGCCTTCACCCGCGCCTTCTTCGAGGCCGGCAAGCCGGTCGCGGCCATCTGCCATGGCCCGCAGCTGCTGATTTCCGCAGGCCTCGTGAAGGGACGCAAGATGACCGGCTACAGCGCCATCCAGGTGGACCTCGCCAATGCGGGCGCGCAGGTGTCGGACACCGAGGTCATCGTGGATCAGGGCCTCGTGACCAGCCGCAACCCGAAGGACATTCCCGCCTTCAATGCCAAGATGGTGGAGGAGTTCGCGGAAGGGCGTCATCGCGGCCAGCGGGTCGCGGCGGAATAGCCCCGCGACGGTCTGGCATACAACCATACGACACGCCCCGGTCCCAAAGACCGGGGCGCATTGTTTGCGGTATATTTTTGGCCGTTTTTCAGAAGCTGTCAGTTACCGCTTGAATAAAAAGCCTTCGGCGTGTTCAGCTTTGGACGTTCCGTGCGGGAACGTGGAAAGGGAACGGCCTCGGCGAGGCCAAAACGCAACGGGTGTCCCATGGCCGGGCATTTGCGTCGCATCTCCGCGTGCCTGCTGCTCGGCCTCCTCCTCTGGGCCGGGCTCGATGTCCGCTTGGGCGAGACGGCGGTGCGGGCGCAGGATTTTCCCAAGCGCGCGATCACGCTCGTGGTGCCCCGCCCTGCCGGCGGCATGAGCGAACGGCTGGCCGAGCTTCTCGCTCCCCCCTTGTCCCGCGCCTTCGGCGTTCCGGTGAACATCCGCCTCATGCCGGGCGACATGGGGGGCGAGGGCGCCCGCTACGTGGTTGCCGCCCCGGCGGACGGCTACACGCTGATGGTCGCCCCTAGTACGCTGCTGCTGTTCGACCCAACCACCCTGCCCAATCTCGGCTTCGTGCCCGAACGCGATCTCGATCCGGTGCTGCTGGCCATCCGAATGCCGACGGTGCTGGTGGTGCAGCCTGCGGTCGAGGCCCGTTCCCTCTCCGAACTGGAAGCGGAAATCCGGGCGAAGCCGGACCTCGTGTTCGGCGCCTCCGCCAAGGGCTCCATCAATGATCTGCTGGCCGCCGAGATGTTCCGGCGCGCCCGGATGCCGCGCAACATCACCTATCTGGGCGGCGGCGGCGCGGTCGAGGCGGCCCTGCTGAAGGGTCAGGTGCAGGCCTCGTTCCAGGAGGCCTCCATCTCCGCCGACGATATCGACCGCGCCCTTGTGCGTGCGCTCGCCATTACCGGCGACGAGCGCTCCCCCCGCCTCCCCGGCGTGCCGACCTTTGCCGAACTCGGCGCGCCGGAGATGAACGTCTTCACCTGGCAGGCCGTGGTGGCGCCCGCCGGGCTGAAGGAGGATGTCCGGGCGGCGCTGGAGAACGGTCTGAAGACCGCGCTGCTTGATCGCACCGTCGTCACGGCCATGCAGGCCATCGGCGCGGAAGTGGTGGCCGCCGGCTCCCGGCAGCTCTCCCGCGTGCTGACCGAGGAGCGCGTGCGCTGGCGCGAGCTCGGCACGGCCGATCCCTATTCCGCCACCACGCGCTGAGGGCTCCGCGCGGCGTTTCATCCCGCCGCCTCCCGGTTTTGCCCCTTCCCCTTGAGCGCCGCGCGCTCAAGAATGGGCCGCCGCCGTCCGTGCGGCCCGCGGGCCATCACTGGCCCGTCTCCGGCAACAAATCAGGAAACGCCATGCCTCAGGAAGCGATGCCGCGGAACGCCTTCAAGCGCGCCATCCACGCCGGCCGTCAGCAGATCGGCCTCTGGTGCTCGATCCCGAGCCCGTTCACGGTGGAAGTGCTGGCCGGCTCCGGCTTCGACTGGCTGCTGCTCGACACCGAGCACGCTCCCGCCGACATTCCCGAAATCTTCGCCCAGCTCCAGGCGGCGGCGGGCGGCAGCGCCAGCCCCGTGGTGCGCGTGCCCTCGAACGATCCCGTGGCCATCAAGCGGGCGCTCGACGCCGGCGCCCAGAGCCTGCTCATGCCCATGGTGCAGACGGCGGAGGAAGCCCACGCCGCCGTGGCCGCCACCCGCTATCCGCCGGAGGGTATCCGGGGCTTTGCCGGCATGAGCCGCGCCACCCGCTTCGGCCGGGTGAAGGACTATTTCAAGCAGGCCCATGACGAGACCTGCGTGCTCGTTCAGGTGGAGAGCGCGCAGGCGCTCGACAATCTGGAAGCCATCTGTGCGGTGGAAGGCATCGACGGCGTCTTTATCGGCCCCGGTGATCTCTCCGCCAGCCTCGGCTTTCTCGACGGACAGGGCGCACCGGAAATGGTGAAGCTCATCGAGGAGACGCTCCGCCGCATCGTCGCCGCCGGCAACCGGCCCGGCATCCTCACCGCCGACCGGACGCTCGCCCGCCGCTACATGGCGGCCGGCAGCGTCTTCACCGCCGTGGATATCGACCTCGCCTTGCTGGTGCGCCAGACGGAAGCGCTGGCGGCCGAGTTCAAGGCCGGTTGAGAGCGGAGCACGCCATGAGCACCGATACCTTCAAGGCCATCGTCGCCCGCAAGGCCGAGGGCGGCCAGAGCGTGGCGCTGGAGCAGGCGGACGAGAGCCTGCTGCCCGCCGCCGACGTCACCGTGGATGTGGCCTGGTCCACGCTGAACTACAAGGACGGCCTCGCGCTGAAGGGGCTGGGACGCATCCTGCGCACCTTCCCCATGGCACCGGGCATCGATTTTGCCGGCACCGTCCGCACCAGCGACAGCCCAGAATTCAAGCCCGGCGATCAGGTGATCCTCACCGGCTGGGGCGTGGGCGAAACCTGGTCCGGCGGCTTCTCCGCGCGGGCTCGGGCCAGGTCCGAATGGCTGGTGAAGCTGCCCGAGGGCATGAGCCCCCGGCAGGCCATGGCCATCGGCACCGCCGGCTTCACCGCCATGCTGTGCGTGATGGCGCTGGAACGCCACGGCATCGAGACCGGTGGCGAGGTTCTGGTGACGGGTGCGGCCGGCGGCGTCGGCAGCATCGCGGTGCGGCTGCTCTCGCGGCTCGGCTACCGTGTGGTGGCGCTCACCGGCCGGCCGGAGGAGGCCGGCTTCCTGACCGGTCTCGGCGCTTCGGAAATCCTTGATCGCGCGGTGCTTCAGGCGCCCGGCAAGCCGATGCAGTCGGAGCGTTGGGCGGGTGTCGTCGATACGGTGGGCGGCACCATCCTCGCCAATGCCATCGCCGCGACCAAGGCGGAGGGTGCGGTCGCCGCCTGCGGCCTTGCGGGCGGCACGGACCTGCCCACAACGGTCCTTCCCTTCATCCTGCGCGGCGTCTGCCTGCTGGGCGTCAATTCGGTCGACGCGCCCATGGCCCGCCGGCAGGACGCCTGGGCGCGCCTCGCCCGCGAACTGACCCCCGCCGATCTCGACGGGCTGACGCAGGAAGTGGCTCTGGAGGACGTGCTCGGTCTCGCCGACGACATCCTCGCCGGCAAGGTCCGCGGCCGCACGGTGGTGCGGATCTGAGGGGGCTGCTTCGCGACGTGGCTGGCAAGAGGAAGCTGCCCAGTAGTCGACGGCGCACCTCGCCAGGAGGTTGCAAGGAACTCAGACCGTCGTACCCCCCTCCCTGCCCTCCCCCGCAAGGGGGGAGGGTTTTCCCGTGTGCCGGGAGGGGCCGTTCCGCTTGAGCGCCATAACCCCCTCCCCCCTTGCGGGGGAGGGGCGGGGAGGGGGGTAATGCCCTCTCCCTTGATTGCAAGGTCTGGGAGCGGCGTTCGCCGCTATTCCCCTATATCTTCAGCCCTTCAGCTCGTTCATCAGCATGTCGAGCACGCGGCGCAGGCGATCGATGTCCTGCGGGCGGGAGAGGCGGTGGTCGCCGTCCTTGATCAGCGAGAACACCACGTCGTCCTCCGCAAGGCAGGTAACGAGATGCATCGCGTGGCGCCACGGCACGTCCGCGTCCTGCGCGCCTTGGAGGATGCGCACCGGGCAGCCCACCGAGAAAGGCGCGCCGAGCACCAGATTGTGCCGCCCGTCCTCGATCAGCGCGCGGGTGATGACATAGGGCCCGCCGTCATATTGCGTCGGGCGCTCGAAGCGGCCCTTGGCCATGATCTCTTCCTTCACCGCCTCCGGGAAGGTGGCCCACATGAGGGCCTCGGTGAAATCCGGTGCCGGGGCGATGAGGACGAGGGCGGCGAGCCGCTTCACCCCCTCGGCCGCCAGCGCGCGCGCCAGCAGCAAGGCGATCCAGCCGCCCATGGAGGAGCCGACGAGCACCTGCGGGCCGTCCGTGCTGTCGAAGACGGCGCGCGCCTCCTTGGCCCAGCGGGAGATGGTGCCGTCCTCGAAGGCCCCGCCCGAGGCGCCATGGCCGGAATAATCGAAGCGCAGATATTCATGGCCCCGCTCGCCGGCCCAATCGGCCAGCGCCTGCGCCTTGGTGCCGGTCATGTCGGAGCGGAAGCCGCCCAGCCAGATGACGCCCGGCCCCTGCCCCGGAACGCGGCGGGTGGCGATCTCGATGCCATCGACGGACAGGTGCCCGGAGGTCTCCTCGGCCATAATGTTCTCCTTCTTGTCTCAAGCCGCGAAGGTGGCGAAATAGCGCGCGATCAGCCGCTCATAGATGGCGGTCAAGGCGGTGAGATCGGCGACGGGGGTCGCCTCGTTCACCATGTGCATGGTCTGCCCGACGAGGCCGAATTCAACCACCGGGCACAGCGACTTGATGAAGCGCGCATCCGACGTGCCACCGGTGGTGGACATCTGCGGCCGCTGCCCGGTCACGTCCGCCACCGCGTCCAGCACCGTCTCCACGAACGGGCCCGGCGCGGTGAGGAAGCTCTCGCTCGCCCCGTCGCGGAAGGTCAGGACATAGGGCTCTCCCGCCGTGTCGAGTCGCCGGGCGATCTCCGCCATGAGGCTTTCGAGGCTGTAGAGGTCATTGTAGCGCACGTTGAACTTGGCGGTCGCGGCACCGGGAATGACGTTGTAGGCGGTGTTGCCCACGTCCACGCTGATGACCTCGAGGTTCGAGGGTGGAAAATGCGCGGAGCCGTTGTCGAGCGGCGCCGCCGTCAGCGCTGTCAGGAGCCGCACGAGGCGCGGCACCGGATTGTCGGCGAGGTGCGGATAGGCCACGTGGCCCTGCCGGCCCTCCACGGTGATGAGGCCGGAGAGGCTGCCGCGCCGGCCGATCTTCACCATATCGCCCAGCGCATTGGGATTGGTGGGCTCGCCCACGATGCAGTGGTCGATGACTTCGCCCTTGGCGGCGAGCCAGTCCACGACCTTGGCGGTGCCGTCGATGGAGGGGCCTTCCTCATCGCCGGTGATGAGGAAGGAGAGGCTGCCCTGCGCCGGCGCGCCATAAGCCAGCGCCGCCGCGAGGAAGGCCGCCACCGCCCCCTTCATGTCCACAGCCCCGCGCCCGTAGAGCACGCCGTCCTCCACCGCGCCGGAGAAGGGGCCATGCCGCCAGGACGCCGCATCGCCCGGCGGCACCACGTCCACATGGCCGGCGAAGCAGAGATTGGGCGAGGCCGTGCCGATGCGGGCATAGAGATTGTCCACCGGCACGCCGGCCGTAGAGAAGACCAGCCGTTCCACATGGTAGCCCGCCGCCTTCAGCGCATCGGCCACCACGTCCAGCGCCTGCCCGGCGTCGGGCGTCACGGACGGGGCCTGAATCAGGGCCTTGGCGAAGGCAAGCGCTTGGTCGGAAACGGCGGTGGAAGCGGCAGCGTCGGTCACGGAAGGCCTCGGTCACGGTCGCACGTGGGGCGGGAACTGCCCTTGCCTCGCGCGGGCGGCAGCCGCCGTCAATGGCTTTTTCCCTGCCACGAGGCTGCCGCCTTCAACCCCTAACGGATCGCGGCACTTGCTTTTTGCGGGCCGCTCCCAATGCTGCGGGCGCAAAGTGAAGCGGCGCAGTCCCGCGCCGATCTGGCCTCTCAGCCCCGGAGACAGTCCTGATGCAGCGCGCTTTGGTGCGGATCGCGGTTCTGCTGACCTTGATGCTGGCGCTCGTCGCCGGCCAGAGCGTCTGGGCCGCCCCTCCTGCCGATCCCGCGCTCGCCACCGCCCGCGAGAAGCTGGAAGCCAACCGCTCCGTGCTCGATGCCGTCGAGGCCTCGCTGGGCGTGGACGGCCTGCGGGCGCCCGATCTCGATGAGCTGCGCTCCCGCCTCGATCCGGTCCGCCGCGAGATGCAGGCGCGTTCCGAAATGCTCGGCCCGCGCGCCACCGACGTGAAGACCCGTCTCGACGAACTCGGCCCGGTGCCGGCGGCCGGTGCGGCGCCCGAAGATCCCAATGTGACCGCGGACCGCGAGCGGCTGAAGGTGCTCTCCACCGACATCGACGCGCTGGTGAAGCAGAACCGTGCCCTCGCCGCGCGCGCCGACCAGCTCTCAGACCGCATCAGCACCCGGCGGCGGGAATTGTTCACCGGCCAGCTCTTCGAGCGGTCCATCTCCATCGTGGACCCCAGCCTGTGGGGCACCGGCATGGCGGCGGTGCGCTCCGCGCTCCGCAGCATGTCGTTGCTGGTGAGCGATTCCTACGGCTACGCCCGCCAGCGGCAGGACACGCTGACGCTCATCGCGATCGGTGCCGGCATGGCCCTCATCGTGGGGCTCATCGTCTTCCTTGGTCGGCTTCTGCGGCGGCGCCTCAGCAGCCACGCGCCGGCGGACGGCGAGCGGATGCCGCGCCTGCGCGCCTCCCGCGAGGCGGTGAAGACCGCCGTCTTCGAAAGCCTCGTCGGCCCGCTGGCGGCGCTCGCCGCCGTCAATTTCGCCAGCGGCTTCGAGGTCGTGCCGGCCCGCGTCGAGGAAATCCTGCGCGGGCTCATGGTGGCCATCTTCATCTATGCGCTCGGCCGCGCGGTCGCCCGCGCCGTCCTGGCGCCGAGCCAGCCCTGGCGGCGCCTGCCTCCGCTGTCCGACACGGCGGCGGCCACCATCTTCCGCTTCTTCTCCTGGTCGGTGACCACGCTCGCCATCGGCTCCTTCGTGAATGCGCTCAACCGCGCCCTGTTCACGCCGGTGGCCCTCACCGTCCTCGTCTCCGGCATCATCGTCATCTTCATCAGCGCCTTCACCGCCCTGATGCTGGTGCGCATCGGGCGCATCGCCGAGGAGGAAGAGGCACGCGACACCGCCCTCGCCGAGAGCGGCGGCACGCCCTCCGGCAACCTCGACCTCAACGGCGCGCCGTGGATCCGCACGCTGCTCTGGCTCATCATCGCCGTGCTCGTGGCCTCGCTGGTCGCCGGCTATGTGAGCTTCGCGGTCTTCGTGGCCTCCCGCATGCTGGTGGCGGCGGTCGTCCTCAGCGCGCTCTACATCATCTATGCGCTGATTGACGCCTTCTTCGGCGAGGGCCTCTCGGCGGAAACCCACCGGGCGCGGGTCTTCTCCAAGACCCTCGGCCTGCGGCCCAAGAGCCTTGAGGTCATCGCGACCCTCGTCTCCGGCCTGCTGAAGCTGTGCCTGTTCATCGTCGCGCTGCTGCTGATGGCGGGAAGCTGGGGCACCTCCTCGGCGGACATCCAGGAGACCGTCGAGCGCGTCACCTTCGGCATCCACATCGGCAACACCACGATCACGCTCTGGAACGTGGTCTATGCGGTGACGCTGCTCATCATCGGCGTACTGCTCGCCCGCGGCCTGCAGAAGTGGATGGCGACGAAACTGCTGCCGGGCACCGGCATCGAGGCCAGTCTCCAGACCTCCATCTCCACCATCATCGGCTATGTGGGCACCATCATCGCCATCATGGTGGCGGCGGGCGAGATCGGGCTCAACCTCCAGAACATCGCCCTCGTCGCCGGTGCCCTCTCGGTCGGTATCGGTTTCGGCCTCCAATCCATCATCTCCAACTTCGTGTCCGGCCTCATCCTTCTCACAGAGCGCCCCATCCGCGTGGGCGACACCATTAATGTGAAGGGCGAGGAAGGCTATGTGCGGCGCATCAGCGTGCGTTCCACCGAGATCGAGACATTCGAGCGGGCGACCGTCATCGTCCCGAACTCGGACCTCATCACCGGCATGGTGAAGAACTGGACGCACTCCAACACCACCGGGCGCGTCATCGTGGCGGTGAACATCGCCTATGACGCGGACGTGGAAGAGGTGCGGGACATTCTGGTCGCCTGCGCCTGCGACCATCCGCAGGTGCTCCAGACGCCGCCGCCGCGGGTCTTCATCACCAAGTTCGCCGACACCGGAATCGTCTTCGAGCTGCGCTGTGTGGTGGCGAACGTGGACTATTCGCTCACCGTGAAGAGCGACCTCCACTTCTCCATCCTGCGGCGCTTCCGCAAGCACGACATCGTGATGACCAGCCAGCCCTGGGCGGCGCTGAGCCGCGCCCCGGCCGACCTCGTGCCGCCGCATGTGGACGCAGATCCGGAGCCGCCGGCGGTGGAAGCCAAGCCCTCCACACCCGTCAAGGGCGGCGGCTCCATCAGCGATTCCACCGGCTGAGCCGGCCCCGCCTGCGATAACCCTTCCTCAACCCTCCGGGCGCATAGAGGCCCCATGAGCGATCTCGGTCTTTCCCCCTTCGCGGGCGCCCGCGCCCTCACGTCTTCCCGCTGGACGCGCCGCGCCCTGCCCTTCGCCCTTCTGGGCGCGCTGGCGCTGGCCGGATGCGGCACGACGGAAGTGGAACAGCCGAGCCAGCCGGCCTTCTATGAGAATCTCGCCAAGACCGGCCAGCCGGTGAATGCGGAGGCCGCCGCCTCCATCATCTCCGACTATCGGACGGGCAAGGGCCTCAACCCGGTCACCATCGACCCAGCGCTGAACCAGGTGGCGCAGGATCAGGCCAATGCCATGGCCCGCGCCGACACCCTCTCCCATGAAGTGGGCGGACGCACCTTCGTGCAGCGCATGAACGCGTCCGGCTACAAGCCCAAGGTGGCGGTGGAGAATGTGGGCGCCGGCTATCACACGCTGGCCGAGGCCTTCTCCGGCTGGCGCGACAGCCCGCCCCACAACAAGAACATGCTGGCGCAGGGCGTGACCCGCATGGGCATCGCCACCGCCTTCAATCCCAAGTCCAAGTACAAGGTCTACTGGGCGCTCGTGCTGGCGACGCCGGACGCGCGCTGACGCGCCATCCTGCCCCCGCCGCCCAAAGCTGAGGCGCCGCTCCGCCTGCCGGAGCGGCAGATACCGCACTGCGGCATTTTTTTCGCAGACGCACTGGAAGTTTGGCTGCCCAAGGCTTAATCACTTGGGATGCTCGCGAACCTCGGCGATTTCGACCGGCTGCGCGCTGCCTTCCAGTGGCGCATCCCCGCCCGCTACAACATGGCCACCCACGCCTGCGACGGCTGGGCGGCGCGCGATCCCTCTCGCCCCGCGCTCTATGTGCCGCAGGGCGCGGACTTCGTGCCGGTGAGCTACGGCCACCTCGCGGAAGCCTCCAACCGCTTCGCAAATGCGCTTGCCGCCAAGGGCATCACGCGCGGCGACCGGGTGGCGATCCTGCTGCCGCAGAGCATCGAGGTGCTGGTCACCCACCTTGCGGTCTACAAGCTCGGCGCCATCGCCGTGCCGCTGGCCTCTGCCTTCGGCGTCGAGGCCCTCACCTTCCGCCTGAACGATTCCGGCGCGCGGGCTCTGGTGGCCGACGCCGCTGGTCTCGCCAAGCTCGCCGAACGGCCGGAGTGGCTCGACCTCATCGTCTCCCGTGACGGCCCCGCCCCCGGCATCGAGGGCTTCGACGATCTCGTGTCGCGCGCCAGCGCCACCGCTCCCGGCATCATCACGGGGCCCGACGATCCGGCGCTGATGATCTACACCTCCGGCACCACCGGCGCGCCCAAGGGCGCCCTGCACGGCCACCGGGTGCTGATCGGCCATGTGACGGGACAGCACTTCACCCACGATTCCATGCCCGCCCCCGGCGACCGCATGTGGACGCCCTCCGACTGGGCCTGGGCCGGCGGCCTGCTCAATACCGTCCTGTCGGCGCTCGCCCATGGCGTGCCCGTGGTGGTGCAGCCGCCCGGCCGGTTCGACCCGGAATCGGCCTTTCGCCTCATGAAGACGGCGGGCGTGCGCAATGTCTTCATCCCACCAACCGCGCTCAAGATGATGCGCGCCGTGGAGAAGCCGAAGGAACGCTTCGGCTTCAACCTGCGCACCGTGGGCACGGCGGGCGAGGCGCTGGGTGCGGAGACCTTCGAATGGGGCCGCGCAGCGCTGGGGGTCGCCGTGAACGAATTCTACGGCCAGACCGAATGCAATTATGTCATCGGCTCCAACGCCCGCCTCGGTGTCGCCCGCGCGGGCGCCACGGGCAAGGCGATTCCCGGCCATGACGTGCGCATCATCCGCACCGACGGCAGCCTCTGCGACATCGGCGAGATGGGGCAGATCGCCATCCGCGCGCCGGACCCGGTGATGTTCCTGCGCTACTGGAACCAGCCGGAGGCGACCGCCCGCAAGTATCTGGGCGACCTGTTCGTGACCGGCGACCTCGCACGGCTCGATGCGGACGGCTACATCCATTTCCAGGGGCGGGACGACGACGTCATCACCTCATCGGGCTATCGCATCGGCCCGAGCGAGATCGAGGACTGCCTGCTGCGCCATCCCGCCGTACAGATCGCTGCTGTGGTCGGCAAGCCGGACCCGGTGCGCACGGAGATCGTGAAGGCCGTGCTGGTGCTGCGGCCGGGCTACAAGCCGGGGCCGGAGCTGGTGAAGGAGATCCAGGACTTCGTGCGCACGCGCCTTGCGGCCTACGAATATCCGCGCGAGATCGTCTTCATGGACGAACTGCCGCTCACCACCACCGGCAAGGTCATCCGCCGCCTGTTACGCGACCAGACCTGAACGGCCGCCGGAGCCCGCTGCGACTCAGGCCGTTGCAGGCTGCTGCCACATGGGCATACGGGCTATGAGCGCCTTGTAGGGGCCGAGGAATACAAGGATCATCGCCAGCTTCACCGCATAGTCGCACAGCGCCCAGGAGGTCCAGGGCAGGCCGGTGCCGGCGAAGGCGAGCGAGAAGAAGACCACCGTATCGATGGCGCTGGAGACGAAACCCGCCATGGCCGGGGGCATCCACCAGGCGCGGCGGCGCAGGCGGTTGAAGACGGTGGCGTCCATGAGCTGAGCCACCAGGAAGGCGCTGCCCGAGGCGAGCGCGATGCGCGGGGTGGCGAAGAGGATGGACAGCAGCACCGCCAGCGCGAACCCCACATAGATGACGAGACGGGTCCGCTGAACGCCGAGGCGGCGGTTCGTCAGGTCATTGATGAGGAAGGTCACCGGATAGGTGAAGGCGCCATAGGTGAGGTAATCCTCCAGCCCGAAGGGGGTGAAGGGAAACTGCACCAGCACGTTGGCGGTGAGCACCGCCGCGCACATGGCAAAAACCGCGAGCGCGAACGCCCGCGGTTCAGATTTCACAGCTTGCGCGAAGAGACCCAAGGCGGGGCTCAGGCGGCGGCCGGAGCCTCGGCCTGCGCCTTGACGATCTGGCGCTTCAGCTCGAGCACGCGCGGGGCCAGCTCTTCGTCGCGGGCCTTCAGCAGGAAGGCATCGAGGCCACCACGGTGGTCCACCGACTTCAGCGCATTGGCGCTGATGCGCACGCGGATCGAGCGCTGCAGGACGTCGCTCTGGAGCGTGACGTTGCAGAGGTTCGGGAGGAACCGGCGCTTGGTCTTGCGGTTCGAGTGGCTCACGAGGTGGCCGGTCAGAACCGCCTTGCCGGTCAGGTCGCACCGCCGAGACATGGCAGAAGTCCTTTATTGCTTGTTCGCGCGCTCGTGGCCCGGCCGCGTTCTGCGACCGCTGGCTTGAACCCGCAGGATCAGGAAGGCGCTCCTATAAGGGGCGGGGCAGGTCGCGTCAAGGCTCACCCATATCTCAGGTCTATGATACGAAGTGGAAGGAGGTAGCCATGAGCGATGGGATGTGGGGATCAATAACACCTATTTTGGGAGCAATTGTTGGAGCTGCGGGCTCCATAGCAGCGCTATGGGTTGGAGACCACCTGAAGCGTAAGGCTGAATTCCCCGAGTTCGACGACAATGTCAAAAAGCTTCTGTTGGAAGAATTGGAACGAGATAGCGATTGGCGCTCCATAACTGAATTATCCAACATCATTGGATGCACAAAAAAAGAAACGAGAGAATACCTTATCGAAATAGGAGCGCGTGGATCTCGCAAAAATCCAGAAAACTGGGCGTTAAAATCCAAGAAACCTCTTTCTGACTCCGATTAGAATACATTTAATTCATGTCATTCGCCAGCGGTGGGGGCAAGATGGCGGGGCGGAAGGATCGCGCGTCGCGCGCGCGGGCACGGATAGGCAGGGCCGTGGGAACGCTGGCCTTTCTGATAGCCGGCACGGCGATCGCGGGCGCACAGACCTTTGAAGCGGCTGGAGCGATCTTCTTTGCTACGGCCTCTCGGCAGACCAGCGCCATTCCTCTCGATCTATCGACCATCATCGGAAGTTCTGCAGGCATTGTGTCCGGCAGTATCTCTTCGACGGGCGCCTCGGGTGTCGGCACCGTAATCACGTCTCAGGCGCCGATCGCGACAGGCACGATGACACCCGTCACCGGCTTTGGCACCACAATCGCCACCGCACCAACCCTGATCGTCGCCAAGCCCGGCAGCGGGAGCCCGCAATCCCCACCGGCCGGCTGGTCGCTCTACAGCGGCTACAGCACGTCCTACAGCATCCCTTATGCCAACACGCCGGTGTTCGGCGGACCGCAGGCCCAGTTGATGGTGAACGTCACCGTCGGCGGACAGACGACGCAGGTGCAGGTGGACACCGGCTCCCAGGGCATCGTCATTCCGCAATATCTGTTCGGCAACCAGACCTTCACCGGCAAGCAGGGAACCATCGTCTATTCGTCCAGCGGCAACAACGCGACCGGCATCTGGACCACCATGACGGTGAGCTTTCCGGGCGCGAAAGACCAGAACGGCAACCCCACCACCGCCTCCGCCTCGGTGCCGGTCTTCATCGAGCAATCCGCCAACAACGGCACCAAGGACTGCACGGTCGCGGGCACCGGCTGCTATTTCATGATGGGCATCGGCTACGGCCGGCCGGACAATGGCTGGACGGGCTATCAGCCGTCCCTCAACACCAATCCGCTGCTGCACCTCACCGGCATGGACGAGGGCACGGTCCGCTCCGGCTACATCGTCACCGCCACCGGCATCCAGGCCGGCCTCACCGCCGCCAATGCGGGGCAGGGCTATGCGCTGATCCAGCTCCAGCCCTCGACCGGGCAGGCCTCCGCCAACTGGACCACGCCCCCCGGCACGCTCATCGTCACGCCCAACGGCGGCTCGCCCGCCACGACGGCGCTGCCGGTGCTGGTGGACACGGGCATTTCCTATCTGTGGGGCAATCTCGGCACCGCCTCGACGGCCTGCACCTATCACAACCAGCAGTTCACCTGCGCGCCGGCCGGAACCGCCGTCACGGTCTATCTCGGACCGGGCAGCTATGTGGGCTATTCCTATGTGGTGGGCGGCTCGGACAACAATTCCGCCGCACCGCCGGCCTCACGGGACAGCGTCATCGGCGCGCTGAACACCGGCATCTCGCCCCTCGCCCAGTTCGATCTGATGTTCGACGCTGTGGGCGGCTTCGCGGGCTACAAGGCCACGGCGCCGAACACCTCCGGCATCTATTTCTCGCCCTATCTCTCCACCGCAGGCGCGTTGTCCGTGCCGGACGGCTTCCTGACGACGCTGCCGGTCTATGTGTCGTCGGCCACCACGTTCTCGACGACCGGGACCGCCACCCTGCAAGGCGCGGTGACGGGCGTTTCCGGCCTCACTGTCGCCGGTCCCGGCAACACCTCCTTCTTCGGCACGGTCACCCTGCCCTCCGTCACCATCAGCGGCGGGGCGGCGAGCTTCCTGGCCAACGTGACGGCTCCGCAGTTCCAGGTGCTGTCCGGTGCGGCCGCGGCCAACAGCGCGACGCTCACCGCCACGGTGTCCAACGCCGGCACACTGATCAATGCCGGCACCATCGTGGGGGGCGTCAGCAATTCCGGCACGGTCTTCAACTGGCAGACCGTCACCGGCGCGGTGCAGTCCTCCGGCACGTTCGCCAATACGGGCACGGTGAACGGCACGGTGACGAATTCCGGCACCCTCACCAATGACGGCACCATCAACGGCATCGTCATCAGCACAGGCACGATGAACGGCAACGGCATCGTCACCGGGGCGCTCGCCGTCTCCGGCACCGTGGCGCCGGGCCATTCCATCGGCACCATGGCGGTGAACGGGAATGTGGAGTTGCGCCGCGGCTCGGTCTACGAGGCTGAACTCGGCCCCGCCGGCACCAGCGACCGCATCCTCGCGAGCGGCAGCGCCACGCTCGATGGGACGCGCATCGCGGTCTCGCCTTATGCGGGCTATACGCCCGGCCTCGGCAGCTACCAGATCATCACTGCGGGTGGCGGCGTGAGCGGCACCTACAGCGTCTCGGCGCCCGACTTCGGCGCGCTGCCTGCCGCCTATCCCTTCCTCGCGGCGAACGGCCGCATCACCGGCTCGGGCCTTACCATCGACATGGTGCGCAGCACGGTGCCCTTCGCCGCCGCCGGCATCACCGCCAACGAGACGGCCACCGGCCGCGGCCTCGATACGCTGGCGCAGCAGGGCACGCTGTTCAACGCGCTTCTCGGCCTCAATGCGGCGACCGCCGCCGGGGCCTATGACCAGCTCTCGGGCGAGATCTACGCCAGCACCCAGAGCCTGCTCATCGACCAGTCCTTCTATGTGCGCGACGGCGTGCTCGGCCGGTTGCGGCAGGAGAGCGGCGCGCCCGGCGCCGCCGGTGCGGTGCAGACGGCAACGCTGGTGCCGGGCCTGCCGCTCACCCTCTGGGGCGAGGGCTATGGCGGCTGGGGACAGGCGGGCGGCAACGGCAATTCGGCGGGCGACAGCCGCTCCATCGGCGGCTTCCTCATGGGCCTCGACCTGCCGCTCGGCACCAACTGGCGCGCGGGCATCGCGGGCGGCTACAGCCAGTCCACCTTCAGCACGGACGCGCGCGGCTCTTCCGGCACCAGCGACAATTATGATGTGGCGCTCTATGCGGGCGGCGCGCTGGCGGCGGTCGGCCCCGGAACGCTGAACCTGCGCGCGGGTGCGGCCTACGCCTGGCACGACATCGCCATGAGCCGCAGCGCCGCCTTCTCGGGCTTTGCCAATGCGCTCTCCGCCGGCTATGGCGCCGACACGGCACAGGTCTTCGCCGAACTGGGCTACGGCTTCACGCTGGAGAAGACGCCGCTGGGCCGCGTCGGCCTCGAACCCTTCGCGGGTCTGGCCTATGTGCATCTGTCCACGGACGGCCTGACGGAAACCTTCGGTGCGGCGGCGCTCTCGGTCGCCTCCTCCAGCTTCGATACGACGCTGACGCAGTTCGGCCTCCGGGCCTCCGCCGTCCTCCTGCCGGGGCCGAACCTGCCGGCGGTGGACGTGCACGGCCTCATCGGCTGGCAGCACGCCTTCGGCGATACGGTGCCGACGGTGGCCGCCAGCTTCGCCAGCGGCAGCCTGCCCTTCACCGTCTCCGGGGCGCCCATCGCCACCGACAGCCTGTTGCTGGGCTTCGGCCTCGACACCGCCATCGGCCAGAATGCACGCCTCGGCGTCGCTTATACGGGCCAACTCGCCAGCAATGTGCAGGACAGCGCAGTGAAAGGCACCTTCTCGCTGCGCTTCTGAGCGCCCTCAGCCCCGCGCCGCCTGCCCGAGAAAGCCCAGAATGATCTGGCGCCGGTGCGGGCGGTCGCGGTGCTCGATCAGATAGATGCCCTGCCATGTGCCGAGACGCGGCCGCCCGGCGAAGACCGGAATGGCGAGCGTGCTGTCCGAGAGCAGCGTGCGCACATGGGCGGGCATGTCGTCCGGCCCCTCCGTCGTGTGCACCCAGCCGCGATTGCGCGGGGCGAGGTCGTTCAGCGCGGTGATGAGGTCCGTCTGCACGTCCGGGTCCGCATTCTCCTGAATGGTGAGGGACGCCGAGGTGTGCCGGCAGAAGACCGTAAGCACGCCCTGCCCGGCGCCGATCTCCGAGAGGAAGGCCGTGGCCTCCCGCGTGATGTCGATGAAGCCGGGACCGCGCGTCGGCACCTCCAGCTCGCACTGGGCCTGGAAATCCACCGGCCCGCTCACCGCCGCGCTACGCCTCATCTCATGTCCTTTCCACCGCATGACCAAGGGGCAGCTTGCCAGCCGGGCGCGCGATGCCCACCTTGCGGCCGCATGTTCCAGCCCCCCGGCCCCCGGAGCCCGATGACCGTTCTCTCCATCGACCCGCACCTGTTCACCGATGCCGCCGTGGCGCCGGACACGAAAATGGTCAATGCCGCCATCGTCAAGGCGCTCTCCCGGGCGCCGGATCTCGGCCTCGTGCCCTGGGCGGTGGTGCGGCAGGCCCGGCTCTCCGGCAAGGGCACCTTTCCTTTGCCGCCGGAAAGCCCGCGTGCCCGCAACGAGACCATCGAGGGTCCGCGCGGCCCGGTGCCGGTGCGCATCTATCTGCCCGACGGCGCACCCACGGGCGTCTATCTGCATTTCCATGGCGGCGGCTGGACCATCGGCTCGGCGCGGGAGAATGACGGGCTGAATGACGCGGTGGCGGCCGCCGGCCTCGTGGTGGTGTCGGTGGACTATGCCCTCGCCCCCGAGACGCCCTATCCGGCGGCGCCCGATGATTGCGAGGCGGCGGCCCTCTGGCTGCTGCGGGAGGGCCTGTCGCTGTTCGGGACGGACCGCTTCCTCATCGGCGGAGAATCGGCCGGCGCGCATCTCGCCGTCACCACCCTGCTGCGGCTGCGCGACCGGCACGGCATCTCGCCTTTCGTGGCGGCGAGCCTCCACGCCGGCTGCTACGACCTGCGCCTCACCCCCAGCGCCCGCAACTGGGGCACCGAGCCCCTGGTGCTGAACACGGCCGATATCGAGCGCTTCGTGCGCAACTATCTGCGGCTGGAGGGCGAAGCCGAGCATCCGGATGTCTCGCCTTTGCTGGCAGACCTGAAGGGCCTGCCCAAGGCGCAATTCCTCGTCGGCACCCGCGATCCGCTGCTGGACGACACGCTGTTCATGGCCAACCGCTGGCTCGCCAGCGGCAACCCGGCGCGGCTTGAGGCGTTTCCCGGCGGGTGCCACGTCTTCATGGGCTTCGTCGGCTCGCTGGCCGACAAGGGCCGGGCGCGGATCGTGGACTTCCTGCGCGACGCCTGATCAGCGGCTGCCGTTCTCGACCCCGTCGATGAAGCCGCGCAGGCGCTGGTAGAGCTTGCCCGCATAGGCATAAGCGGCGTCGAGATCGGACTGCGAAGGCAATGGCACCTCCAGCTTGTTGCCGGAAGAGGTCGCACCGCCCTTGCCGTCGATCTGCGCCTGAAGCCGGGCGATCTCCGCCTCATAGGCATCGCGGCTGTCCGGCACGGCGAGGCAGGCAAAGCCGGACGTCCCCTTGGAGCAGAAGGAGGCCATGCCAGTGCGGGTGTCGAGCTTCAGCACGCCGCCGTCGACGGGCGTGAAGGTGAAGCGCCCGTTGGCGGTGTCGGCGGTTGTGGGGGCCGGCATGGCGGCATCGGGCGCGGGCGCCGGTTGCGCGAGTGCCACGGCCGGCATCAGGGCAAGGCCAAGACACAGGATCATCCGCCGCATGCTGCACTCCATCGTCGCGTCAGGCCGAACCGCTAAGGTCCAGCGATGACGCAACGGTGACAGGGGAAGCGGGCGGAAGCGGGGCGCGCCTCAGGCCCGGAAGGGCGGACGGCCCGAGGTGAGGGCATCGTCCAGCAGGTCCAGACGGTCCTGGCCCCAGAAGACCTCGCCATCCAGCACATAAGAGGGCGCGCCGAACACGTCGCTCTTCAGCGCCAGCTCGCGGTTGGCGAGATAGGCCTGCTGCGCCGCCTCGCCATCGGCGGCGGCGACGAGTTCGGCACCCGGCAGCCCCACCTCATCCGCCAGCGCCACGATGACGGCGGGATCGGCCAGATTCTCCTGCCGTTGCCAGACGCCCGAGAAGAGGCGGGCCAGAAGCGGCTCCACGGGATGGCCGGCCAGAAGGGCGGCGATCACCGTGCGGTCCACGAGGCCGGGATTGAAGGGCCAGTGGGCGGGCTGGATGTGGAAATCGAGGCCCAGCTTCAGCCGCCAGCGCTGAAGCTCCACGAGCCTCTGGCGCTGGCGCTGCGGCGCGCGCTTGGCGAGCGGCAGGCCGCCCGTTTCCGCAAACACGGGCCCGAGTTCGACGGGACGGAACTCGACAGTCGCGCCATGGCGGGCGGCGATCTTCAAAAGGCGGTCGTTGCCGAGGAAGCTCCAGGGGCTGACGACGGAAAAGAAGTATCCGATGCGGCGGGACATGGGCTGAGGGCTCCTGCGGGGCGCCCGAACGTCCTAGCCGAGTCGGGCCTCGAAATTCGACATGAATTTATTCGATCAAATTAGTTGACATTCGGGAGACCTGACGTCACATTCGTCGTCGATGGTGACGGTCTGTTCGGCCTGCCGAGCATTCCTTTCCTGTTGGTCCTCCCTGAAGGTCAAACTTGGCGCGGGTATCCCCCGCGCCTTTTTCTTTTGCCTCAGGCTCTTGTAGCTTGGGCGCGACCGGGACGGCTTGCGCCTGCGCAAGGCGCTCCGCCGGCGGATGGGGAAAACTGGATCACCGTCCCCTTCACGGCCCAACCGGGAGCGACACATGCCCGCGCGTACCCGCAAGGAACTCCAGGATCTGAAGGCCGAGCTGGCCGCCACGGGCGCGGAAACCGCCGCTGCCCCCAAGCCCCGCCGCCACCGGGCCGCCGCGCATCCGCATGCCCCCGAAGCGCCCCCGCCGGACGTGGAGGCCCCCTCCCCCGAGGCGCCGGCGGCTGCGGCCGGGGAGGCCGCGGCGGAAGCGGAGCCCGAGACCGCCACCTTCGACCAGTTGCACGCCCTCGTCCGCGATCTTCAGGAGGCGCTCCACGAGGCGACCGAGAAGGCCGAGGACGCCGTGACCAGCCATCCCGCCGCCGCGCTCGCCTCCGCCTTCCTCTTGGGGCTGCTGGTGGGCCGCGCCTGGCGCTGACGTTCCGCGCCGGCCCCGCGCCCGCGCCCTTCCATTTCCGGGGGACATGCCATGAAGCTCGACGCCGCCGCCCGCAATCTCCGGGTTCTCCTGCGGGCCGATTCCATCATCGCCGAGGTGCGCATGCGCACGCTCGCCACCCGCCTTGCGCTTTATGGCCTGGCGGCGCTGGTGGCCGGCTTCGGCCTGCTGATGCTGGATGCCTCGCTCTATCTCGCCTTAAGCGAGAGCTGGGGCCCGGTGAAAGCCGCCGCCGCCACCGGCGGGCTCAATCTGCTTCTGGCGCTGGTGCTAGTGGGCCTTGCCGCGCTGGTGAAGCCGGGCCGCGATCTCGACTTCGCGCAGGAGATCCACAAAACGGCGCTGGACGCCCTCATGGGCGAACTGAAGACCGCCGAGCAGGACGTCTCGGCGCTGGCCTATGCGGTGCGCCACCCGCTCGATTCCGCGCTGCCGGCGGTCGCGCTGCCGCTCATCACCGGCCTCATCAAGGCCCTGCGCAAGCCCAAAGCCTGAACCGGGCATCTGGACCTCCAGGAACGGCCTCTTTTCCCCCTCCCCATCCCTCCCCCGCAAGCGGGAGAGGGAGCCTGTCGCGCCACGGCAGCGATAGGCTCGAAATACAGGCGAGGAAAGCCCTCTCCCGCTTGCGGGGGAGGGTTGGGAGGGGGCAGACTGGGCATAGAAAGAGCGCACGCCCGCAGCTTCCAAACGGGCTCTGAACCGGGCGGCGCGGATCACGCCTTGCGGACCCAGCGCCCGTTCTCGTCCTGCTGCCAGTAGGTGAGCGTGTGACCGGCGGCCTTGGCTTCGCGCCAGCGCTCGCGGGCGGCGGCCACCGCCGTCTCATCCCGCCCGTCGAACATGTGCACCACCCGCACATAGGGCGAGGCGTCCGCAATGCGCGCCCCGTCCACGAGGAAGCGCACCTGCGCGTCATTGGGATTGGCTTCGTCCAGCGTCAGCAGCACCGGCTGGCGCTCCGGGCGGGGCTGGGCGTCCGTGCCGTGGGGCAGGAAGGATGCGTCGTTATAGGTCCACAGATGGGCATCGAGCGCATCGCGCCGCTCCGGCGAGCCCGCCTGCACCACGCAGCGCCACCCCCGCTCCAGCGATTTCTCCAGCAGCACCGGCAGCGCATCCTCCAGCGGCCGGCGCTCCAGATGGTAGAAGAGGACTTCGGTCATGCGGTCCTCATGATCGCGGCCCGGCCCGCGCTCAGTAATGATAGCGGCACTGGGCGATCTCCAGGCTCTGGTGCGGCGGCTTGCCCGCGACCCGATAGACGAGACGGTCCTGCAAGGTGATGCGCCGCGACCACCAGCCAGAGAGGTCGCCCTTCAGCGGCTCGGGCCGGCCGGTGCCGGAAAAGGGCGTGCGGCGGCATTCCTCGATCAAGGCGTTCAGCCGCTCCAGCACGTTGCGGTCCGCATCCACCCAATGGAGATAATCCTCCCAGGCGCGGGTGGCGAACACCAGCTTCACGGCACCACAAGGTCGCGTTCGCTGCCGCCACCGGCCTCAAGCTCGGCCACGCCTTCGCGCAGCCGCGCCGCATTGGCGGGGGAGGAGAGCAGATGCAGCGTCTCCTCCATGGCGCTCCAGTCACTCAAGGAGACCATCACCACCGCCTCCGCCTTCTGGCGGGTGATGACTACCGGCGCATGGTCCTCCACCACCCGGTCCATCACCTCTTTGAGGTTGGCGCGGGTGTCGGAATAGCTCAGCACGTCCATGGCACGGGGTCGGATCATATGCGATTATATGTACGAAAATCCGTACAACTCAAGACCAACCCCGGCCGCCGGAGCGGCCGGGGACACGCGCTCACTTCTCGTAATTGTCGCGCACCAGTTGGTCGAGCAGGCGCACGCCCCAGCCGGCACCCCAGCTCTTGTTGATGTCGCTGGCGGGCGAGGCCATGGCCGTGCCGGCGATATCGAGATGCGCCCAAGGGGTCTTGTCCACGAAGCGCTGGAGGAACTGGGCGGCGGTGATGGAGCCGCCGTTGCGCCCGCCGGTGTTCTTCATGTCCGCGAACTTCGAGTCGATCAGCTTGTCGTATTCCGGCGAGAGCGGCATGCGCCACACCTTCTCGCCGGTGGCGGCGCCTGCGGCGGCAAGCTGCGTGCTCAGCGTGTCGTCATTGGAGAAGAGGCCGGCATTCTCGGTGCCGAGCGCCACCATGATGGCGCCGGTCAGGGTGGCGAGGTCCACCATGAACTTCGGCTTGAAGCGGTCCTTCGTGTACCAGAGCACATCGGCCAGCACGAGGCGGCCCTCGGCGTCGGTATTGATGATCTCGATGGTCTGGCCGGAGAGCGAGGTCACGATGTCGCCGGGGCGCTGGGCGGCGCCGTCGGGCATGTTTTCCACGATGCCGATGACGCCCACCGCATTCACCTTCGCCTTGCGGGCGGCGAGCGCATGCATGAGGCCGGTGACGCAGGCGGCCCCGCCCATGTCGCCCTTCATGTCCTCCATGCCGGCGGCCGGCTTGATGGAGATGCCGCCGGTGTCGAAGGTCACGCCCTTGCCGATGAAGGCGACCGGCGCCTCGCCCGGCTTGCCGCCGTTCCAGCGCATGACGACAACGCGGCTCTCCTTGATGGAGCCCTGCCCGACGCCCAGCAGCGCCCGCATGCCGATGCGCGAGAGCGCGGCATCGTCGAGCACTTCCACATCCACGCCCACGGCGGAGAGCTCGGTGGCGCGGCGGGCGAATTCCGGCGGATCGAGCACGTTGGCGGGCTCGTTCACGAGATCGCGGGCCAGCAGCACGCCGTCGCCCACCGCCTCGCGGGGCGTCCAGGCACGCACGGCCGCGGCAGCGTCCGGCACCAGCAGGGTGAGGGTCAGCGTCACCGGATCGGTGTCGCCTTCCTTCTTCCGGGTCTTGTAGCGGTCGAAGACATAGGAGCGCAGACGCGCGCCGAGCGCGATCTCGGCCGCCGCCTCGGGCGCGAACTTGGCGCCGGGCAGATCGGCGAGGAGGGTCGCCGCCGTGCTGCCGCCGGGGATCTTGCCCGCCGCGATGCCACCGAGGCGCAGGAAATCGGTGGGCTTCAGTTCGCCGGCCTTGCCGGTGCCGAGCACGATGAGGCGGGCCACATCGAGCCCCTCGGGGGCGATCAGCTCCAGCGCACCGCCCAGCTTGCCCTTGAAGCGGTCCGCCTCGAAGGCGCGCTTGATCTGGCCGAGGGCGGGCTTCAGCAGCTTCTGCGCCTCGCGGCCGAAATTCAGCGCGTCATCGACGAGGACGAGGAGGACGCCGCTCGGCGCCGCACCGTGCTTGGCGAAGGCAATGGTCACGGGCTCGGACATGAAGCACTCCAGACAGGTCAACGAAATTCAATAGTCGCTCAACCCTGTCTAAAGCCCCCACCCGCAGGAGGGAAGCCGCCCGAGGCCGGGGCGGCGCAAAAGCCGCTTCCTGTCACGCCGGCGACCGGAAATCCTGCCAGCTCCGGGTGGGGAAATCATAGAGGCGGCCGGTCTCCGCGACATCCGTGCGGCACATGGCGACGATGGCCTCCGCCGCCTCTTCGGGGGTCGGCAGCGTCATCGGATCTTCGCCCGGGAAGGCCTTGGCGCGCATGAGGGTGCGGATGGGACCGGGATTGAACAGGTTCACCTTGAGCGCGGTCGTCACCGTCTCCGCCGCCCAGGTGCGGCCCATGGCCTCCACGCCCGCCTTGGTGATGGCATAGGGCCCCCAATAGGCCCGCCCCTTGTGCGCCGCGCCGGAGGAGATGAACACCGCCCGCCCCGCCGGCGCCATGCGCAGCAGCGGATCGAGCGAGCGGATGAAGCGATAGTTGGCGGTGAGATTGATGTTCACCGCCTTGTCCCAGTCCTTCAGCTCCACGTCGCGCATGGGGGTGAGCGGCCCGAGGAAGCCGGCATTGCCGACGAAGACGTCGAGCCGGCCATAGCGCTCGTAGAGCGCGCCGCCGAGGCGGTCGATCGCGTCGTAATCGGTCACGTCCATGGGAACGAGGGTAGCGGTGCCGCCGGCGGCGGTGATGGCGTCGTCCAGTTCCTCCAGCGCGCCCTGCGTCCGGCCGAGCGCCACCACATGGGCGCCACCGGCACCGAGCGCCCGCGCCACGGCCGCGCCGATGCCGCGCGTGGCGCCGGTGACGACGGCGATCTTGTCGGCAAACGGGCGCTCACTCATTCCGATGTCCTCGACTGGAAACACAAAAGGCGCGGACCGGTCTATCCGGTCCGCGCCTGTCTGTCAGCGGGTCAGCTTGCCGCCGGGCACGCCCGGCGATCCGTCAGCTCGCTTCGGCCAGCAGCGAAAGCTGCTGGGAGGCGACCGCGCTCGCCTTGTCGGTGAGCGGGGTCGGGTAGTCGCCCGTGAAATAATGGTCGGCGAACTGCGGCCGCACCGGATCGCGCTCGCAGCCGAGGGCGCGATAGACGCCCTCCACCGTGAGGAAGGCGAGCGAGTCGGCGCCGATATAGCGGCGCATGCTCTCCAGATCGTGGGTGGCGGCGAGCAGCTTGTCCCGGTCGGGCGTGTCGATGCCGTAGAAATCCGGGTGGGTGATCGGCGGCGAGGCGATGCGGAAGTGCACTTCGCGGGCGCCTGCCTCGCGCATCATCTGCACGATCTTCACCGAGGTGGTGCCGCGCACGAGGCTGTCGTCCACCAGCACGATGCGCTTGCCTTCCACCACCGAACGGTTGGCGGAATGCTTCATGCGCACGCCCTGATCGCGCACCGTCTGGGTCGGCTGGATGAAGGTCCGGCCCACATAATGGTTGCGGATGATGCCGAGCTCGTAGGGGATGCCCGAGGCGCGGGAGAAGCCGATGGCCGCCGGCACGCCGGAATCCGGCACCGGCACGACCACGTCCGCCTCGGCCGGGCCTTCCTTGGCGAGCACTTCGCCGAAGGCCTTGCGCACCTGATAGACGGAGCGGCCGCTCACAACCGAATCGGGACGGGCGAAATAGATGTACTCGAACAGGCAGGGACGCGCCGCCGTCTCGGGGAACGGCTTGAAGGACTGCACGCCCTCCTCGTCGATCACGATGACCTCGCCATTCTCCACGTCGCGCACATAGCGCGCGCCGATGATGTCGAGGGCGCAGGTCTCGGAGGCGAGGATGGGAGCGCCGTCCAGCGAGCCCAGCACCAGCGGGCGGATGCCGAGGGGATCGCGGGCGCCGATGAGCTTGTTGTTGGTCACCGACACCAGCGCATAGGCGCCTTCCAGCGCGCGCAGGGCATCGATGAAGCGGTCGATGAAGCGGTTCTTCTTGGAACGGGCGACCAGATGCAGGATCACCTCGGTGTCCGTGGTGGACTGGGTGATGGCGCCGTCGCGCACCAGCTGCTTGCGCAGGGTGAGGCCGTTGGTGAGGTTGCCGTTGTGCCCCACCGCGAAGCCACCGGCGTCCAGCTCGGCGAACAGCGGCTGCACGTTGCGCAGCAGGGTCTCGCCGGTGGTGGAATAGCGCGTGTGGCCGACCGCGATGTGGCCCGGCAGGCGCTCGATCACGCGGCTGTCGGAGAAGGTGTCGCCCACGAGGCCGAGGCGCCGCTCGGAATGGAAGCGCCGGCCGTCATAGGTGACGATGCCTGCGGCTTCCTGGCCGCGATGCTGGAGCGCATGCAGGCCGATGGCGGTGATGGCGGCGGCATCGGGATGGTTGAAGATGCCGAACACGCCGCATTCCTCGCGCAGCGTATCGCCGTCGAGGCCGAGGTCGATGGTGTCCTCCCGCGAGCCGGCCGCGGCGGGCTCGTAGGTGGCGTGATGTCGGGCGACCTCGTGCGGGTCTTCCAGATGCAACGGTTTGCCCCCCGGGGCGGCGGTGTCCAAATCCATCGATGCCTCCGCTCGGCGGCTCACTGGCCGCTGGCGCGCGTGCTTTCGAGCAGTTGTTCGAACCCTTGCCGCGCATCGCGGCGGTATCCGGCTTGACTGACTTCGATGCTGGTGCTCGCCCCAGCAGCGAACGTGGTTCTCCCCCCACGCTCCGTACGCGGGCCGTTGGTCGAATCGGGGGGTGTGGACCCGTCATCGCTGGCCGGCGGCTTCTTTAGCCGTTTCAAGATGGTGTTTTCCGGATCGTCCGGCAACAAGGAGACGATCCAATTTCCCGCGTTTTGCATCACCGGGCGCGACTTGGCGTTCAGCACCCACGGCGGCTGGGACTTGTCCGGCACGAGCCAGTTGAAGAAGAGGAAGGCGATCACCATGACGAGGAAGCCGCGGGCGAGGCCGAAGGCGAAGCCCAGCGTACGGTCGAGCGCGCCGATGCGGCTGTCCAGCACCGCGTCCGACAGGCGGGCGCTCAGGATGGTGACGATGAGCAGCGTGCCGAGGAAGAGGCCGCCCACGGTGACGGCCGTCGCCACCATGTCCTGCGCGATGTACTGCTTCGTCACCGGCAGGAGCTGCGGATAGAAATAGACGGTGACGCCGGCGGCGGCGACCCAGGAAACGATGCTCAGCACTTCCCGGATGAGGCCACGCACCATGGCGAGAAGGCCTGAAATCAGCATCACGCCGATCAGGATCAGATCAAGCAGCGTCACTGGCATCGGTGCGTGGATCCGTCAGTGCGGCCGCGTCGGCTCTGGCCGGCGGTCGGTGGGAAAATGGCGGAGCGCCGTGAGCGGCGACGTATAGCGGGCGTGCGGGGCGCCGTCATCATCCCTCTTCATCCGACATCGCGGGCTTGGGCATCGCTGCTCTGCGCGGAGCGCGGGCGGCGATCCCGGCCACGAGGCCGGCGAGGGAGGAGATGGTGTCCACTTCGAGCCCGCTGGCGCTGCCGTCGGCAAGCTGGGGCATCACCACCTTGTTGAAGCCGAGCTTGGCCGCCTCCTTGAGGCGGGCCGCCGCCTGGGAGACCTGCCGCACCGCGCCCGTGAGGCTAACTTCCCCAAAGAACACAGCATCCGGCGGCAAAGGCGCGCCCGTAAGGGAAGAGACCAGCGCCGCCGCAACGGCAATGTCCGCCGCCGGCTCGCTGATGCGCAGGCCGCCGGCCACGTTCAAATAGACGTCATGTCCCCCGAGCCGCACGCCGCAGCGGGCGTCCAGCACCGCGAGCACCATGGCAAGGCGCGCCGAATCCCAGCCCACGACCGCACGGCGCGGCGTGCCGAGGCTGGAGGGGGCGACCAGAGCCTGGATCTCCATGAGCAGCGGGCGCGTGCCCTCCATGCCGGCGAACACCGCCGTGCCGGGCGCCCCGGCATCGCGATGGGAAAGGAAGAGTTCGGAGGGGTTTGGCACCTGCGAGAGGCCGGTGCCGGTCATCTCGAAGACGCCGATCTCGTCCGTCGGCCCGAAGCGGTTCTTCTGGGCGCGCAGGATGCGGAACTGGTTGGCGCCGTCGCCCTCGAAGGAGAAGACCGCGTCCACCATGTGCTCCACCACGCGGGGACCGGCGATCTGCCCGTCCTTGGTCACGTGGCCGACAAGGATCACCGCCGCCCCGCTCTGCTTGGCATAGCGCACAAGCAACTGGGCGGAGGTGCGCACCTGCGTGACCGTGCCGGGGGCGGATTCCACGGAATCGCTCCACAGGGTCTGGATGGAATCGATCACCACGAACTGCACCGCCGCCCCGGCGGAGAAGGTGGCGAGGATGTTCTCCGCATTGGTCTCGGCGGCCAGCGCCACGGGCGCCTGGGCGAGACCCAGCCGGCCGGCGCGCATGCGCACCTGATCCACCGCCTCTTCGCCAGACACATAGATAACGCGGTGCCCGGCCTTTGCGAGCGCGGCGGACGCCTGGACGAGCAGCGTGGACTTGCCGATGCCGGGATCCCCGCCCAGCAGGACGATGGAGCCGGGCACGAAGCCCCCGCCCGCCACCCGGTCCAGTTCGCCGATGCCGGAGACAAGGCGGGGCGCAGGCTTGGCCTCGCCGTGCAGCGTCTCCAGCGGCACCGCCCGGCCCTTGCGGCCCGCGCGCTGGGCGGCAGGCACGGTGGCGGCGAGGTTCGTCTCTTCCGAGATGGTGTTCCAGCCGCCGCAGGCATCGCACTTGCCCTGCCAGCGGTTATAGACCGCCCCGCAGGACTGGCAGACATAGGACAGGTCGCGTTTCGCCATCACACCTCGCCTAGAGCGCGATCCGAGCGGATTGAATCCATCCGCTCGGTGGATCGGCCTCTGACCTAAAGAAAGAGCACGCGCCCGTGAGCCGGCGGCAGTTCCCCGTGCGCCACATAGCATTCCCCATGCGCTGGGTGTAATGCCCGCATGGCGGCCATGAGCAAAGGGCCATTCTCATTTGTGCACCAACGCTATAGCTTGCCATCCTTCCCCTCTCCCTTCCTGAAGGACTGCGCCATGGCGCCGGGTTCCGTCGAGCTGCTCGTTCTCATTCCGTTTCCGCCCCATGAACTGGCGCGGCTCGAGGCCGTCTTCAAGGTGACCTATGCGCCGACGCCCGAGCAGCGCGCGGCGGCCATCGCCGCCAAGGGGCCGGACTTCCGCGCCGTCCTGACCCACGGCACCGCCGGCATGACCGCCGCCGAGATGGACGCCATGCCCAAGCTCGAGATGATCTCCTGCTTTGGCGTCGGCTATGACCGCATCGACGTGCAGGCGGCCATCGCCCGCCGCATCATCGTGACCCATGGTCCCGGCACCAACACCATTTCGGTCGCCGATCACACGCTGGCGCTGATGCTCGCCGCCATCCGTCGTATCGCCTCGCAGGACCACGCCGTGCGGCAGGGCCAGTGGCACGAGGCCCGTCATTCGACGCCCGAACTCACCGGCATGCGCCTCGGCCTCATCGGCTACGGCTCCATCGCGCGGGAAGTCGCCCGCCGCTGCGAGGCCGGATTCTCCATGACGGTCGGCTACCACAGCCGCCGCAAGGCCACCGACACGGCCCACACCTATTATGAGACGCCCCTCGCCTTGGCCGAGGCATCCGACGTGCTGGTGGTGGCGGCGCCCGCCAATCCCCAGACGCGGCACATGGTCAACGAGGCGGTGCTCACCGCGCTCGGCCCCAATGGCTACCTCATCAACATCGCCCGCGGCTCGCTGGTGGACACCGACGCGCTGATCGCCGCCCTCAATGCGGGCCGCATCGCCGGCGCGGGTCTCGACGTGGTGGATGGCGAGCCGGTGGTTCCCGCCGCCTTGCTGCAGGCGCCCAACCTCGTCATCACGCCCCACAGCGCGGGCCGCTCGCCCAATGCCGAGGACAACATGACCACCTTGGCGCTGCGCAACCTCAATGCGCATTTCGCCGGCCGGCCGGTCGAAACCCCGGTTCCGGAGTGCGCCAAGGCGGCCGCCTGAGCGCCGAACCTTTCGAAAAGGACTCCGCCCGGCGCCGCCGGGCGGGTCAACCGGCCTTGCGGAAGGCCATCGGCGCGCCGGCGCTCAGCAGCAGCTCGATCTCGCTGAGCACGGCATCGGCATCCGCAAAGGCAAGGTCCGTCTCGGCCCCATCCGCATCGGGCACGAGGGGGGCCCCATCGGCCTCGCGGGACAGCACATCGTGCAGGAGCGAGAGCTGGGCCGTTTCCTGCACGGAGCGCTCATATTCGCGCTCGGCGAGCAGATAGATCGCCTCCCGCCAGACCGACGCGGCGTCCGCATAACGGCCGGAGGCGACGAGATCCGCCACGAAGGCGTCTTCGGGGGAGAGAGCGGGGCTGAGGTCCATGGGCAGCCGGTCCTGCCGCGAATCGGCTCGCGGGTGCGGAGAATCATCGCTGCGCCGCGCCGCCGCTGTCGAGCCTTGCCTCACCGCAACCGCCATCTGATTCACTCTGTCGCACCCGGCGGGCCGGGCGCGGCGCCGCGTCAGTGACGGTCGGGGAAGCGGTCCTCGCGGGCGAGATTGCCGAAGCGGGTGAACTGCGCCTCGAAGTGCACCTTCACCGTGCCCGTGGGACCGTGACGCTGCTTGCCCACGATGATCTCAGCCATCGCCTCGCAGGCCTTCATGTCGGTCTCCCACTTGAACCATTCCTCGGTTCCGGGCTTGGGCTCGCGGCTCTTGAGGTAATATTCCTCGCGATACACGAACATGACCACGTCGGCGTCCTGCTCGATGGAGCCGGATTCGCGAAGGTCCGAGAGCTGGGGGCGCTTGTCGTCGCGGCTTTCCACCTGACGGGAGAGCTGGGACAGCGCCATGATGGGCACGTTCAGCTCCTTGGCCAGCGCCTTGAGGCCGGTGGTGATCTCGGTGATTTCCTGCACGCGGTTGGAGCTGGCCTTGCCCGAGCCCGACAGCAGCTGGAGATAGTCCACCACCATGAAGTCGAGGCCGCGCTGGCGCTTGAGGCGGCGGGCGCGGGCCACGAGCTGGGCGATGGAGATGCCGCCGGTGTCGTCGATATACAGCGGCACTACCTGCATGGACTGGGCGGCGGCGGCGAGCTTGGAGAACTCGCTTTCCGAGATGTCGCCGCGGCGGATCTTGTAGGAGGCGATCTCCGCCTGCTCGGCCAGGATACGGGTGGCGAGCTGCTCGGACGACATTTCGAGCGAGAAGAAGCCCACCACGCCGCCGGACACCGCCTCGATGGAGCCGTCCGGCTTCTGCTCGCCGCGATAGGCGGAGGCGATGTTGTAGGCGATGTTGGTGGCGAGCGAGGTCTTGCCCATGGCCGGGCGCCCCGCGAGGATGATCAAATCCGAGGGCTGGAGGCCGCCCATCTGGGCATCGAGATCGTCGAGCCCGGAGGCGATGCCGGAGAGGTGGCCCTCGCGCTGGAAGGCGCGGCTCGCCATGTCCACCGATTCGCGCAGTGCATCGCCGAAGCGCACGAAGCCGCCGTCGTAGCGGCCGGATTCGGCGATGGCGTAGAGGCGCTTTTCCGCTTCCTCGATCTGGTCCTGCGGCTGCGCCTCGATGGGCGCGTCATAGGCATCGTTGACGATCTCCTCGCCGATACGGATCAGCTCGCGCCGCACCGAGAGGTCATAGATGGCCCGGCCGTAGTCCTCGGCATTGATGATGGTGGTCGCCTCCGCCGCGAGGCGGGCGAGATATTGCGGGCCGTTGAGGCCGCCGACGTCCAGGTCCGCCGGGAGGAAGGTCTTCAGCGTGATGGGCGTCGCGATCTTGCCGGCGCGGATCAGCGAACCGGTCAGATCATAGATGCGGCCGTGCAGGGGCTCGTAGAAATGCTCCGCCTTCAGGAAGTCGGAGACGCGATAGAAGGCCTCGTTATTGACGAGGATCGCGCCCAGCAGCGCCTGCTCGGCCTCCACATTGTGGGGCGGCTGGCGATAGGCGGGCAGGTCCTCCTTCGACGCGGCAAGATCGAGCATCGGTCACGTTCTGTCTGGGTGGGCGGCTCCCAGATGTACCAGATCGTAGCCGGCTTTTGCGGACGAGATGCGCCTGCCGTCCCGTGTGAAGAATTGTGGGGATGCGCCGGCCTCCACGCTTGCGGGCCGCACGGCGCCTGGATTTCCGGTTGCCCACAGGGCTGTGGGCAACCGGTGGGTACCGCCGCTATTCGCCGGCGAGCCGGAGCGGCGGCGCGTGCACGGCGAACTCCGCCGCCCGCAGCCGCTCTTCCGCCGCCGCGAGATAGTCGCGGGTGATCGGCACGGCCTCCTGCCGGCGGGCCAGCTGGATCTGGAACACCATCATGTTCTGGTGGCGGAAGGCCATCTCCGAACCCGCCAGATAAAACTCCCACAGGCGGCAGAAGCGCTCGTCCGTCAGGCGCTTGGCCTCTTCCCGGTGGGCCATGAAGCGCTCCCGCCAGGCCTTGAGCGTTTCGGCATAATGCAGGCGCAGGATCTCGATGTCGGTGACGATGAGACCCGCCTTCTCGATGTGCGGGAGCACTTCGGAGAGCGCGGGAATATAGCCGCCGGGGAAGATGTATTTGGCGATCCAGGGATTGGTGACGCCGGGCGGCTCCTGCCGGCCGATGGCGTGCAGCATCATCACGCCATCCTCCTTGAGGAGGTCATGCGCCTTCCGGAAGAAGGTGCCGTAATGGGCGACGCCCACGTGCTCGAACATGCCCACCGAGACGATGCGGTCGAACGTCTCCGGCACATCACGATAGTCCTGCAGGCGGAAGTCCACATGCCGGTCGAGGCCGCGCTCCTTCACCCGGCCCTGGGCCACCGCAAGCTGCTCCTTGGAGAGCGTGACGCCGGTGACATCGGCCCCGCCCACCTCCGACATGTAGAGCCCGAGGCCGCCCCAGCCGCAGCCGATGTCGAGCAGCTTCAGGCCGGGCCGGTCCAGCATCAGCTTGGCGGCGAGATGGCGCTTCTTGGCAAGCTGGGCATCGTCCAGAGACTGGTCCGGATGCTCGAAATAGGCGCAGGAATATTGGCGGTCTGAATCAAGGAAAAGCGAATACAGGCGTCCGTCGAGATCGTAATGGTGCGCGACGTTGCGCTGGGAGCGGCCGCGCGGATTGAACTGGGCGATGCGGCGTCCGGCCATGCGGGCCAGCAGCATCAGGCGCGAGGCGATGGTCGGCGTGGTGACGCCGGGTTGGGCCATCACGAGGTCCAGAAAATCGGTGATGCTGCCCTTCTCGATGACCAGCGTGCCGTCGGTGATCGCCTCGCCGATCTCGAGTTCCGGATCGAACAGCACCGCGCGTTCGGCCGACTTTGTGGTGAAACGGATATGAACCTTCGGATCACCCGTGCCGGCCACATAGGTCCGGCCGGTAGCGGTGGTGACGCCGAGACTTCCACGGGTCATCACGCGCTTCAAAACACGCTCAAGCAAGGCCTCCATTGCACAGCCTCCATCTGAAATGTGCCCGCCTCCCTGACCCGGGCCTCCCCTCCCGGCGGAATGGACGTCGCTCGGCAGCCCCCATGGCGGCCAGAGCAGCTGTTTTCATTTCATTCGAACAATCCGTCGCTCCCGTCCGCACGGTTTCGGACAAGGTGGCAGCGGTGATGGCGCATCGGGTTTCCAGCCGCTGATGCGGCCCAACTCTCGGAAACGCTACGGACAGGAGAAAGTGGCGGGATACCGCACAGTTTTGATGCAATCCGCCGGAGTGCCGACGGAAGCAGCAAATGACACCACCGAATTGACATTTCTGCAACATGCCGCAACGGCAGAGCCAAGAGGCCGTTAAGGGGCGGCGCCTCGGGCGCGCGCACATCTTCTTGCCCTCCGAAGAGCGCGGTTTTCCGCGCCTTTCGACGATGAAGACAGCATCGGACTTTTCAAAGCGCACGGAGACCCGCCGCAAAGTACACGCGAACGTGTACTTGTCCGCGTCGCGACGCATGCGTCCGACGGTGACTCAGAAGGCCGACATGAAGCAGTCGGATCACTCCGGCGCGGCGACACCCTCTGACCGGGGCTCACTCCGTCCAGCGCACCCGTTAGCGTCTTCGGACACAAAAAACCCCGCCGGAGGACCGGCGGGGCTGTGTCTTGAAGTCCGGGGTCGGCCGGGACCGATCCGATGGGATCAGGCCTGCGGCTGCGGCTCAGGATTGCCGCCCGGACGGGGACGGTTCTTGCCGGCTCCGGCGGTGGGAACAGTCGGGCCACGCGGGTTGGCGGGCTCGATCACCGTGTCGCGCACCGGGGGCTTGCCGTTCAGCAGGTCCACGATCTCGTCGCCGGTCAGCGTCTCGTACTCGAGCAGGCCACGGGCCAGCGTCTCGAGGTCCACCGCCTTCTCCGAGAGGATGCGCTTGGCCTCGACATAGCCCTCGTCCACCAGACGACGCACTTCCTTGTCGATGGTCTGCGCCGTCGCCTCGGAGACGTTCTGGGTGCGGCCCATGGACATGCCCAGGAACACCTCGTCCTGGTTCTCGCCATAGGCCACCTGGCCGAGTTCGTCGGAGAAGCCCCAGCGCGTCACCATCATCTTCGCGAGGCGGGTCGCCTGCTCGATGTCGGACGCCGCGCCGGAGGTCACCTTGTCATGGCCGAAGATCAGCTCTTCCGCCACGCGGCCACCCATCATGATGGCGAGTCGCGAGGTCATCTGCTCGTAGGACATGCTGAGCTTGTCCCGCTCGGGCAGTTGCATGACCATGCCGAGGGCGCGGCCGCGCGGAATGATGGTCGCCTTGTGCACCGGATCGGTGGCCGGCACGTTCAGCGCCACGATGGCGTGTCCGCCCTCGTGGTAGGCGGTGAGCATCTTCTCTTCCTCGGTCATCACGAGGGAGCGACGCTCGGCGCCCATCATCACCTTGTCCTTGGCGTCCTCAAACTCGACCATGGTGACCATGCGCTTGTTGCGCCGGGCCGCCATGAGCGCCGCCTCGTTGCAGAGGTTGGCGAGGTCCGCGCCGGAGAAGCCGGGCGTGCCGCGGGCGATCACCTTGAGGTTCACGTCCGGGGCGATCGGGATCTTGCGGGCATGCACCTTCAGGATCTGCTCGCGGCCGACCACGTCCGGGTTCGGCACCACGACCTGGCGGTCGAAGCGGCCGGGACGCAGCAGCGCCGGATCGAGCACGTCCGGACGGTTCGTGGCGGCGATGAGGATGATGCCCTCGTTCGCCTCGAAGCCGTCCATCTCCACGAGGAGCTGGTTGAGGGTCTGCTCGCGCTCGTCATTGCCGCCGCCGAGACCGGCGCCGCGGTGGCGACCCACCGCGTCGATCTCGTCGATGAAGATGATGCACGGGGCATTCTTCTTCGCCTGCTCGAACATGTCGCGCACGCGGCTGGCGCCGACGCCCACGAACATCTCCACGAAGTCGGAGCCCGAGATGGTGAAGAAGGGCACGTTGGCCTCACCCGCGATGGCGCGGGCGAGCAGCGTCTTACCGGTGCCGGGCGGGCCGACGAGCAGCACGCCGCGTGGGATCCGGCCGCCGAGGCGCTGGAACTTCTGCGGATCGCGCAGGAAGTCCACGATCTCGGTGAGGTCGCTCTTGGCCTCGTCGATGCCGGCCACGTCCTCGAAGGTCACGCGGCCGTGCGCCTCGGTCAGAAGCTTGGCGCGGCTCTTGCCGAAGCCCATGGCCTTGCCGCCCGCGCCCTGCATCTGGCGGGACAGGAAGATCCAGACGCCGATGAGGGCGATGAAGGGCAGCCAGGACACCAGCAGGCTGACGAACCACGGCACGTTGTCAGACGGCGGGCGGGCGGTGATGGACACGCCCTTGCCGTAGAGCCGCTGGACGAGCGTCGGGTCGCTGGGGGCATAGGTCTGGAACTGGCGGCCGTCCGTGAAGGAGCCCGAAATATTCGGCCCCTCGATCACGACGTCGCGCACCCGGCCCTGGTCCACGTCCGAGAGCAGCTGGGAGAACGAAATGTCGTTCGCGCTGCTCCGCTGCCCCGGGCTCTGGAAGAGCGAGAACAGAGCCAGCAGCAGCAGGACGATGATCACCCAAAGGGCGAAATTGCGTAGGTTGGCGTTCATTGGTCCCTCATGGGGCGCAGCAATCCGTTCCGGAGCGGCTTACACAGACAGACGAAGCCTGCTCCCCTCCACGTCCCGCGGCGTCCACCCGTAATTTAGGGGTCGCCCCCCTCCTTGCCAAGGACGAGTGCCCCGCTCGTTCCTGAATTTGCGGCGAGGTGGGCTGCCCCAGCCTGTCGCGCCGGTGCTTGGACGATAGACAGACTGCCTTGCTTCAGGGTGACCAGGGCTCCTGCCAGAGTACGCCGCAGACGGCCCGGCTGGATCACCGCCGCGCGAAGGGCTTCCAGCAGCCGCTCTGCCTTGGCGAGTTCGACGGGCCCCTCGGTGGCGCGCAGGGTCAGCGCCCTCATCAGCAGGCGGAGCGCGATTTCCTGCGGCAGGCGAAAAAAGCCCTCCGCATCAAGGCGCGTCCCGGCCTCGTCGTCCCAGCCGCCATGCACCAGCAGCTTCTGCGCGGCATCGGTCGCGGCCTCCAGCGCATCGTCCGCCCGCGCCGCCCGCTGGGCCAGCACGGCGAGACGCGCGGCGTCCAGCCCTTCCGCGCCCAGCAGGGGCGAGATCGCCCGCAGGCGCGGGCGGGCATAGCGCGTGTCCTCGTTACTTGGATCACGCACGAAGGGGGTGCCGGACACCGCCAGCGTGGCAACAAGCCGCGCCTTGGCGATGGACAGGAAGGGCCGCAGCACCGCGAGGCCGTTGCGCCGGCTCACCGGCCGCATGGCGGCCAGCCCGCCGATGCCGGAGCCGCGGCAGAGGCGGAACAGCACGGTCTCGGCCTGATCGTCCTGGGTATGGGCAAGCGCGAGGCCATCCAGCCCGTTCTGCCGGGCGAAGGAGCGCAGCAGCGCGAAGCGCTCGTCGCGGGCCGCCTCCTGAATGCCGGAGCGCGGCTTCGGCCCGCGCCACGGCAGGATCACATGGGGCAGGCCGAGTTCTTCGCACAGGGCACCGACGGCGAGGGCCTCGTCCGTCGCCTCGGGGCGCAGGCCGTGGTCCACCGTCGCCACGAAGAAGCTCGGGCCGTCCAGCAGCCCGTAGCGCCAGATGCGGGCGAGCACGAGCATGGCCGTGGAATCGGGGCCGCCCGACACGCCGAGAAGGATGCGCCGGTGGCCGCGGAAGATCCCGAACAGCCCCTCGAGTTCTTCCTCCTCGATGGGAGGCGCGTAGTCCTGCTCAGCAGCCTGCACGTTTTTGCTCACGCTCCACAGCTTGACGCACATTCGATGTAGCCCGAGGGAACTTCCGGTCCACCTCGGCGAAAGTTGCGCAAGCCGCCTCCCGTTCGTTCAGCGCGGCCAGCGACTGGCCGAGACGAAGCAAAGCATCGGGTGCCCGCGTGAAGTTTGGATATTTTGTCGAGACCTGCAGAAACTGCTCTGCCGCCTCCTTATAGGTCTGCCGCAAATAGAGCGTTTCGCCAAGCATGAACGTGGCGTCGGGCGTCAGGCGGTCCGTGGGATAGGTCTGCAGGAACTGCTTAAAGGTCTGCTCCGCCTGCGGATAATCCTGCCGCTGCACGTAGGAATAGCCGAGGTCGTAGAGGTCCTTGGGTGTGGACGCTGCGGCAACACCGGCGGCCACAGGGGGCCGCTGGGCGCCCGAGCCGATGTCGAGCGGCGCGCCGGCAGGACGCGGCGGCGCCACGGACGCACTGGTGGGCGAGCCCAGCGGCTGCGGCACGCCGGGCGCAGCGGGATCCTCGGAGGGCTCGAACGCGTCCGACCGGCGGCCTCCGGAGGCAACGGGGGGCGTCACGGGCGGGCGCGGCGCCGTCGCGGCGGCCGGCGGCACGCCGCCCGCACCCCGCGCACCGAGCTGCTGCTCGAGCTGTTGATTGCGATACTGCAACTGTTCGATCTGGCCGGTGAGCACGCGCAACTGGTTTTCGATGCGCTCCACACGCATCAGAAGCTCGCTCTGCTGGTTGGCGACCGTATCGTTCTGAACATTCGCCGGCGGCTTGAAGATGTCGCCAAACAGCCCGTTGCCCGACTGCTGTGCCAGCGCCGGCCCGGTCAGCAAGGCGGCAGTAGCCGCCAGAAGTGCAATCTTGACGAGGGCGGAATGTTTCATGGCGCCATACGCTGAAAACACTGATCAAACTAGGGAGCTGCCTCCCTCGCATCTCACCTTAGGCGTTCGATAACGTCCAAAGTGTGGCCCCACAACGACTGTATCAAATCGCAAAAGCAAAAGAGCCGGCGTGGAGGACGCCGGCTCTCTAGCACGAAACGCAGGTAACTTAGGAATGCCTCGGCGGGGGCAGAGACATTCTTTTTGTGACCAAGCCTCAGCTCGTCGGATTGAGCACGGTGACGGCGCGGCGGTTCTGCGACCAGCAGGAGATGTCGTTGCAGACAGCAACCGGCCGTTCCTTGCCGTAGGAGATGGTCCGCATGCGGGCCGGATCGATGCCGCGCGAGGCGAGATAGTCGCGCACGTTCTGGGCGCGCTTGGCGCCGAGCGCGATGTTGTATTCGCGGGTGCCGCGCTCGTCCGCATGGCCTTCGATGGTGAAGGTGTAGCGGTTATACTGCTGCAGCCACTGCGCCTGGCGGTCCAGAATGGCGCGCGCCTCGGGCGAAAGGTCGGTCTGGTCGGTGTCGAAGAAGACACGGTCGCCCACGGAGACGACGAACTCCTGCGGCGAACCGGGAGGGCCGCCGGCCCCGTTCATGCCAGCCCCGCCATTGGCGTTCGGATTGTTGGCGCAGGCGGCGAGCGCCAGCATCACACCGATCATGGCGGCGAACCGGAAGCCGCGCGCAAAACCCAAATGAAGCATTCCGGTGTCTCCCTTCGTGACTCAACCCGGATGGTAACGTTAAGAGCCTGACCTCGGCGCCGGGGCGCGGCCATCCGCTCTCATCAAAGCCTGACGTGCTCTAGCAGCCGCCTGGTTAAGCGGAAGTTCCGCCATCCCGGCCATTCCACCCTCGGACCCGACGTCAACGCCGTTGGACCCCACGACCGCTTTTTATGGTTCGCAAATTCTGAAGATGCCTTTGAGCGCGATCCGAGCGGATTGAAACAATCCGCTCGGTGAATCGCCCTCTAAACTCTAGAAAGAGAACGCGTGATCCGATCACATTGCGATGCAATCTGATCGGCGCGTGCTCTCGCGGGCGATGCGCCGGGACATTGCCGCCGGCGCGGGCCTTTGAGTGGGCGCCACCCGTGGCGCCATCATGGCAAAGGCATGAACGCACCGGGGCGGCGGCCCGTGTGGCCGGCGCGCCACACCGCCTGCCGCTCAGGAGCGCAGGGGCGACCAGGCCGGGTCCGAGCCGTAGCTCGGGGTGGGCACGCGCTGCTCGTTGTAGCCGGTCACGTCGATGGTGAAGAGGTTCGGCCCGCCGCCGCCGGGCGGGTCGCGGAAGAACATGATGACGCGGCCGTTGGGCGCGAAAGTGGGGCCTTCATTATGATAGCCCTCGGTCAGCACGCGCTCGCCCTGCCCGTCCGGCCGCATCACGCCGATGGCGAACTTGCCCTCGGCCTGGCGGGTGAAGGCGATCACGTCCCCGCGCGGCGACCAGACCGGCGTGTTGTAGCGGGCGTTGCCGAAAGAGATGCGGCGCTGGCCCGAACCGTCCGCATTCATCACATAGATCTGCGAGGAGCCGCCGCGATCGCTCTCGAAGCAGATCTGCCGGCCGTCCGGCGAATAGCAGGGCGCGGTGTCGATGGCCGGCGTGTCGGTGAGGCGGGTGGTGGCCTTGGAGCGCAGGTCCATCACGAAGATGTTGGCATTGCCCCCCTGCTGGAGGCTCATGATCACCCGCTGGCCGTCCGGCGAGAAGCGCGGAGCGAAGCTCATGCCGGGGAAGTTGCCGACGATCTCGCGCTGGCCGGTCTCGATGTTCAGCAGGAAGACGCGCGGCTCCCCCTGCGCATAGGACATGTAGGTGATTTCCTGGCTGGTCGGGGAGAAGCGGGGGGTCAGGACAAGGGCATCGCCGCGCGTGAGATAGGTCACGTTGGCGCCGTCCTGGTCCATGATGGCGAGCCGCTTCACGCGCCGGTCCTTGGCGCCGCTCTCATCCACGAACACGATGCGGGTGTCGAAATAGCCCTTCTCGCCGGTAAGACGCTCATAGATGGCGTCGGCGATGATGTGGGCGACACGCCGCCAGTTCTCCGGCTGCGTGAAATACTGCTGGCCCATGAGCTGCTGGCCGGCGAACACGTCCCACAGACGGAATTCCGCCTTCAGACGCCCGTCGCCCTGGCGGGTGACGCGACCGGTCACAAGGCCCTGGGCATTGATGACGCGCCAGTCCTGGAAGCGCGGGGCGAGATCGGGATTGCTGATCTGCTCCACGAAGGCCTTGGGATCGATGGGCGCGAACAGGCCGGAACGCTTGAGATCCGCCGTGATGACGCCGCTGATCGCCCGCCCCTGATCGCCCTCGCCGATGAAGTCGGTGACGGCGATCGGAATGGGCTGGGGCGTGCCCGAGGTAATCTCCAGCTTCAGCGCCGCCTGCGCCGCCGGGGCGCCGAGGAGCGAAGCCCCGGCCGCCGCCGCGCCGCCGACGAGGACGGACCGGCGCGAGAGGCGTGGATCGAGGCGATCGGTCAGCAGGCGCGGAAGATGGATCATGGCAGTCTCTTCGATTAGTGGGCCCGGCCGAGCATGTCCTTCAGGCTGAAGCCCATCTCGATCTCCTTCCAGACCGCATATTTGTTGGCCGGAAGGAAGGTATAGGGCGCACAGCGGATGATGGCGCGCAGGGCGCTGTCGGCGAAGGCAGGTCCATAGGGGGAAGATGCAGGTGTGACGCCGGACAACTGCGGCTGCATGGCCAGCGATCCGTCCTGCTTGAAGGAAACGACGATGGTGGCGCGCAGGTCGCTCGCCTCGGAGGCGCCGGCCGGCGGGCCCCAGCACGACTGGATGCGGGCGCGCAGCGCGTCGATCTCGCTCTGGGTCAGCGTCTGGGCCGCGCCGTTGGGCGAGCCGAGCGCAGCCGTCTGCGACACCTGCTGGTCGGCCGCTGCATTGCGCTGGGGCGTGCGCTTGTCGAGCAGGGCCGCGATGCGGTCCGCATCGAACTTCTGCTCCTGCTGCGTCTTGGCGTCATTGTTCGCGCGCGTCGGCTGGGGCGTCGGCGGCGGAGGCGGCTTGCGCTGCGGCAAGGGCGGAGGCGTCTGGGCCTTCGCCTCCTGCTTCTGCTCGTCCTTCTTCGGGTCCGCCTTCAGGCCCTCGTCGGCCTTCTGCTCCGGCGGCGGCTTGTCCGCCTTCGGGGGAGCGGGCTTGGGCTCGTCGGGCTTGGGCTGCGGCGCAGGGGTCGGAGGCTTCGGCTCCTCGGGGCGCGGCGGCGCGGGCGTGGGGGGCGGCGGAGGTGGGGGCGGCGGAGGCGGCGCGGTGGGCTCGATCTCCTGCTTCTCCGACACCTTCAGATTGGGATCGTTGACGGGCTTGGGCGCGTCCACCTTCTCGGCGACGACCTTCTTCACCTCGGTCTTCTTGCCCTTCTCGTTGCCCTTCGTCATCTGCGAGAGGTCGGAGGCGGAGATCACGTCCACATTGATCGGGTCGGGCTGGGGCGTGTCGAAGGCGCTCGGTGCCGAGAAGGACACCAAGGCAAGAACCAGCACCGCCCCGTGGGCAATGCTCGATGCGGTGAGGCCGACGCGCATCGCTCTTCGCCTCAGCTCCCCTGTTCGCCTTCGGTGACCAGCGCCACACGCTTGAAGCCGGCGGCGGACAGGCGGCCCATGACCTGCATGACCGTGCCGTAATTCACCGTCTTGTCGCCGCGCACGAAGATGCGCTCGTCATAGCCGTTCTTGGCGATGGCCTGCAGCTTGGGCACCAGTTCGTCGAGCTTGATCTCGGTTTCCTGCAGGAACACCTGACCCTTGTTGTTCACCGAGATGGTGAGGGGGTCCTTGTCCTGGTTCATGGCCTGGGCCTGCGTCTTGGGCAGGTCGAGGGGCACGCCCACGGTCAGCATCGGGGCGGCCACCATGAAGACGATGAGCAGCACCAGCATGACGTCCACCATGGGCGTCACGTTGATCTCGGCCATCATGCCGCCGTTGCGCCGGCGGCGCGACCGCCGGCTCTGCCATGCGCCTCCGGCGCCGCCGCCCATGCCCATGGTTCAGCCCCGCTCGTCGATCTGGCGCGACAGGATGGCGGAGAACTCGTCGGCGAAGCCTTCGAGCCGCTGTGCCTGCCGCGACGCCTGATGGACGAACTTGTTGTAGAAGATGGTCGCGGGAATGGCCGCAATGAGGCCCATGGCGGTCGCGAAAAGGGCTTCCGCGATGCCCGGTGCCACAACCGCCAGATTGGTGTTCTTGGACGCCGCGATGGCCTGGAACGAGGTCATGATGCCCCACACCGTGCCGAACAGGCCGATGAAGGGGCCGGCCGAGCCGACGGTGGCCAGCACCAGAAGCTTGCTTTCCAGCGCCTCCACCTCGCGGGAGATGGTGACGTCCATTACCTTCTCGATGCGCTGGTTGAGGCCGGTGAGGGACTTCGCCCCGCCCTCATAGGTCCGCTTCCACTCGCGCATGGCGGCGACGAAGATCGCGGCCATGGCCTGGTTCGGCCGGCCGGCGAGGGAGCGATACAGTTCCTCAAGGCTCTGGCCCGACCAGAAGACCTGCTCGAAGCGGTCCATTTCCTTGCGGGTGCGGGTGAACAGCAGGGTCTTGTCGATGATGATCGCCCAGACCCAGATGGACGCGGCCACAAGGCCCAGCATCACCAGCTTGACGACGAAATGCGCCTGGAGAAACAGCCCGATGAGCGAGATGTTGGCGGTCGGCGCCGCAAGCGCGGCCGATCCGACGTCCGCCTGTGCCCAGGCCGCGGAGGCCGCAAGCACGAGCGCCGTCGCCAGCGCCGGTGTCCACTTCTTCATCGACGCCCCCACGCCCGGATGGCAGGTCTCATCTTCAATCCTCGGCTGGCCCGGCCCGCGCAAAGCGGCAGGCATCGCCCGTCCGTCGTTCCAAATTCAGGAAGCACACCCGCTCTTTCGAGGGGGAGTGCGTCCAAACTTGGGCGATCGGCCGCGATGCAGCATGCCGGCGGCGGTTCGGACCCTACGGGGATTAAGCTTAAGGGAGGGTTATCGCTGCGGTGCGACAGCACCGGCCACGACGGTGGCATCCTCCAGCGTCGCCCGGCGCAGGGCGTCGGGAATGCGCTTGGCCCGGCCCTGCGAGACGAAGGCAACCCGCACCAACGCTGAAACCAGCTCCTCCTCGCCCCGCCGCACCGATTGGGCGAGCGTGATGGAGGCCCCGGCCACATCCTTGGACAGGGTCACGACCTCGAGCACGTCGTCGATCCGCGCGGGCTTCTTGAAGTCGATCTGCATGGAACGCACGACGAAGTGAAAACCCGGCGCCTCGGCGGCGGCCTCGGCAAAGAGTTCGCCCTGCACCACGCCCAGCAGGCGCATGTAGTCGGAGCGGCCGCGCTCCATGAACTTCAGGTAATTGGCGTGATAGACGATGCCCGAGAAATCCGTGTCCTCGTAATAGACACGCAGGCCGAGGCAGTGGCCGCCGGGAATGAGCCGGCCGGCGAGATGGGGATAGGCCTCGCGCTCGCCCGGGGTCATGGCGCGCTCGCCGGTGAGGTCCAGTTTCATTCCATCGTCCTCAAACTTTGATCCGTTGGGGTGGCCGACCGCCCCTCGGCCGCACGCATCAGGCCTTGGCCCCCTCCCACCCCTCCCATAGCCAAGCGGGAGAGGGCTTTTCCCTCTTTCTTGATGCGAGCCCGCTCTCAACCCATCACGACAGGCCCCCTCTCCCGCTTGGCTAGGGGAGGGTTGGGGAGGGGGAAGGCACCAAGCGGGACACGTTCTCAAGCTCACGCTTTTCGCGCGTCTCTAATCACCTTCATCAAACAGGGGCAAGGCGCTCGGCGGGCGCTGCGGCTCGGCAAGGCCCAGATGCCGGAAGGCGCCGGAGGTGAGCATCCGCCCGCGCGGCGTGCGCTGCACGAAACCCTGCTGCACCAGATAGGGCTCGACGATCTCCTCGATGGCGTCGCGCGGCTCGGAGAGCGCGGCGGCCAGCGTCTCCACGCCCACCGGCCCGCCGCCATAATGCTGCGCGATCACCGTGAGGTAGCGCCGGTCCATGGTGTCGAGGCCCATGGCGTCGACGTCGAGCGCCATCAGCGCCCGATCGGCGATGGCCCGGTCGATGGCCTCGGCCCCGGCGAACTGGGCGAAGTCGCGCACCCGGCGCAGCAGGCGGCCCGCGATGCGGGGCGTGCCGCGCGCCCGGCGGGCGATTTCCCGCGCGCCTTCCGGCACGATGCCGATGCCGAGCAGGCGGGCGCCGCGGGTGACGATGTATTCCAGCTCTTCCAGCGTATAGAAGACCAGCCGCACGGGAATGCCGAAGCGGTCGCGCAGCGGCGTGGTGAGCAGGCCCGAACGGGTGGTGGCGCCCACCAGCGTGAACTTCGGCAGCGAGATCTTCACAGAGCGGGCCGCCGGCCCCTCGCCGATGACGAGATCGAGCTCGTAATCCTCCATGGCCGGATAGAGGATTTCCTCCACCTGCGGCGCAAGGCGGTGGATCTCGTCGATGAAGAGCACGTCGCGCTCTTCGAGATTGGTCAGGATGGCCGCGAGGTCGCCGGCCTTCGCGATCACCGGGCCGGACGTGGAGCGGAAGCCCACCCCCATCTCGCGGGCCATGATCTGGGCGAGCGTCGTCTTGCCGAGGCCGGGCGGGCCAACGAACAGCACATGGTCGAGCGCCTCGCCCCGCGCGCGGGCGGCCTGGATGAAGACCTCCAGATTGGCGCGGGCTTGCGCCTGCCCGACGAAATCGGCGAGCCGCTGCGGACGCAAGGTCGCGTCGGCATCGTCCTCGGGACGGGAATCGGCGGTCATCAGACGGGGAGCCATGCCGCCTTGTGCCACCATGCGCGGCCGGTTTCCAGTCGCTTGAACGGCCGCCCGTGTGCGCCTCAGAGCCGCTCGGCCTTCAGCGCCGCTAGCCAGTGCCCCTGCCGCTCCGAGAGCGCCCGGCCGCGCAGATAGGCATCCGCCTCCTCCGCCAGCGTCTCCACGATTTCGATCTCCAGCGCCGCCCCACCCGACGCGACCCACGCCGCCTGAAGGGCGCGGTTGGGATGGGAGCCGTGCGCGAGCGTGAACCGCAGGCGGTTCTCCACGCTGGCCAGATTGGGACTCTGACCCACGAAGACCCTGCCGCCACAGCGCACCACATAGATGCCGGCCGCCACCTTCCGCTCCTTATAGGCCGTGCTCGCCGCCCGCCGCTCCGCCTTTTCCATCTCGCCCTCATTTATATCCGGATGTAATTGCCTTCTCATATTTACCCGGATATAAATCCGCAAGCTGAAATCCGAGACAGACCCATGCTTACCACCTTCACCGCCTTCTGCGGCCCGCGCCGGATCGCCGCCGGTTTGCTCCTCGATGTAGCGCGCGCCGTCCGCGCGGCGGCCGACACGGCACCGCTGCTGGTCTTCGACGACGCGACCGGACGTGTCGTGGACCTCGACCTGCGGGGGACGGACGCCGAACTGGCGGAGCGTTATCCGGCGCCCGCGCCGGAGGAAGAGGCGTCCCCGCGCGGCCGGGGTCGGCCGAAGCTCGGCGTGGTGGCGCGGGAGGTGACGCTGCTGCCGCGCCATTGGGACTGGCTCGCCGCCCAGCCGGGCGGCGCGTCGGTCGCGCTACGCCGGCTGGTGGAGGAGGCCCGCCGCGCCGACGCGCCGCGCCAGCAGGCACGGGCGGCGCAGGAGATCGCCTACCGCTTCATGAGCGCCATGGCCGGCGACCTGCCGGGCTTCGAGGAGGCGAGCCGCGCCCTCTTCGCCGGCGACCGCCCCCGCATGACGACTGAAATGGCGCCTTGGCCGGAGGACATCCGCGCCTACACGCTCAAGCTCGCCTTCCCCCCGGCCGCGGAGGACGAGGCATGAGCCAGGCGTATCTCGCCCCGACCGAAGCCGCCGGCCGCCGCTTCTTTTCCCGCGACCGCCAGCGCCCCGTCATGCTGAACCTGCTGCGCTTCCGGACCGTCGCCGATTATTCGGACGCGCCGGACCTCGCGCCGGCCACGCCCATCAGCGGCGCTGAGGCCTACGCGCTTTATGTGGCCCACACCCTGCCGCTGCTTCAGGCCAGCGGCGGCGCCATCCTGTGGCGCGGGCGCGCGGACGCCTTCCTGATCGGGCCCGAAGAGGAGATGTGGGACGAGGTGCTGCTGGTGCAGCAGGCGAGCGCCGCAGCGCTCCTCGCCATGGCCAACGGTCCGGCCTATCGAAAGGTCATGGGCCACCGCACGGCCGCGCTGGCGGATTCGCGGCTGCTGCCGCTCACGGAACTGCCCCTGCCGGGCTGAGCCTACTTCGCCAGTTCCTTCAGCCCGAGGCGGATGAGGGTCTCGGTGGTGGCGTCCTCGCCCGCCTTGCGGCCGGCAGCGGCGATGGCGGTGTGCGCCTGCGCCTGCCCATAGCCGAGATTGACGAGGGCCGAGACCGCATCGGCGAGCGCCCCGCCGGCCGCTTCCGTCGCCTCCACATCCGCTGCAAGGCGGGCAAGGCCCGGATCGGCGGCGGTGAAGGCGGGCACCTTGTCCTTCAGCTCGGTCACGATGCGGGTGGCGACGCGGGGGCCGACGCCATTGGCCCGGGCGAGCGCCGTCTTGTCGCCCAGCGCCACCGCCTGCGCGAGGTCGGAGGGCTTGAGCGTGGAGAGGATGGCGAGCGCGGTCTTCGTTCCGATGCCCTGAATGCCCTGAAGCAGCCGGAACCACTCGCGCTCCGCCTCGGTGACGAAGCCGAACAGCCGGATCTGATCCTCGCGGACATGGGTCTCGATGAACAGCACCGCCGCCTCGCCCACGCGCGGCAGCGCCTGCAACGTACGTCCGGAGCAATGGACGAGATAGCCGACCCCATGGACATCGAGGATGAGGTGGTCCTCGCCGAAGCTGTCCACGGTCCCCTTCAACTTGCCGATCATCGCGTCCTGTCCGGCCCGGCCTCAGCCGAGCGTGCCCCAGAGGAAAATGAGGGTGGCGAGCAGGCCAAGGCCCGTGCGCACCATGTGCAACTGGCCCCACACCGCCACCAGATGCACGCTTTCCGGCCCCGCCTGCCCTTCCGGGATCGCCAGCAGGCGGCGGTTGGTGGGCATGATGCCGATGAAGGTGAAAGGCCAGTTGGCGAGCATGAGCACGCCGCCGGCCAGAAAATGCCAGTCGCGCGTCTGCCAGAAGGCGAGCGCGCCGAGGGCGAAGCCGATCAGCGCCAGCGTCGCCTGCATGGCGAAGCCCCGCCGGTAGGCCGGCTTCCACACCGCCAGCATGGAGCGGGCCTCAAGGCCCAGCCGCGCCGGCTGTTCCACGGCATTGATATAGAAGGCGGCCCCCGTGAACAGGGCCGCGGTCACCAGGGCAAGCTGGCCCCACAGCATGTCGGTCCCCTCCGCCGAACCCGTTCCGCCATTCTACAGCGCCGCGCGCCGCAGTGCAGCAGGCCCGCGATGATGGGCATGAGTCACCGCCACCGCCAGCGCGTCGGCGGCATCCTCCGTCTGCGGCGTCGCCTTGGGCAGCAGCACGCCGATCATCATGCGGATCTGCGCCTTTTCCGCCCGGCCGGCGCCCACCACGGTCTTCTTCACCAGAAGCGGCGCGTATTCCGCCACCGAAAGCCCCGCCTGCGCCGGGGCCAGCATGACGACGCCGCGCGCCTGCCCGAGCTTGAGGGTGGAGGACGGGTTCATGTTGACGAACGTCTCTTCCACCGCCGCCTCGTCCGGCGCGTGGCGGGCCAGTACCTCGGCAAGCCCCCGGTGCAGCTCGGCGAGCCGCTCGGCCATGGGGGCGTTCTCGGGCGGAAGGATGGTGCCGCAGGCGACATAGGTGAGCCGCGTGCCCTGGGCCTCAATAACGCCCCAGCCGGTGCGGCGCAGGCCCGGATCGAGGCCGATGATGCGAATCATGCCGTTGGTCATGCGCCAAACTGGCCCCGGCGGCGCCGGGGCGCCAGCCCGATGCCTCAGCGGGAGGCGGACTTGCGCGGCGTGGCGTCGGCCGGGCCGGCCACTTCCCATTCCGGCCGCACGGCGGTCGAATTGGCGCTCTCCACCACCTTGCCGGGCACGAAGGCGGTGACGGCGGCGCGCGCGCGGTCCACCACACCCGGCTCGGCCTTGGCGGCCACGTCCTCGCGCTTGCGCGCGCTTTCCGTATCGCCCTGCGCGGCGGCAAGGGAGAACCACTTCCAGGCTTCCGCCCGATCCACCGCGCCGGACAGGCCCCGCGAATAGATGACGCCGAGATTGAACTGGCTGTCGCGCAGGCCGAGGTCGGCGGCCTTGCGGAACCAGTTCACCGCATTCTGCCAGTCCGGCTTGCCGTCGATCCCGTCGGAATACATCACGCCGAGGTTGTGCATGGACCGCAGGTTCCCCCGCTCGGCCGCCCACTGGTAGAGCTTGCGGGCGGCGGGGAGATCCCGCTTGCTGTTCTCATAGATGCTGCCGAGCCGGTAGGCGGCCGGCGCCGAGCCCTGCGAGGCGGCATAAGCGAACCATTTCATGGCCGCCGCCTGATTGGCGTCGGTGCCCCGGCCGTCCGCATAGCGCGCGCCCACCTCGGCTGCGGCACTTGCATCACCTGAGAGGGCGGCATTCTTCAGCGCCGCCGAACCCACCGGCGGCGGCAGATTGGTGACGAGCGCCGGGTCCACCGGCGCGCCGCTGGCGGTCGCGGGTCCGGCCACACCGGCGCTGGCGCCGTCCGGCGCCGTGCGCGGCAGCAGGAACCAGGTGCCAATCCCGAGGACGAGCGCGCCCAGAGCCACGGCCCCGACGCGGATGGCCAGGCTGGCGCGCCGCTCGGAATCCCGGCGGCGGGCAAGCGCCGCACCCTTCTCCCGATGCTCCGCCCGGTCGGCAGCGGCAACCCAGTCGGTGCGGCAGCGTCCGGTGGCAACCGCCTGCGCATCCTCAAGGGCGGCTTCCAGCGCGGCCACCTGCTTGGCGGTCCATTCGCTGTCCGCCGCCTTCGGGGCCGCATCGGCCCGCGCCTCGCGCCAGACTTCGGCGCTGGAGCGGCGGCGCTCGGCATGGGTTTCGAGAAGCTCGCGCAGTTCACCCTGCCAGGGCGCCTCGGTCACCTGCCAGGCCGGATCACGGGCAATCTCCGGACGGGGCTCCGCGCGCGGCGCCGGCTCACGGCGCAGGTCGGTGGGCCATTGCGGCCATTCCTCGAGGCTCGGCGCAGCAGCCGGAGCGGCGGGAGGCGCCGCTTCCTGCACCTGCGGCCGGATCTCGGCGGCACGCAGCGGCAAGTCCTGTTCCCGCAGCCCCGCGGGATCGGTGCCGGCAGGGGCCTGTGTCTCGACGGGGGAGCGCCAATCCTCCTCCACCAGCGTCAGGTGGGGCGCCAGGACAGCCGTTTCGTGGGGGACAAGGGCCTCGTCCGCGCCGTAGGCGATGTCGTCCTGCGGCGCGGCGACCTCGTCGTCGGCCGGCTCCTGCAGGCGCTGCAATTCGCGTGTCAGGCCCTGAAGCATGGCCTCGATGCCGTCGAGGCGGGCGACGTGAACCTGCGTCTCGTCCACGCGCTCGACGAGGCGGGAGAGGTGGCGTTCCAGCACGTCCACCAGCGGCGCCAGCTTGGCGGCCTCGATGGTTTCGTTGCGGTCGAACCGCGCCAGCAGGTCCTCGAGCCGGGCGGCGAAGCGCGGATCACCGGCGCTGCCGAGGGCCTTCACGTCATGGGCCACGGCGTCGAGGCGCTCGCGCAGGACGGTCAGTTCCTCGCTCGGCGCGGTGCGGCGGGCCTGTTCGGCCATGAAGCCGTCCACCCGCGTCTCCAGGCGGGCCAGGGCGTCCATGGCAAGGCGGGTGAATTCGTCCGAGGCGCTGGCGGCCGCCGCGTCGCTGGCGGAGCGCTCGTGCAGGACCAGCACGCGCTCGACCAGTTCCTTGAGTTCGCCGGTCTGGCGCTGAAGGCGGGCGATGGCCACCGGGTCCACCGCCTTGGCGCCGAGGACATCCACCTTGCGGGCGAGAATGGCGACGGATTCGGCAAGGGCGCGGGTGAAGCCGGTTCCGGCCGGGTCAAGGATGTCCTCGGGCTGGTCCGCCGGAGCATACAGAGGATGGTCGGCTGCCCCGGGGGTCGCGACCGCCCGCAGGTGGCCGCCATCGGACCACCCGTCGTGAGGCTCCGGCGCATAGACAGGCTCGGCAAGAGCTGCGGCCGAACCGGCCGCTGAACGCCCCATCGTACCGTGCCAGCGATCCATATCCGCCTCCCGGTCGCCGCCGCCGCTTCATCCGATCCCCCGCGAATCGGTCGAATCAGCATCGACGTCCTTTGGTAAACGGAGCATTAATCGTTGAAAAGACTGAGCGCGTAACGGTTACTTTCCCTTACGGAGCCTGCAAATAGCTCCCGTAGCGGGACAGATCGGCTTACCCATCATGCCGGGGTGCACATTGAAGCCCGGCACGGAATGCGCTTTCCGCTCTCTGAGCCATCGCACTGCCGGGCGTGACGCAACTGACGGAGAGTGCAATGGACGTTTCCAATTTCGATGCGCGCAGCCAGGTTTCCGTTCCCGGCCGGACCTATGCTGCCGAGGACGTCTATACGATCGGCGATCTGGCCCGCGAGTTCGGCATCACCCTGCGTGCCCTGCGCTTCTATGAAGACAAGGGCCTCCTCTCTCCGCGTCGCGAAGGCCTTGCCCGCCTCTACTCTCCGGCGGACCGCGAGCGCCTCACCGTTATCCTGAAGGGCAAGCGCCTCGGCTTCACCCTTGCCGAGATCCGCGCCCTGGTCGCCGCCCACGAGGGCCAGAGCGGCAGCGACCTCGCCCTGACCCGTGACCGCTGCCTGACCCAGCTCGGCCAGCTCGAGCGTCAGCGCACCGAGATCGAGGCTGCCATCGCCGAGCTGCGCGAGACCGCCGACCGTCTCGCCGCCGCGGCCTGAACACTCCACCAGCCCAAAAAGAAACCCGGCCGCGTGGCCGGGTTTTTTTGTCTCCGAACGGGAAAGGGAGGCAGCGCCTCCCACGCCTCAGGCGCTGAGCTTGGCCATCAGGGCTTCGGACAGCTCGAAATTGGCGGTGACGTTCTGGACGTCATCGTTGTCTTCCAGCGTCTCCACGAGACGCATCAGCTTCTCGCCGGTCTCGTCATCCACCGCGATGGTGTTCTGCGGCCGCCACACGAGGCCCGCCTTGCGCGGCTCGCCGAACTTGGCTTCCAGCGCCTTCTGCACTTCCGCGAGGCTCTCCACCGCGCAGACCACCTCGTGCGTCTCCTCGGAGGAGTTCACGTCGTCCGCGCCCGCCTCGATGGCGGCTTCCAGCAGGTCGTCCGCATTCACCTTGGCCGCATCGAACTCGATGGCGCCGAGGCGGTCGAACATGAAGGACACCGCGCCCGTCTCGGCGAGGTTGCCGCCGGACTTGGTGAAATAGGAGCGCACTTCGGAGGCGGTGCGGTTGCGGTTGTCGGTCAGCGCCTCGACGATGACGGCGACGCCGCCGGGACCGTAGCCCTCGTAACGGATCTCGTCATAATTCTCCATGTCCGCACCGGACGCCTTCTTGATGGCGCGCTCGATGTTGTCCTTGGGCATGTTCTCGGCGCGCGCCGCGAGGATGGCGGCGCGCAGGCGCGCGTTCATGTTCGGATCGGGCAGGCCCATCTTGGCGGCCACGGTGATTTCGCGCGCCAGCTTGGAGAACAGCTTGGAACGCACCGCGTCCTGCCGTCCCTTGCGGTGCATGATGTTCTTGAATTGTGAATGTCCGGCCATGGCCGCCTCCAGATCCTTGAAACTCTCTCACGCCCGCGCGCCCGAAGCAGGGTCGCGCCGCCGCGCCACGCTCGCTCCGGAGCGTGGGGGCCGGCCCGTCCGCCGCTGGTGATGCCGGAGCCATCGCCCCGGAATCGACCGAGCGCCGCCCGGCGTGATGCCAATCCACTGTGCCGCGCCTTATAGGTCGTGGAGGCGGCAAAGAGCAAGAAAGCCCCATGCCGCGCCGCATCACGCCTCCCAGAAAGCCGGGCGTGCCTCGCTGAGATCGCCGCCGAGGCGCACCGGGGCCGCCTTCACGGCGAGGCCGGTGGCCGGGTCCGTCTCCACCGCAAAGCCGCAGAGCGAGGCGGGACCGGCCGCCGGCTCGAAGCGGCCGGCGCCGATCTTGCGCGTGAAGCGCCGCAGCGGCTCGTCCTTGTCCATGCCGATCACGCCGTCATAGCTCCCGCACATGCCGGCGTCCGTCAGATAGGCCGTGCCGCCGGGCAGGATGCGATGGTCGGCGGTGGGCACATGCGTGTGGGTGCCCACCACGAGGCTCACCCGCCCATCGCAATAATGGCCGAAGGCCTGCTTCTCGCTGGTGGTCTCGGCGTGGAAGTCCACCACGATGGCGTCCACCACCCGGCCGAGGTCCACACCGTCCAGCGCCCGGTCGATGGCGGCGAAGGGATCGTCCAGCGGGTCCATGAAGGCACGGCCCATCACGTTCGCCACCAGCACCCGCGCCCCGCCGCGCGTCTCGATCATGGCGGCGCCCCGTCCCGGCGTGCCGGGCGGATAGTTGATGGGACGCACCAGCGCGTCCGCCCGCTCGATGAAGACCAGGGCCTCGCGCTGGTCGAAAGCGTGGTTGCCGAGCGTCACCGCGTCGGCGCCGGCGGTTCGGATCTCGTTATAGATGGCCTCGGTGATGCCGAAGCCGCCGGCGGCGTTCTCGCCATTGACCACGACGAGATCGAGCTTCCAGTCCTGAACGAGACCGGGCAACCGGCTTGTCACCACGTCGCGGCCGGTCCGGCCAACCACGTCACCGAGAAAGAGAATCCGCATCAGACCCGCCAAGGAAAAGGACACCGGCTTCCGTTACCATCCCATCGAGCGGTTCGTCATGGGGTTCAGCGGGAACGTGATCGGTTTCCTGGCAGGCGAACGCAAGACCGAAGGCCCGGATCGGCTTTTCCCGCCGCAGCAGCGCAAGCGTGCGGTCGTAAAAGCCGGCCCCGTAACCGATGCGCGCGCCCGCCCGGTCGAAGACCGCGAGCGGCACCATGAGATCGTCGGGCGTCACCTGCGGCGCCTGCGCTCCCGGAGTTGGAATGCCATAGGCCCCCGCCGGTTCCAGCAGGTCGTTTTCGTCCCACAGGCGGAAGATCAGCGGCCGGTCGCGCCCTATCACCACCGGCAGGGCGAGCCGGGCACCCGCGTCCCGCAGCTTGCGCGCCAGCGGGCCGGTATCGATCTCGTCGCGGAAGGGGGCGAACAGGGCGACCGTGCGGCCGGCGACCGATCCCAGCGCCATGAGCGCATGCCGCGCGGCCGCGTCGGAAGCGGCGGCGCGACGTTCGGCGCCCATATCGGCGCGCCGCAGCAGCGCTTCGGCCCGCAGGCGGGCCTTCTCGGATCGGAAGGTGGTGGGAGAAGAAAGGGTCACGTGCGGAGCCGCAAAAGCCGTCGGAGGTCGATCCCGGGAAACCTACAACGTAGGTGGGCGCCGTTTGTCCAAGCCCAGGGGCGAGGTCAGGAACAGCTCCCTTAAGGATCGATAAGGCCCCGGGGAAAAGTTCCTAACGAACCCCGCAGCCCCGCCGACCGAATGTAGGAGCTTCTCCTCCCCGGCGCTAGGGCCATTCCCCAGAAGTGTGTGCGGTTTCGCGAAAGTGAGGGTCGACCTGAACGGGCGAGCGGCATCACGCTTTCGAGCCGCTCCGGAACGCTCCTGAGGCGGACGCCTCAGCCCATGCCCACCGCGGATTTTTCGCGCGGGGCAAGGTCGCTCGCGAGTTGCTCGATGCGCTCGGCCACCTCGTCGATGGTGCGGGCCACCGCCTCCTCGCCGGCCTCGAGGCGGGCAAGGGCGGAGGCGCGGGCGTCCCGCTGGCCTTCAAGGTCGCTCTCCAGCGCGCGGATGCGGGCGCGGGCTTCGGCCAGTTCGTCGGAAATGGTGATGGCGGCCATGACGGTAAGGCGCTGGTCGCCGATCTCCCCGAAGGTGCCGCGGAGCTGATTGATGCGGGCGTCGATGTCCCGGCCGAGGCGCATGAGATGCTCCTCCTGCCCTTCATCGCACGCCATGCGATAATAGCGTCCGGCGATGGTGACACTCACATGCGCCATGGGGCCGCCCGCTCCTTCAGCCGCCGTGGGTCGCGAGCACGTCGCGAATCGTGGTCATGGCAACATCGAGACGCCGGCCGATCTCGCGGCTGGCTTCCGCCACCTGGGCCGCCTCGGCGCGGGTCGCGTCGAGTTCGGCGGCGAGCCGCGCCCGGTCGTTGCCCAGCGCATGGAGCTGCGCCTGCAACGCCTCCTGATGGCGCTCCGTCTCCCGCCGCCGGTCGAGCGAATCGGACAAGCGGTCGAGCGCCGCGTGGAGGCGCTGGGTTGCCGCCTCGATGGGGCCAAGCTCGGGGGGACGGTGCTTCAGCGCATACATAACGCGGGATATTAACCGAGTCGGCGCGACAAGGGCCATGGGTTGCGTGTCGTCAACCCAAAAGAGAATGAAGGGATTCTTGCGGTCCTGCGGGCGGGCGCGGTATGGCGGTCAGGAACCGGCAAGGCTCACGCTTGAGGAACCGGCCGACGGGAGAAGGGCTGATGCGCGCTGCGTGGTTCTGGACAGTCGTGGTCGCTGCCACCCTCGCGGGCGGGCTGATGGGCTCCGCCCCGCGCGCCCATGCGGCCCCGCAGGCGGCGAAGCCCGCCGCCGCTCCCTCACCGGAGACGCTCATCCGCGATCTCTACGCCCATTATCTCGATACGGCCCCGGACACGGTGGTCGGCTTCGACTTCACCGACCCAACCGTCGCCAACGCCTATTTCGATCCCGCGCTGGCCAAGCTCGTCATCGCCGATGCCAAGGCCTCCGATCCGAAGCTGAATTTCGATCCCTTCATCGAAGGCCAGGATTTCGAGATCAAGGCGGTGACGACCAGCCTCAAGGCGCAGACCTCGACCAGTGCGACGGTCACCGCAGAGTTCGAGAATTTCGAGGAGAAGAAGACCGTCACCTTCAAGCTCACGAAGGTCGGCGGGCGGTGGCGGATCGCGGATATCCAGTGGGAGAGCAATCCCCAGACGCTGAAGGCGCTCCTCGTCGCCAAGAAGATCCAGTCGCCCTAGCGGAAGCCCAGCCACTTCCGGCTGCCTCGGGCTTGGGCATGGCCGCGCGCTGGGCACCTATGCAGGGAACGTGTAGCTGCGATGACAAATCGCGGCCCAACGGCGCCGGTTTGCCTTGACCTTGCCCCAACGCTGCGTTTGACAGCCGGTGGCGCGCTGGTATCAGTGCCGCCGCGAGGTGAACCCTCCGCCTGACCGATCTTTGAAATGGCGCGCCGCGCGCCGGAGACCGCTTTTCATGTCCAGCCGCGAACTCCACAACCGCCTGGCCAACGCCATCCGGTTCCTGGCCATCGATGCGGTGGAGGCCGCCAATTCCGGACATCCGGGCCTGCCCATGGGCGCGGCCGACATGGCGACCGTGCTGTTCACGGAAAAGCTGAAGTTCGATGCGACGGCCCCCAAGTGGCCGGACCGCGACCGCTTCATCCTCTCAGCCGGCCACGGCTCGATGCTGCTCTACGGCCTGCTTCATCTGCTCGGCTATGACGCCGTGAGCATGGACGAGATCCGCCGCTTCCGTCAGCTCGGCTCGCTGACCCCCGGCCATCCCGAGAATTTCGTCACCCCCGGCATCGAGACCACGACCGGCCCGCTCGGCCAGGGCATCTCCACCGCGGTTGGCTTTGCCATGGCCGAGCGCCTGATGGCCGCCCGCTTCGGTAGCGAGATCGTCGATCACCGCACCGTCGTCATCGCCTCCGACGGCGACCTGATGGAAGGCATCTCGCAGGAGGCCATCGATATCGCCGGCCACCTGAAGCTCGCCAAGCTGACGGTGCTGTGGGACGACAACCGCATCTCCATCGACGGCCCCACCTCCATCTCCGTCTCCACCGACCAGCAGGCGCGCTTCGCCGCCTCCGGCTGGAACACGCTGGCGGTGGACGGGCACGATCCGGTCGCCCTCCTCGCCGCGCTCAACACGGCTTATGCCTCCGAAAAGCCGACCCTGATCGCGTGCCGCACCACCATCGGCTTCGGTTCGCCGGCCAAGGCGGGCTCGGAGAAGGTGCACGGCTCGCCGCTGGGTGCCGCCGAGATCGAGGCCACCCGCAAGGCGCTGGGCTGGGAAGCCGGCCCGTTCGAGATCCCCGCCGATGCGTTGGACGCCTGGCGCGCCGCCGGCCGCAAGGGCGCCGAAGCCCGCGCCGCCTGGCAGGCCCGCTTCGACGCCCTGCCCGAGGCGACCCGCGCCGAGTTCAACCGCCGCATGGCCGGCGAACTGCCTGTAGCCGCCCTCAAGGAAGCCATCGCCGCCGTGAAGGCGAAGGCGGTCGCCGATGGCGGCGCGGTTGCCACGCGCAAGTCCTCGGAGATCGTGCTCGACACGCTCACCAAGGCGGTGCCCGAGATGCTCGGCGGCTCCGCCGACCTCACCGGCTCCAACAACACCCGCGCCAAGGGCCAGAAATCCGTCACCCCGACCGACTTCTCCGGCGATTTCGTGCACTGGGGCGTGCGCGAGCACGGCATGGCGGCGGCGATGAACGGCATCGCGCTCCATGGCGGCTTCATCCCCTATAGCGGCACCTTCCTCGCCTTCGCCGATTATTCGCGCCCGGCCATCCGCCTCGCCGCGCTCATGGGCGAGCGGGTCATCCATGTGCTGACCCACGATTCCATCGGCCTCGGCGAGGACGGCCCCACCCACCAGCCGGTGGAGCATCTGGCCGCCCTGCGCGCCATTCCCAACACCCTCGTGCTGCGCCCCGCGGACACGGTGGAAACCGCCGAGTGCTGGCAGATCGCCCTTGAGGCGAAGGACCGGCCGAGCTGCCTCATCCTCTCGCGCCAGAACCTGCCGCTCCTGCGCAAGGACGCGGACGGCGAGAACAAGTCCGCCGGCGGCGCCTATGAGCTGCTGGCCGCCAGCGGCGAGGCGCAGGTCTCCCTGTTCGCCACCGGCTCGGAACTGTCCCTCGCTGTGGAAGCCCGCGCGCTGCTCGAAAGCGAAGGCGTGCCCACCCGCGTGGTCTCCGTTCCGTCCTTCGAGCTCTTCCTCGCCCGCCCGCTGGCCGAGCGCCGCGCCGTCATCGGCAAGGCCCCGGCCAAGGTCGGCATCGAGGCCGCCATCCGCATGGGCTGGGACAGCATCATCGGCTCGGATGCCGCCTTCGTGGGCATGACCTCGTTCGGCGCCAGCGCGCCGGCCAAGGAACTCTACAAGCATTTCGGCATTACGCCCCAGGCGGTGGTGGCTGCCGCGCTGGAACAGCTGCGGCAGAGCTGACGGCGGACCTGCGGTCCGCTCCCGGCGGCCGCGATCCTGCTCTGGCAAGGGGAGAGCGCGTGCGGCCTACGGGCCCATGCGCCATACGAATTGCCGCCGGAGAAGGCGGCACGCGTTCGCTCAAGCCGGTCTTGAGGGCCGGCGCATGGAGGATGAAGCTATGACGGTGAAGGTGGCCATCAACGGGTTCGGTCGCATCGGGCGCAACGTGCTGCGCGCCATCATCGAATCCGGCCGCACCGACATCCAGGTGGTGGCCATCAACGACCTCGCCCCGGTCGAGACCAATGCCCACCTGCTGCGCTACGACAGCGTGCACGGCCGCTTCCCGGCCAAGGTGGTGGTGAACGGCGACACCATCGACGTCGGCCAGGGCCCCATCAAGGTCACCGCCATCAAGGATCCGTCCACCCTGCCCCACAAGGAGCTGGGCGTGGACATCGCCATGGAGTGCACGGGCATCTTCACCGCCCGTGACAAGGCCGCAGCCCATCTCACCGCCGGCGCCAAGCGCGTGCTGGTATCGGCCCCCGCCGACGGCGCCGACCTCACGGTGGTCTATGGCGTGAACCACCAGCTCCTGAAGCCCGAGCACACGGTGGTCTCCAACGCCTCCTGCACCACCAACTGCCTCGCCCCGGTGGCCAAGGTGCTCAACGACGCCGTTGGCATCGTCCACGGCTTCATGACCACCGTGCACTCCTACACCAACGACCAGCCCTCGCTGGATCAGGTGCACAAGGATCTCTACCGCGCCCGCGCTGCCGCCCTCTCCATGATCCCGACCTCCACCGGCGCGGCCAAGGCCGTCGGCCTCGTGCTGCCCGAGCTGAAGGGCAAGCTGGACGGCGTCTCCATCCGCGTGCCGACCCCGAACGTCTCGGTCATCGACCTCAAGTTCGTCGCCAAGCGCGCCACGACGGTCGAAGAGATCAATGCCGCCATCAAGGCGGCGGCGGACGGCCCGCTGAAGGGCGTGCTCGGCTACACGACGGAGCCGAACGTCTCCATCGACTTCAACCACGACCCGCACTCGTCCACCTTCCACATGGACCAGACCAAGGTCATGGACGGCACGCTGGTGCGCGTCATGTCCTGGTATGACAACGAGTGGGGCTTCTCCAACCGCATGTCCGACACCGCCGTCGCCCTGGCGAAGCTCGGTTGATCGGTTAAAGCGAGGGAGAGCAGCATCATGCCGACTTTCCGCACCCTCGATGAGGCGGACCTCGCCGGCAAGCGGGTCCTCGTCCGTGTCGACCTCAACGTCCCCATGGACGAAGGCCGCGTCACCGACGACACCCGCATCCAGGCCATCCTGCCCACCATCCGCGCCATCACGGAGAAGGGCGGAAAGGCCATCCTGCTCTCCCACTTCGGACGCCCGAAAGGCCGGGACGCGAGCCAGTCGCTCGCCCCGGTCGCGGCTGCCGTCGGGGAGCGCCTCGGCGCCCCCGTGGCGTTCGCCGGCGACTGCATCGGCTCGGATGCCGAGGCCGCCGTCTCCACCCTCGCCCCCGGCGCCGTCCTGGTTCTGGAGAACACCCGCTTCCACGCGGGCGAGGAGAAGAACGCCGCCGATTTCGTCCAGCAGCTCGCGGCCCTCGGCGATATCTATGTGAACGACGCCTTCTCGGCGGCCCACCGCGCCCATGCCTCCACCGAGGGGCTGGCGCACAAGCTGCCCGCCTTCGCCGGCCGCAGCATGCAGAAGGAGCTGGAGGCGCTCGCCAAGGCCCTCGAGGCTCCGCAGCGGCCGGTTCTGGCCGTGGTCGGCGGCGCCAAGGTGTCGAGCAAGCTCGAACTCCTCGGCAATCTCACCGCCAAGGTGGACATCCTCGTCATCGGCGGCGGCATGGCCAACACCTTCCTCGCCGCCAAGGGCGTGAAGGTGGGCAAGTCGCTGTGCGAGCACGACCTCGCCGACACCGCCCGCCAGATCATCGCCACCGCCGCCAGCCATGGCTGCGAGATCGTGCTGCCGGTGGACGCGGTCGTCACCAAGACCTTCGCCGCCCATGCGGATCACCGCGTGGTGCCGGTGGACCAGGTGGCCGAGGACGAGATGATCCTCGATGCCGGCCCGGCCACCGTGGCGCTGGTGAGGGAGAAGCTGAAGGGCGCGAAGACCGTGGTCTGGAACGGCCCGTTCGGCGCCTTCGAGCTGCCGCCCTTCGACGCCGCGACGGTTGCCGTGGCGAAGGCCGTGGCGGAGGCCACCAAGGCCGGCGCGCTGCTGTCCGTCGCGGGTGGCGGCGACACGGTGGCGGCGCTCAACCATGCCGGCGCGGCCGGGGACTTCTCCTATGTCTCCACCGCCGGCGGTGCCTTCCTGGAATGGCTGGAAGGCAAGCAGTTGCCGGGGGTCGAAGCGCTGCGGCGCTGAGACCTCGGTGTTATACTCAACCCATAAAGTGCAGGCATCAGCCGCAGGGGCGGCTCCAAGGGGATAGGCAGACCATGAACGCTGAACTCGAGACGATCGCGCAGAAGATGGTGTCCGACGGCAAGGGCATTCTTGCCGCTGACGAGAGCACCAGCACGATCAAGAAGCGGTTCGACGCCATCGGTGTCGAGTCCACCGAGGAAAACCGTCGCGATTACCGCGAGTTGCTGTTCCGTTCGGACGAGGCGATGAAGGAGTACATCTCCGGCGTCATCCTGTTCGACGAGACCCTGCGCCAGAAGGCCAAGGACGGCACCCCGCTCGTCAGCCTCATCCAGCAGGCCGGCTCCATCCCCGGCATCAAGGTGGACGCCGGTGCCAAGCCCATGGCGCTGTTCCCGGGCGAGACCATCACGGAAGGCCTCGACGGCCTCGCCGGCCGCCTGAAGGAGTATTACGACCTCGGCGCCCGCTTCGCGAAGTGGCGCGCGGTGATCGATATCGGCGCCGGTATCCCCACCCCCGGTGCCGTTGCCGCCAACGCGCACGCCCTGGCCCGCTATGCGGCCCTGTGCCAGGAAGCCAACATCGTCCCGATCGTCGAGCCGGAAGTGCTCATGGACGGCGACCACGGCATCGAGCGCTGCTACGAAGTGACGGAATACGTCCTGCGCGTGGTGTTCGGCGAGCTCTACCAGCAGCGCGTCGCCCTTGAGGGCATGGTGCTGAAGCCGAACATGGTCGTCCCCGGCAAGAAGGCCCGCACCCAGGCCTCCGTCGCCCAGGTGGCCGAGCAGACCGTGCGCGTGCTGAAGGCCACCGTCCCGGCGGCGGTGCCTGGCATCGCCTTCCTCTCCGGCGGCCAGTCGGACGAGGACGCCACCGCCCACCTCGACGCCATGGTGAAGCTCGGCAACCTGCCGTGGAAGCTCACCTATTCCTACGGCCGCGCCCTCCAGGCCGCGCCGCAGAAGGCGTGGTCCGGCAAGGCCGAGAACGTGGCCGCCGCGCAGGCCGCCTTCACGCACCGCGCCCGCATGAACTCGCTGGCGGCGCTGGGCCGCTGGAGCGCCGAGCAGGAAGCCAAGAAGGCCGCCTGATCGGCCCCTTGCGCCTTTATCCGCGTTGAGAGAGCCCGCCGTCCCGCGAGGGACCGGCGGGCTCTTGCGTTCTCCCCCCGGCCCGCCTAGAGCCTGATGCCATCAGGCCCGGCATCCGAAAGGGCCGGGTGCCCCTCTTTCGCCTGCTTTCTGGCCGAACCCGTCATCATGCCCACAGAACCGGAAATCCCCCGCTGCCGCCTCATGCTCGTGCTTCCGCCCACCCTGTCGGCGGCGGAAGCCATCGCCTGCATGGGCGCGGGCGATGTCGCAGCGGTGATCGTCACGACCCCCGCCGGGGATGAAACCGCGGCCAAGGCCCAACTCTCGGAGCTCTGCACCGCGACGCAGGCCGCGGGCGTCGCCTTCCTTCTGGCCGACCGGGTGGAGCTGGCCTCCGACATCGGCGCCGACGGCGTTCACCTCGGCAGCTACGCCGCGCTCAAGCGCGCCCTGCCGGCAGTCAAGCCCGGCGGCATCGCCGGCATCGGCCTCGAAGGCCGGCACGAAGCGATGGAAGCGGGCGAAGCGGGCGCGGATTACGTGCTGTTCGGCGCGCGGGACGGCAGCGGCCCCATCGAGCCGGTGGTCGAACTGGTGAGCTGGTGGGCGGAAGTCTTCGAGGTGCCGTGCGTGGGCGTGGCGACCACGGTGGAGGATGCCCGCGCCATTGCGGTGGCGGGCGCCGATTTCGTGGCGCTGGCGGCCGTGCCCGCCGGTCCGGATGGTCCCGCACTCGTTGCGGACGTGGAGCGCGCCGTCGCCGCCGTGGACCGCACCGTGGCCGACGCCACGCCCAAGGCCTGAGTGGAAAACGCATGATGGATCGCGTGCTTCGTCTCCTGCGCCCGCTGCTTGGCATTGCGGCGGCCTCCGCCCTCAGTGTCGCCCTCGCCTTGCCGGCGGCGGCCCAGGATCCGAAGCCCGCCCAGAAGCCCGCTGCCAAGCCGGCGGCGAAACCCGCGGCCCCCAAGGCTCCGGTGAGCAGCCAGCCGGAAGACGCCGCTTATGGCGCCTACCAGCGCGGCCTCTATCTCGCCGCCTACAAGGAAGCCTCCGCCCGCGCCGCCGCCGGCCCGGATGCCGCCGCCGAGACGCTGCTGGGCGAGATCTATGCGCAGGGCTCCGGCGTGCCGCGCAGCCCGGCCAAGGCGGTGGAATGGTATCAAAAGGCCATCGACCACGGCTCCGAGCAGGCCGCCTTCTCGCTCGCCATGATGAACCTCATGGGCGACGGCATCCCCCGCGACCTCAAGAAGGCCGCGCAGTTGCTGGAAGTTGCCGCGAAGAAGGGCAACGCCTCGGCCGCCTACAATCTCGGCCTGCTCTATCTCCAGGGCGAGGCCATGCCGCAGGACTTCACACTCGCCGCCAAGTGGTTCCGGCAGGCCGCCGACGCGCAGGTGGCGGATGCGCAATACGCGCTCTCGGTGCTGCTGCGCCAGGGTAATGGCGTGCCGGCGGACAAGGATGCCGCCCTGAAGATGCTGGCCGCCGCCGCCGCGCAGGACCATGTGACGGCGCAGGTGGAATATGCCATCGCCATCTTCAACGGCGACGGCGTGCCCAAGGACGAGGCCAAGGCCGCAGCCCTGTTTAAGAAGGCGGCGCTCGCCGGCAATGCAATCGCGCAGAACCGCTATGCGCGTGTCCTCTCCGCCGGTCGCGGCGCGCCGCAGGACAAGGTCCGCGCCGCCGCGTGGCACATGCTTTCCAAGGCGCAAGGCCTTGGAGATCCTTATCTCGACGACTTCGTTGCCAAGCTCACGCCGGAAGAGCAGCAGAAGGCCACGGCGCTGGCCCACAAATGGATGGGCGAATCGCGGTCTTGACGTTGCCATGAGAGGGGGGCACACGGACGCTCCCCTTTTCGATTTGCCGGCAGCCGCGCCCTGGCTGCACAGGGCCTGCCAGGAAACACCCAGCCATGATCCGTTCTCCGCTCATCACCGTCATGGTCCAGGCCGTCCGCAAGGCGGGCCGGAACCTCGCCCGCGACTTTGGCGAGGTGGAGAACCTGCAGGTCTCGCTGAAGGGCCCGGCCAATTTCGTCTCCTCCGCCGACCGCAAGGCCGAAGAGACGCTCTATGCCGAACTCTCCCGCGCCCGTCCGGGCTACGGCTTCACCATGGAGGAGCGCGGCAAGGTCGAGGGGCAGGACGAGGCCAATGAATGGGTCATCGACCCGCTCGACGGCACGACGAACTTCCTGCACGGCATTCCCCTGTTCGCCATCTCGGTGGCGCTGGTGCGCAACGGCGTGCCGTTCGCGGGCGTGATCTTCAATCCGGTCACCGATGAGCTCTACGTCGCCGAGAAGGGCCAGGGCGCCTATCTCAACGACCGGCGCCTGCGCGTCGCCGCCCGCCGTAAGCTCGCCGACTGCGTGGTGGGCTGCGGTATTCCGCACCTCGGGCGCGGCGACCATAACAAGTTCCAGCGCGAACTCGCCCTCGTGCAGGGCCAGGTGGCCGGCGTGCGCCGCACCGGCGCTGCGGCCCTTGACCTTGCCTGGGTGGCGGCGGGCCGCTTCGATGCCTTCTGGGAACGCGACCTGTCCTCCTGGGACATGGCCGCCGGCATGATCCTCATCCGCGAGGCGGGTGGCTCGGTGACCGACCTCGACGGCCACGACAAGAGCCTTGAGAACGGCCACATCATCGCCGGTAATGCGGACATGCGGGAAGATCTCTTCCGCCTGCTCAAGAAGGCCTGAGCCCGCGCGACCGATTGCGGCGGCTGCGATCTACCTCCTGAGGCTGCGCCGGTCCTCATAATTGCTACAATTTTGGCTCCGGATGGCACATGGCGCTGTCATCCGGTTCCCTTTGCGCGTTGGTATGCCATAGTCCGAATCGCGGGGAAGAGTTGCGGGAGCGAGCATGACGCGGGCCGTCGATCCTTTCTTGAAAGTTTCGTCCCCTCGCATCTTCCTGGTGCGGATCATCGTGTTTTTGCTTCTGTGCGCGGCACTGGCGGCCGTGCTCTACAAGCAGATCGCCGCCGCCTTCATGAACAATCCGGGGCTCAACGGCGTCATCTTCGGCGTGCTGGCCATCGGCATCATCCTCGCCATCCGGCAGGTCTCGCGCCTGTTCCCGGAGGTGGAATGGGTGAATTCCTTCCGCCTCGCCGATCCCGGCCTTGCCGTCTCCCGCGCGCCGACCCTCCTTGCCCCCATGGCCGCGCTGCTGGGCGACCGCATGGGCCGCATGGCGATCTCCCAGTCGACCATGCGCTCGATCCTCGATTCGATCGGCACGCGCCTCGATGAAGCCCGCGACACGGCGCGCTATCTCACCGGCCTTCTCGTCTTCCTCGGCCTGCTCGGCACCTTCTGGGGCCTTCTGGAAACGGTCAGCTCCATCGGCGGCGTCATCGGCTCGCTGCAAGGCGGCGGCGACAGCGCCTCCATGCTGGAGGAGATGAAGTCCGGCCTCTCAGCGCCGCTGGCCGGCATGGGCATCTCATTCTCGTCCTCGCTGTTCGGTCTTGCCGGATCGCTGGTGTTGGGCTTCCTCGACCTTCAGGCCGGACAGGCGCAGAACCGCTTCTACACCGACCTTGAGGACTGGCTGTCCACCACGGTGCGCGACCTCGACGCGGAAGTCCCGAGCCGCGCGCCCGAAGTCCGGCCCGTGCCCATGGACCGCGAGGCCATCGACACCCGCCCGGTGGCCCAGCTTCTGCCGCCCCCCGCCCCCATCGATCTCGACCCGCTGGTGGAGGCCATGGGCCGGCTGGAGCGCACCATGACGGAAGCAGGCTCCCAGCGCGTCACCACTGCCGTCGCGCATCTGGCCGAAAGCCTTCAGGGCCTCGTCACCCACATGCGCACCGAGCAGGCGGTGCTGAAGCAACTCGTGGAGAGCCAGGGCGCCCAGCAGGCGGACATCCGCCGGGTGATCGAGCGGCTGGAGCGGGCGCTGAACGTGCCGGAAGACGCCGGCTCGGGGAGAGGCTGACATGGCCCTCGGCCGGCGCGGGCGCGACCGTCAGGTTGATTACTGGCCGGGCTTCGTGGACGCCCTGTCCACGCTGCTGCTGGTCTTCGTCTTCCTGCTCTCGGTCTTCATGGTCACGCAGTTCTTCCTGTCGCAGGACATTTCCGGCAAGGAGAACGTGCTCCAGCGCCTGCAGGCGCAGATCCGGCAGCTGACCGAACTGCTCTCGCTGGAACGGGCCACCGGCCAGAGCCAGGACAGCGAGCTTGCCGCCTTGCGCGCCAGCCTTCAGGCCACCGAGGCCGAGCGCGACCGCCTGAAGGCCGCCGCCGGCCCCGCGCCCACCGGACCCGATCCCTCCCGCGAGGCGGCCCTCGCCCGCGAAGTGGACATGCAGAAGGATGTCGCGAGCCGGGCGCTCGCCCAGATCGAGCTGCTGAACCAGCAGATCGCCGCCCTTCGACGGCAGATGGCGGCGCTGGAGGAGGCGCTGAACGTCTCCGAGAAGCGCGATCAGGAAAGCCAGACCAAGATCGCCGATCTCGGCAAGCGGCTGAACGTGGCGCTGGCCCAGCGCGTGCAGGAGCTGAGCCGCTTCCGCTCCGAATTCTTCGGCCGCCTGCGCGACATCCTCGGCAACCGGCCGGACATCCGCATCGTCGGCGACCGCTTCGTCTTCCAGTCGGAGGTCTTCTTCGACCGCGGATCGGCCACGCCCCGGCCCGAGGCGCTGGCGGAGCTGGACAAGCTCGCCTCCGCCATCCTTGAGCTGGAGCGGCAGATCCCGCCGGACATCAACTGGGCGCTGCGCATCGACGGCCACACAGACAGCCGGCCCATCTCGACCCCCCAGTTCCCCTCCAACTGGGAACTCTCCGCCGCCCGCGCCATCGCGGTGGCGCAGTATCTCATCTCCAAGGGCGTACAGCCCCGCCACCTCATCGCGGCAGGCTTCGGCGAATACCAGCCCATCGACACCGGCACCTCGGACGAGTCCATGGCGCGCAACCGCCGCATTGAGCTGAAGCTGACCGAGCGGTGAGCGACCACACGCCCAAGCCGTCCTTCCGCATCCGCCCCTTCGCGGAGGGCGACATGGCGGCGCTGGCCGATCTCTGGGTCGCCACCTGGGCCGCCACCATGCCGGACATCGATTTCGAGGCGCGGCGGCCCTGGTTCCTCGACCATTTCGCCAAGCTCCGGGCCGACGGCGCGCAGGTGCCGGTGGCGGAAACGCGGGATGGCACGCCGGTGGGCTTCGTCATCATCCACCCCACCACGCGCTATCTCGACCAACTGGCGGTCGCCCCCGCCCAGCGCGGCACGGGCGCTGCCGAGGCGCTGATGACGGCGGCGCGGGAGCTTTCGCCCGGCGGCATCGTGCTCGATGTCAACCAGGACAACGGCCGGGCCGTCGCGTTCTACGAGAAGCAGGGTCTGCGCATCACCTCCGCCAGCACCAACCCGATGTCCGGCCGCGCCATCTGGCGGATGGAATGGACGCCGGAGGTTTGAGGGCGGAAGGTCATAGCGGCTGAGCCCGGCTCATGATGGTGGTTGCCCGACCCGCACACCCTAAAGCCCCCCACCCCTGTGGGGGAGGGTTGGGAGGGGGATAGAACGGCCGCCGCCTGGAGCCCGACCGGCGAAAGCCGCGTGGTTCGCCTGAGGGCACGTGGAGTGGAGAGGGCATTACCCCCTCCCCGTCCCTCCCCCACAAGGGGGGAGGGGGCACGTGGCCTGGGCGTGGAGCGGGCGCCATGCGGCGGAGCGCGGAAGCGCCCGGTGTTGCCCGCCGGCGCTGATGTCGATCCGCCCTAAGCCAGCGCCGCTCTCAGGCGGCACTCGCGAATTGCAGAGCGGCGAGGCGGGCGTAGAGGCCGCCCTTCGCCACCAGTTCCGCATGCGTGCCCTGATCGACGATGCGCCCGTCCTCCATCACGAGGATGCGGTCGGCCGACAGCACCGTGGAGAGGCGGTGAGCGATGACCAGTGTGGTGCGCCCTTCCATGGAACGCTCCAGTGCCGTCTGAACCAGCGTTTCGCTTTCGGCATCGAGCGCGCTCGTCGCCTCATCCAGCAGCAGGATGGGGGCCGCCCGCAGGATGGCGCGGGCGATCACGATGCGCTGGCGCTGGCCGCCGGAGAGCGTCACGCCCCGCTCGCCCACCTTGGTGTCCCAGCCTTCGGGAAGGCGGACGACGAACTCGTCCACCAGCGCAGCGCGGCCCGCGGCTTCCACCTCGGCGTCCGATGCCTCGGGGCGGGCGAGGCGGATGTTCTCGCGCACCGTATCGGCGAAGATCGCCACTTCCTGCGGCACGAAGGCCATCTGGCGGCGCACCGCCACGGGATCGCAGGCGGCAATGTCCACGTCATCAAGGGCGATATGGCCGCCCTGCGGGTCGTAGAAGCGCTCCAGCAGTTGGAACACCGTGCTCTTGCCGGCACCGGAGGGGCCGACGAGGGCCACCCGCTCGCCGGGGGCCACGGTGAACGAAATGCCGTTGAGCGCCGGCAGGTCGGGGCGGGCGGGATAGGCAAAGCGCACGCTCTCGAAGCGGATGGCGCCCGAGATCCGGGCCGGCAGCGTCCTCGGCTGCGGGGGCGCCTTGACCGCCGGTTCGATGCGCAGCAACTCGCCGATGCGCTCGGCCGCACCGGCCGCGGCTGAAACCTCGCCCCACACTTGCGACAGCTCGCCGAGCGCGCTCGCCGCCAGCACCGCATAGAGCACGAACTGGCCGAGCTGGCCGGACGACATGGTGCCGGACATGACCGACTGGGCGCCGGTCCAGAGGATGGCGACGATGCTCGCAAAGACGAGGAAGATGCCGATGCCGGTCAGAATCGCCCGCGCACGGACGGCGCCCTGGGCGGCCTCGAAGGCCAGTTCCACCTCCCGGTCGAAACGCCGGCGGGCGGCGGGTTCGGCGGAGGAGGATTGCAGCGCGCGCATGGCGCCGGTCGCCTCCGAGGCATAAGCCGAGGCTTCCGCCAGCGCATCCTGCGCGGCGCGGGACTTCTTGCGCACCCCCCGCCCGGACGCGACGAGCGGCAGCACGATGATCGGGATCGCGACCAGCACCAGCGCGGAGAGGCGCGGGCTCGTCACCACCATCATCACCACCGCGCCGAGGAACAGCACCAGATTGCGCAGCGCCTGCGAGGCCGAGGCGCCCACGGCGGATTTGATCTGCGTGGTGTCGGCGGCAAGGCGCGAGGTGATCTCGCCGGCGCGCGACGTGTCGTAGAAGGCGCCGTCCAGCGTCGTCAGATGGGCAAAGACGGCGGTGCGCAGGTCCGCCACCACGCGCTCGCCCAGCGTCGTCACGAGGTAATAGCGGGCGGCGGAGGCGCCGGCCAGCACGCCCACCACCAGCACCAGCATGGCGAAGTAGCGGTCGATGAGGCCGGAATGGTCAGCGGCGAAGCCGAAGTCGATCATCCGCCGCACCGCCACCGGCATGGCGAGGGTGGCGACGGCGGCGAGGATGAGGGCCACCAGCGCCAGCGCGATGCGGGTGCGATACCGCAGCACATAGGGGAGGATGCGCCCCAGGGGGCGCAGGCTGCGGCGGGCGCGCGGGGCGCTCTCCGGCTTTCCTTCCACGGAAGGGGAGGTCTCGACTTGTCTCAACGCTGCCTCTCGGCTATAGACCCGCGACTTCCGGCAGGAAACGAATTCATACCGGTGCGGGGCCCTGGCTCGGCGCGGCGAGAAGGACGCAACTCATGAAAAGCGACATCCATCCCGATTATCACTTCATCAAGGTGGTGATGACGGACGGCACCGAGTACACGACGCGGTCGACCTTCGGCAAGGAGGGCGACACCCTGGCGCTCGATATCGACCCGCGCACCCACCCCGCGTGGACCGGCGGCACCCAGCAGCTGCTCGACCGCGGCGGTCGCGTTTCGCGCTTCAAGAACAAGTTCGGCGCCCTCCTGAAGGGCTGATCCGCCGGTTTTACCGGTGTGAGCCTGCCTCGGGCCGCGTAAAAAAGCCGGGTATCCATCGGATGCCCGGCTTTTTGCATTCGCACGTCCACGTGAGGCTGTCCCCAGCCGAGACCTTGCCCGAGCCGGGCGGCAGGGCGATTTGGTCGCACCCGGCGGGGCCGGATCACGGCAAACGGGAATGACGGCGGAAAGCGGAAGCCCTCCGGTTACGCGGGAGGCGAGGCGTCGTCGGAATTGGAGACGATCCGCAGGCGGGGCGTGCCCGAGCGCGGCGCCGGGACGGCGCTCTGGTGCTCCGGCGGGCGCTCGCCGCGCTCAAGGATATGCTCGGCCCGCGCCACGACGCGCAGGCGCAGAAGCTCCGCCTCGGCGCGCAGCGCCTTGAGGCCATCCGGCAGGCCGGAGCCGACAGCGCTGCGCCGGGGGCGCAGTTCGAGGGTTTCCGCTTCGTGATAGGCGTGGTCGAAGGTCATCTCGCCTTCCGCCACCGCACGCTCCATCAGCAGCCAGGCTGCCAGTTGCAGCAGCAGCGTGGTGAGTTCCCGCGCCTCGTCGTGATAGGCAAGGCGGGACGCCAGCGGCAATTCTTCCGAATAGGTGCGACCCGGCCCGCTCAGATAGGCACTGAGACGCGCCGCAAGGTCGAGACCGTCGCTGTACAGGGCAGCGAATGGCCCGGACCCAGGTTCGGCGGAGGCAGTCATACAAACTCCCATCCGGCGGACGACTGCCGCCGCTACGCTCTTCCCCCGCACCCACCGACATGGGCTTTCCGCCGGGCCGCCGCAAGCCCGGACAAAGCGCGCGAGCGCTAGCGTCCCCGGACGATGACCGCAACCTGGCGTGGCAGACGCACGCCTGCTGGAGAAATCCAGCCACAGCAAGACGGCACGAATCGGGCAGGAAACTCCGAGCCTTGCCCCATTGCCGCCGCAGGAGGCCCGAAACGCCGGGCGCGCCAACCCACGGCGGGCACAACCGGACGTCGCAGTCCCGAACCTGCGCCTTGCCTTCAGGAAAGCATGGCCGAGCGCGAGACCGCAAGCCACGCGGAGCGCCTGCCGCAGGCTCCGCTACAGCTTGAACACCGCGTCGGCGGCACTGCGCGACGCGCGCTTGGCCACCAGCGCCGCCTCCAGCCGGACGATCTCCTGCTTCAGCAATTCAATGCGGGCCTCGATCTCGTGCTCGGACAGACGGCTCACGTCCGCGCCCGGCGCGATCGGCGAAGGCGGCGGCGCGGGGCGATCGTCATCCATGTGAAATCTCCTGTGGGCCGGCGATCCGGTGCTCCGGCATTTTCACCCGAGGCCGGATGGGTTACCAGAGCGCCGAAGGCCGACATCCACCGGCCAGCCGCCGCGCGCCAGCGCGGAAGGCGCCTCAGGCGCACGGCATCATCCCTCGCCTTCCCCTTTTCGAGGAGCCGCCATGACCACGCCCCTGCCCGCCACCATGACCGCCATCACCATCCCGACCCCCGGCGGCCCGGAGGCCCTTGTGCCGGGCGAGCGTCCGGTGCCGCAGCCGGTGAAGGGTGAATTGCTGGTGAAGGTGAAAGCGGCCGGCGTGAATCGTCCGGACGTGATGCAGAGGAAGGGCCTCTATCCGCCGCCGGCCGGCGCCTCCGACATTCCCGGTCTCGAGATCGCCGGCACGGTGGTCGCGACGGGCCCGGAGACGCAGCGCTTCAAGGTGGGCGACCGCGTGTGCGCCCTCGTCACCGGGGGCGGCTATGCGGAATATTGCACCACCTCCGCCCTCACGGCCCTGCCCATTCCGGACGGCCTGTCCGCCACTGAGGCCGCGGCCCTGCCGGAAACCTTCTTCACGGTCTGGAGCAACGTGTTCGACCGCGGCCGCCTGCAGCCGGGCGAAGTGCTCCTCGTCCATGGCGGCACCAGCGGCATCGGCACGACGGCGATCCAGCTCGCCAAGGCCTTTGGTTCGAAGGTCTTCGTCACCGTGGGCTCGCCGGAGAAGTGCGAGGCGGCCCGCAAGCTCGGCGCGGATCTCGCCATCGACTACAACACCCAGGACTTCGTGGCCGAGGTGAAGAGCGCCACCGGCGGCAAGGGCGCCGACGTCATCCTCGACATGGTGGCCGGCGATTATATCGCCCGCAATTACGAGGCCGCGGCGGTGGATGGGCGCATCGTGCAGATCGCCTTCCAGAAGGGCTCGAAGGCCCAGGTGGACTTCATGCGCGTCATGCTGAAGCGCCTCACCCACACCGGCTCGACCCTGCGTTCCCGCCCCGTGGCCGACAAGGCCCTCATCGCACAGGCGCTGGAAGAGAAGGTGTGGCCGCTCATCGCCAAGGGCAGCGTGAAGCCGCTGATCGATGCCACCTTCCCGCTGAAGGAGGCGGCTGCCGCCCACGCGCACATGGAAGGCAGCACCCACATCGGCAAGATCGTTCTCACGATCGGGTGAACGAACCGCCCCCGGCTGGCCGAAGTGCCGCTTGGTCATGTGGAAAGCCGCTGGCAGGGCGGGCGCGAAGCCTTATGATGCCAGCGGCGGATGCCTTGCTCCGGCCGCACGCTGCGGCTAGAGCACGCGCCGGCTGGCGGGGCCCGTCCCGGCCGGCGGTGTTCCCCTGATCGCGGTTCGTCCCGGCGCCGGCCGGGGACGGAGGCTAGCTGTTGCGTTCCTTTCTTGCCTTCTGCCTGGTCCTGCTGGGCGCCCTGTCGCTGGCGGCTCCCTCGGCCTTTGCCGTGGATGCCGTCGCCGTGCGCCTCGACGCCAAGGTGACGGACCTGCTGCCGGCGGTGGAACGCCTGCACACGGACAATGAGCGCGTCCAGATTTCCACCGCGCCGGGCACGGACGGCATCGTGCGCCGCATCGAGGTGCGCTCCAGCGACGGCCAGCCGAATGCCAACTGGGTCGCCTTCGCACTCTCGAACAACACCGACGAGCAGGTCGACCGCCTCATCGTCGCGCCCTTCTATCGCATGGTGGGCTCCGGCCTGTTCTGGCCCGACCTCGGCAACCGCCGCGTCCTGTCCCTGACCCCGAGCCAGGGCTTCAAGCCCGAGCGGCAGAACGCGCCGGATGCCGACGTTTTCCTCGTGACGCTCGATCCCGGCACCACCGTCACCTTCGTCGCGGAACTGGCCGGCCCCAAGCTGCCGCAGCTCTATCTGTGGCAGCCGGACGCCTACAAGGACAAGGTGAACAGCTTCACCCTGTACCACGGCATCGTCATTGGCATCGCCGGCCTCCTCGCCCTCTTCCTCACCATCCTGTTCGTGGTGAAGGGCTCGGTGATGTTCCCCGCCGCCGCCGCACTCGCCTGGGCGGTGCTCGGCTATATCGGCCTCGACTTTTCCTTCTGGTCGAAGGTGTTCGGCCTCTCGCCCATCGCCGAGCAGTTCTGGCGGGCTTCCGGCGAGGCGGTGCTGACCGCGACCCTTCTGGTCTTCCTCTTCGCCTATCTGAACCTCAACCGCTGGCATGTGCGCTACATGCATGTGGCCGCCGGCTGGCTGGTCTTCCTCGCCGCCCTCGTCGCGGTGGCGCTGCTGGATGCGCCGGTCGCCGCTGGCATCGCCCGCCTCTCGCTTGCCATGGTGGCGGTCGCCGGCCTCTTGGTGGTGATCTGGCTCTCCCAGCACGGCTATGACCGGGCGGTGCTCATCATCCTCACCTGGATGCTGCTGGTGGTGTGGGTGGTGATGGCCGGCATGACGGTCACCGGCGTCGTCACCAACGATCTCGTCGCCCCGGCCTTGTCTGGCGGCCTTGTGCTCATCGTCATGCTCATCGGCTTCACGGTGATGCAGCACGCCTTTGCCGGCGTCGGCGCGGTGCAGGGCTCGGCGTCCGATCTGGAGCGCCGCGCGCTGGCGCTCGCCGGCTCGGGCTATATCGTCTGGGACTGGGATGTGGACAGCGACCGCATCTATGTCTCGCCGGAGGCGGAAGAGGCCCTCGGCCTCAAGCGCCACTCGCTGGAGACGGAAGCCGCCGGCTGGCTGGAGGTTCTGCACCCCGGCGACCGCGACCGCTTCCGCGCCACGCTGGATGGCATCATCGAGCAGCGGCGCGGCCGCATCGACCAGGATTTCCGCCTGCGCGCCATCGACGGCCATTACCTCACCTTCAACCTGCGCGCCCGGCCCGTGGTGGGCGCGGACGGCGAGGTGGTGCGCTGCATCGGCGTGCTCTCAGACGTGACCGGCGATCGCATCGCTGCCGAACGTCTGCTGCATGACGCGGTGCGCGACAATCTCACCGGCCTCGCCAATCGCGAGCTCTTCCTCGACCGGCTGGATCAGGCGCTCGCCTTCGCCAAGACCGACGAGAGCATCCGCCCGACGGTGATGATCATCGACATCGACCGCTTCAAGCAGGTCAATGTCTCGGTGGGCATGGCGGTGGGCGATTCCATCCTGCTCACGGTGGCCCGGCGCCTGATGCGGCTCCTGAAGCCGCAGGACACGCTTGCCCGCATCTCCGGCGACCAGTTCGGCCTGATCCTGCTCTCCGAGCGCGATCCCGAACGCATCACCACGTTCGCGGACACGCTGCGCCGCTCGCTGCGCGCGCCCATTTCCTTTGCCGAGCGGGAGATCTTCATCACCGCCTCCATCGGCCTCGTCCTCTCCAGCGCCGATCCCGGCAAGCGCGAGGATGTGCTGAAGAATGCCGAACTCGCCATGTTCTTCGCCAAGCGCATCGGCGGCGACCGCATCGAGGTGTTCCGGCCCGCCATGCGGCAGCAGAAGATCGACCGCACGTCGCTGGAAAGCGACCTGCGGCGGGCGCTGGAGCGGGACGAGATCACCGTGCGCTACCAGCCGGTGGTGCGCCTGCACGACCGGGCCATCGGCGGCTTCGAGGCCTTCATGCGCTGGAAGCACCCGAGCCTCGGCGAACTGGCGGCGGCGGACTTCCTGCACGTGGCGGAAGAATCCGGCGTCATTCTTGAGCTCGGGCTGTTCGTGCTGGAGCGGGCCGCCCGTCAGCTCGGCCAGTGGCAGCGGATCCTCAAGGTCGACCCGCCACTGTTCATGACGGTCAACGTCTCCTCCCGCCAGTTGCTGCGGCACGATCTCATCCAGGACCTGAAGTCGGTTCTGGCGCGCAATGTGGTGGAGCCAGGCTCGCTGAAGCTGGAGGTGACCGAAGCCCTCGCCATGGAGAATCCGGAATACTCTGCCGTGATGCTCCAGCGCATGCGCGATCTCGGCGCCGGCCTGGTGATGGACGATTTCGGCGTCGGACAGTCCTCGCTCGCCTATCTGCCCCGCCTGCCGTTCGACGCCATCAAGATCGACAACCGCTTCATCCGCAACACGGTGAAGGGCTCCGTGCGGGCGGCGCGGCCGATCATCGTCGGCTCCATGATCGAGCTCGCCCACCAGCTCGGCATCGAGGTCATGTCGGAAGGGCTGGAGCGGGAGCAGGAAGCGGCCGAACTCGGCCGGCTCGGCTGCGAATATGGTCAGGGCACGCTGTTCGGCGAGCCCCTCACGGCCGAGGAATGCCGCGCGCTGCTGGAGCCCTCGCCCGCCGAGGCCCGCCGCCGGGCCTAACCCCTCAGGCCGTCGTCACGCCCCTCAGGCGTGGCCGGCGTCCGTGGACAGCATGCCCGGATGCACGCCGAGCTTGCGCAGTGCGAGATCGTATTTGGCGTCCACGCTCTCGCCGAAGATCAGTTCCGGGTCGGCCGGGCAGTGCAGCCAGCCGTTCGCCTGGATCTCCGTTTCGAGCTGCCCCGGAGCCCATCCCGCATAGCCGAGCGCCAGCACCGCGCTCTCCGGCCCCTGCCCGCCCGCGATCGCCTTCAGGATGTCGAGGGAAGCGGTGAGGCAGATGCCGTTGTCGATCGGCAGCGTGGCATTCTCGAGGAAGAAGTCCGACGAGTGCAGCACGAAGCCGCGTCCGGTCTCCACCGGGCCGCCGCGCAGCACCTTCACCAGCTCCGCGCGCGGCGGGAGCTGGATGCGCTTGGTGGCTGGCACCACGTCCAGCTGCACCAGCAGGTCGCCGAAATCGATATGGGTTGCCGGCTGGTTCACCACGATGCCCATGGCGCCTTCGGCGGAATGGGCGCAGATGTAAACCAGCGCACGGTTGAAACGTTCATCGCGCATGCTGGGCATGGCGATGAGCATCTGCCCGTCCAGGAAGTCGCCCGGACCGCGGGGTGATGAAATCGTGCGGTCAGCCATCATCGGGTCAGCGTACCTCGCAACGCCGGGTTTGGGAACGGACCCTGCGCACGCTCACACCAAGGTGCGGAGCGATTACCCGGCCGCGGAGCCGCCCGGCGCCTTCGCTCCCAGCGCCTCCAGTCATTGGCGTCACGGGAATTTGCGCACCGTGGCCTTTACGATGCGCCGGTCTCCGCGATAGCGCAGAGGCATGATGATCAGCCGCCGCGCCCTCCTCCAGTCCGCCGCCCTCGCCGCCGCCGTGCCGCTGGCGCAGCGGGCGGCGGCCGCGCCGCTGAGCCGGCCGGTGCAGGACCCAAACGCCCAGACCCGCCTCATCGCCGGCCCGGCGCAGGATGGGGTGGTCCAGGCCGGACTGGAGATGGTGCTGGCGCCGGGCTGGAAGACCTACTGGCGCTATCCGGGCGACAGCGGCGTGCCGCCGCGCTTCGACTGGAGCGGCTCGAAGAATGTCGCGGACGTCACCGTGCTGTGGCCGGCGCCCCATGTCTTTCCCGACGGGTCCGGCGGATCGTCCATCGGCTACAAGGGCCGCGTGCTCCTGCCGCTCGTGGTGCGCCTGAAGAACCCGGCCGACCCGGCCGAACTGGACCTCGCACTGGATTTCGCCGTCTGCCAGTCCCTGTGCGTCCCGGCGGATGCGCGTCTCAGCGTGCCGCTTCCCGGTACCGAGGCCGAAGCGCCCGCACTCACGGAAGCGCGGGCGGAAGTTCCGGTGGCAACACCCTTCGGTGCCGGCAGTGGGCCGGCAGTGCTGAAGGTGGAACGGGACGCCGGGACGACCCCGCCCCGCCTCATCATCACGGCACGGGCCTCTGCGGAGGCCGTGCTCCTGGTGGAGGGGCCGGATGACACCTGGGCCCTGCCCATTCCCGAACGCCAGCCCGCCGCCGGCGAGACAGTGCGCTTCACCCTGCCGCTGCTCGGCGTTCCGTCCGATGCGCGGCTGCCCGGCAACAAGCTGACGCTGACGCTTGTGGACGGGGCGAAGGCCATCGAAACCACGACAGCGATTCCCGGCGCCTGAGGCGCCGATTGGCGCTTTCCTTGCGGTCAAAACGACCTATTCTCCGCTGCGCCGGCCAAGCCCGGCCCGCCTCCGGCGCACGGCCGGACGGCGCCAGATCGGCGACGCTCCAAAGGGGCCGCCCAACCAGCGGAGTTCGAGATGCCCATTCAGGTCGGCGACAGCCTGCCCAACGTCACCTTCCGCGTGTCCACGTCCGATGGCCCGGTGCCGAAGACCACCGATGAGGTCTTCAAGGGCAAGCGCGTGGTTCTCTTCGCGGTGCCCGGCGCCTTCACGCCCACCTGCCACAAGAACCACCTGCCGGGCTACGTCTCCCGCGCCGAGGAGATCAAGGCCAAGAACATCGACACCATCGCCGTGGTGTCCGTGAACGACCCCTTCGTCATGGGCGCCTGGGAGCAGGCCTCCGGCGCGGACGGCAAGGTGCTCTTCCTCTCCGATGGCAATGGCGACTTCGCCAAGGCGCTCGACCTGTTCTTCGACGGGTCGGCGGTGGGCCTCGGCCTGCGCTCGAAGCGCTATTCCATGCTGGTGGAAGACGGCGTGGTGAAGGTGCTGAACGTCGAGGACGTGCCCTCGAAGGCCGACGCCTCGTCCGCCCAGGCCCTGCTGGCCCAGATCTGAGCCATCGAGGCTCACAAAAACGACGGGGCGCCGAAGCGCCCCGTCTCGAACCTTGAAGTGACCCTGTCGAATCAGGGGCAGCGCACCTGATAGGCATTGCCGTAGGCGTCGCGCGCCCAGCAGGCGTTCGGCGTGGTCGCCGCGCCCACAACTGCACCCGTCGCCGCACCCAGAGCGCCGCCGACGAGCGCGCCCGTGGCATTGCCCGTGGCCGCGCCACCGATCAGGGCGCCGGCACCGGCACCCAGCAGACCGCCGCCCACGGCGCGATCCGATTCCGAATACTGGCTGCAGCCGGCGAGGGCCAACGCGGCAGCGACGACGATCACAGCACCCTTCATGACTTTACTCCTTCGGCGTTCCCGGCGCGGCCGGCTTGCTCATTGCCCGTATCACATCGGCCCGCGCAATGCGCCGACCTGACCTCCCTTCGGATACCCGTCCCGCAGGTCGCCGCGAAGCGCCATCGTGACATGACCCGATCCCGAGCTAACCATAAGTCAGCCGGAGGATGAAACACCGCAACGCGCATGGCCGTTCCGAAGCTTCATCCGGGCTGTGGGACATCAACTTCACAATCAAGTGCGTTTTGTGACGGCGCGTAACCGCCACGCCGTCGGATGATGTCCCCGCAAACCTCAGCGGCGGCGGTCGGAACCGGAGAAGGCGAACAGCAGCGCGCCCACGGTGAGGCCGACCGCCGCAGCGGCAACCACCGCACGCCCGGGGTTCTCAGCCACCACACGCTCGGCGCGGTGGGCCGTGCGCGCGAGATGCTCGGCGGCCGCACGTCCACCCTCGCGGGCCATGCTCAGGCCATTGGACGCCAGATAGCTCGCCTGATCCTCGGCGGCGTCGAACATCCGGCCGGCATAGCGGGCCGCCTGCCGGCGCGGGCCGCGGGAGCGATCCTCGGCAGCCTCGGCCAGAGCTTCGCCGAGGCGGACGACGTCCGCCTTCAGGGCGTCGAGCTGGCGGGAGATGTCGTTGGCGTGGGATCCGTGTCCAAACATGGCTGAAGTCTCCTTGTGTCTCGCCGGAAAAACGCGGCGGCACGGCGGAGGTTCCCGCGACGGCTCAGCTTGAAATGACTCAGATGAAACGGGCGCGCCAGCATCGGCTGACTCACCCCGCAGCACACGGCTCGACATGACGTTCGATCATCTGTGGCGAAAGCGCGGAGAAGTTTTGGGGGAACCTTGGCGGAGGCGTCACGTTACCCGAACAGGCTTATTCCCACGAGGCTTTCATGCATGTTACTTCGGTACCGAAGGAAGAAGGCCGTCCGTCGCGACCTGATGCGGTGCGTCTGTTTGACCCGCGCACTTGTGCCTTCTTCCTCGATGTGGACGGAACACTGATCGACATCGCCATCCATCCCGATGCGGTGACCGTGCCGAGCGGGCTCCTGACCACGCTCGGAACCCTGAAGACCGCCGCCGATGGTGCGCTCGCCCTGGTCAGCGGCCGCACGGTCGCCGGGCTCGACGCCCTCTTCTCGCCCCTGAAACTGGCGGCCGCCGGCGTCCATGGCGGCGAGATCCGCCTCACGCCCGAGGCGCCTGTTGCCCAGCAGAGCGCCACGCTGCCGGCGGAGACCGGAACGCGCATCAGCCGTCTGGCGCGCGATCTCGACGGCGTGCTGATGGAGGACAAGGGCAGCAGCATCGCGGTTCATTACCGCCTCGCCCCGCAGATCGGCCCCGACCTCCAGATCGCGCTGGAGCAGATCGTCACTGATTATCCCGGCCTGTCCCTGCTGCCGGGCCGGCTCGTGTTCGAGGTGAAGCGCGCCGGCTGCGACAAGGGCGTGGCGGTGCGCCAGTTCATGGCGGCGCCGGGCTTTGCGGGGCGAACCCCCGTTTTCATCGGCGACGACGTGACGGACGAGGCCGCCTTCGCTGCCGTCTCGCAGATGGGCGGCATCGCCGTCTCCGTCGGCCGCAACCTTCCCGTCGCCGATCTGGTGCTGCCCGAAGCGCAGGACGTGCGCGCCCTGCTCGCCACCCTTGTCGCCCAACAGCCGGAGGAGTGACCCGTGTCGCGCTTGATCGTCGTCTCCAATCGCGTTGCCGTCCCCGAGGCAGGCAAGGTCTCCGCCGGCGGACTGGCCGTCGCCGTGAATGCGGCGCTCAAGGAGCGCTCGGGCATCTGGTTCGGCTGGAGCGGCAAGATCACCGAGCAGCCCTCCGACCAGCCCGCGATTTCCATGCGGAACGGCGTGAAATATGCCGTGGTGGACCTCAAGGAGGATGACTACCAGGAATATTACAACGGCTTCGCCAACCGGGTGCTGTGGCCGATCCTGCATTACCGCGTGGATCTGGCGGAGTTCGTGCGCTCGGACCTGTCCGGCTACATCCGGGTCAACAAAAACTTCGCCGAGCACGTCTCCAAGATCATCGAGGAAGACGACATCATCTGGGTCCACGACTATCACATGATGCCGCTGGCCCGGTATCTGCGGGAGCGCGGGCACAAGAACCGCATCGGCTTCTTTTTGCACATCCCCCTGCCGCCGCCCGACCTCATCCAGGCCCTGCCGCGACACGGCGAGATCGTCGGCTCGCTGGTGCATTACGATCTCGTCGGCTTCCAGACCGAGAGCGACAGGGACAATTTCGGCCGCTATCTGGAAGGCCGCGGGGCACGCCCCGGCAATGACGGCACCTCCTATGAGATCGCCGGCCGCCGTGTGCGCATCGGCGCCTTCCCCGTCGCCATCGAGACGGAGAGCTTCGCCCGCCGCGCCCGCCACGCCATGCGCACCAATTTCATGAAGGATTTCCGTGCCAGCCTCACCGGCAAGAAGATGGTGCTGGGGGTGGACAGGCTCGATTATTCCAAGGGCATCCCGAACCGCCTGGAAGCCTTCGAGACGCTGCTGCGCACCGCCCCGGAATGGCACGAGCGCGTGACCTTCGTGCAGATCACGCCCAAGAGCCGGACCTCCGTGCCGGAATATGCGGAGATGGACCGCTATGTCTCCACCAAGGCGGGACAGATCAATGGCGAATTCGGCGACGTCTCGTGGACGCCGCTGCGCTATGTGAACAAGACCTATTCCCGCTCAGCCCTCGCCGGCCTCTACCGGGCAGCGGACGTGGCCATGGTGACGCCGCTGCGCGACGGCATGAACCTCGTCGCCAAGGAATTCGTAGCCGCGCAGGATCCGGAGGACCCCGGCGTGCTGCTGCTCTCGCAGTTTGCCGGGGCGGCGGCCGAGATGGGCGGCGGTGCGCTCATGGTGAACCCGCACGAGGTGGAAGGCGTCGCCTCGGCGCTCCGCCGTGCGCTGGAGATGCCGCTCGCGGAACGCCGGGATCGCCACGCGCGGATGATGACCGTGCTCAACACCAACACCATCGATCATTGGGCGCAGAACTTCCTTGATGCCCTCACCGACCCGCCGGCGCTCGACGCTTTATTGAGCGCGCGATCCAATGGGTTACGACCCTCGGCCCCTGCCTGCCTGATGGACTGGCAGGGGCTGCATCGCGCTCAGGATCTGTAGCGCACCCCTCTCGTACTCGACGTGAAGTGGCGGAGCGCAGACGCCGTCGTGCGGACGGCGCCGCTCCGCATCCGTATTTCTTGTGACGGTGCAGGCTCGGCGAGCGGCGGCGCGCACGGCGAGGCACCCTTCGTCTCGTTTTCGGGCCGACACCTGACGCCCGCTGAAGCGCATCCATCGCACATCACGGAATCACCACCCGCCCCAGCGCGCCAGCTCCGGAGGCTCCAGCCCCCTCGGACCGACCGTTGCCGCGTGTCCCCCGCTCCCTCTTGGGACCGCGGGCCTAAAAGCGCGCCACTCCCCCCTCCCTAACGTCAATGCCCGCAAGGCGGAGACGGCTCTGCCCGTCCCGGAGGCTGAAATCCGCCTGAAATTTCAGCTTGACCGGACGCGACAATTAGCTTTGCTTGTTACCTAAATTACTTGCATTCCTGCGGCGGCGATGACCGCCGCGCGGAGAGGGGCCGCGCCGTCCATGCTGACGCAGCAGATCATCAACGGCCTGATGCTCGGTGCCATCTACATGCTCGTGGCAGTGGCCTTCACCCTTGCCATCGGCGTCCTGAACTTTCTCAACTTCTCGCTTCCTGGCCTGTTCATGCTGGGCGGCATGGCGGCCTTCGGCTTCCTGAAGCTCGGCTGGCCCTTTCTGGTAGCGGCGGGCGGCGCGCTGCTGATCGCCGCCTTCGTGTCCCTGCTGGTGGAGCGCCTCGCCTACCGCCGCATGCAAGGTGGCGATCCGGAAGTGCCGCTCGTCTCCTCGCTCGGCTTCCTGGTGCTGCTGGAGAACCTCGTCCTCATCCGCTACGGGTCGGACCAACAGGCCTTCCCTGCCTTGTTCCCCGATATGAACCTGCGCATCGGCGGCCTCGTCGTCGGCATCGCGCAGATGGTGTCGCTCGCCATCTCGCTGGCGCTGGTGGCCTGGCTCTCCTGGTTCCTGCGCACCACGAATACCGGGCGCCGCATCCGCACGGTGGCGGAGAGCCGCGAGACCGCGCTGCTCATGGGCATCAACATCCAGAGCCTCGTGCCGCAGCTCTTCGTGGCCAGCGCGCTGCTGGCTGCGCTCGGCGGACTGCTGTTCGCGGTCAATTACCAGCAGGTGTCGCCCTTCATGGGTGAGGGCATCGGCTTCAAGGGCGTCGCCGCCATGATCATCGGCGGCATGGGCTCCATCTGGGGCGCGGTCATCGGTGGCCTGCTGATCGGCCTCGCCGAGGTGCTTTCCATCAGTCTCATCGGTGCGGATGTGGTGAACATCACTGTGTACGGCTTGCTGCTCGCCATCCTGATCCTGCGACCGCAAGGTCTCTTCGGCCGGCCGCCGGCGCGGGAGAAGCTGTGATGAGCGGCTATCTCACCGGCGTCCTCGTCGTCCTCTCCTTCAACATCATGGCGGCCTATGCGGTGTATCTGCCGCTCGCCGCCGGCCAGCTCAATCTCGGCATCGCCGGCTTCATGGCGATCGGCGCCTATGCGGCGGCCTATCTCACCAATGAACTCGGCTGGTCGCTCTGGACCGCCATTCCCGCTGGCAGCGCGGCGGCCGGCCTCGTGGGGCTCATCATCGGCATCCCGGTGCTGCGCACCCATGGCATCTATCTGGCGTTGGCCACCTTCGCGCTGGGCCAGGTGATCGCGGCGATCTTCCTCAATCTCGACGTGGTGGGCGCCGCCGCCGGCTATCCGGTGGCGACCTATGCCGCTCCGCCCGTGGTGTTCGCCGCCACGGCGGGCGTCGTGCTCGTCATGCTGCTGCTCTCGCGCACCCGCTATGCCCTTTATCTCACCGCCGTGAAGAGCGATCCCACGGTGGCCGATCTCATGGGCATCTCGGTGCGCGGCATCCAGGTCTCCGCCTTCGCGCTCGGCGCGGCGGTGGCCGGCTTCGGCGGCGCCTTCTACGCGCACCATTACAGCTTCATCGAAGCCCAGCACTTCAACGTGCTGCTCTCGGTCTTCACCGTCCTCTATGTGCTGTTCGGCGGCGTGCAGACGGTGTGGGGGCCGCTCGCCGGCGCCATCTTCTTCACCCTCGTGCCGGAAGTGCTGCGGGCCTCCGATCAGTGGCGCTATGCGCTCTTCGCCTTCTTCATCATCATCTTCATGGCGCTGCGTCCGCAGGGGCTGGTCACCGCTTCGCTCTTCCGCGTGTTCCGCCGCAAGCCGGGAGCCGCCGCATGAGCACGCCGGCACTCGTCCTCTCCGGCCTCGAGAAGTCCTTCGCCGGGGTGCGAGCCATCCGCAACCTGTCCTTCACCGTGCCCAAGGGCCGCGCCACGGCCCTGATCGGCCCCAACGGCGCGGGCAAGACCACGGTCTTCAATCTGGTCAGCGGCGTCTATGGCGTGGACGGCGGGTCCATCCATGTGAACGGCACGGACGTCACGCGCCTGCCCTCCCGCCGCCGCATCCGTGCGGGCGTCGCGCGCTCGTTCCAGAACATCCGCCTGATGCCGCACCTCTCGGTGCTGGAGAACCTGCTGGTGGGCCAGCATGTGCGGGCTTCCTCGCTCGCCGCGCTGCTCACGCCCTACCGGATCATTCCCAACCATCGCTGGAAGCGCGAGGCCCGCGCAGCGCTGGAGGAAAGCGGCCTTGGCCAGTATGCGGACGAGACCGTGGGCGCGCTGCCCTATGGCGTGCGCAAGCGCATCGATCTCGTGCGTGCGACGCTCGCCGGTGCCGACGTGCTGATGCTGGACGAGCCGGCCGCCGGCCTCAATCCGAGCGAGACCAACGCGCTGCGCGATCATCTCAACGCCCTCGCGGCGCGCGGGCTGACGTTGCTCATCGTCGAGCACGACATGCATTTCGTGGACAGCATCTGCGAAAATGTGGTGGTGCTCAATTTCGGCGAGAAGATCGCCGAGGGGCGGCTCTCGGACGTGCGCAAGGATCCGAAGGTCCGCGAGGCCTATATCGGCACGGACGAGGAGTGAGGGGCATGGCGCTGCTCGAAGTCTCCGGCCTCGAAGTCGCCTATGGCCGCGTCAACGCGCTGCGGGGCGTGGACCTGCGGGTGGAGGAAGGCCAGATCGTCACCGTGCTCGGCGCGAACGGCGCGGGCAAGAGTACTCTGCTCCGGGCCATCCTCGGCGCCGTGCCTCCGAAGGCCGGCGGCATCGCCTTCGCCGGCCGCGACGTGACGCGCGAGCCGCCGCACGCCCGCATTGGCGGCGGCCTCGTGCTGGTGCCGGAAGGCCGGCGCATCCTCATCTCGCTCTCGGTGGAGGAAAACCTGCTGCTGGGCGCCCACATGCGCGCCGACACGCAGAAGGTGCGAACGGAGATGGACGCCATCTACGATCGCTTCCCCAATCTGGCGGAGCGGCGGCACATGCTCGCCTCCTGCCTCTCGGGCGGCGAGCAGCAGATGCTGGCCATCGGCCGCGCCATGCTGGCGAAACCCCGGCTCATGATGCTCGACGAGCCCTCGCTGGGGCTCTCGCCCCTCTTCGTCTCGAAACTGTTCGACCTCATCCGCGAACTGAACCGCGACGGCCTGTCGGTGCTGCTGGTGGAGCAGAACACCGGCAAGGCGCTCGCCTGCGCCCATCATGCGACCGTTCTGGAGCTCGGCCGGGTGGTGATGGCGGGCGATCCCGCGACGCTCGCCGCCGATCCGCGCCTGCAGGAAGCCTATCTCGGCGAGGGCAGCCACGCCCAAGCCCAACACGCGTAAACGCGCTGACGATCATCTTTTCAGAAGGAGCCCGGTTCATGAAGAAGTCGCTGGTTTTCGGTGCAACGCTTCTCGCAGCCGTCTCGGCGGCCGCCATGGCCCGCGCGGCCGACGATGAGCTGGTGCTCGGTTACATGATGGCCAAGAGCGGCCCTTATGTGAGCCTCGCCAACACCAACGAGATCGCGGTCGATCTCGCTGTGGAGGAGATCAACGCCAAGGGCGGGATCAACGGCAAGAAGATCAAGGTGGTGAAGTTCGACACCGCCGGCGATCCCAAGCAGGCCACCACCGCGCTCCGCCGCTTTGCGGAGGACGATTCCGCGCTCGCCGTCATCGGCCCGTTCTCCTCCTCCGAGGTGCGCACCACCTTCCCCGTGGGCGAGCGCTCCGGCATCGCGCAGATGTCCATGGCCTCCTCGGCCCCCGGCCTCACCAAGGGCTTCTCCTACGGCTTCCGCAACACCACGGACGAGGGCATCGTCCTCGACCAGGTAATGACGTCCATCAAGGACAAGAAGCTGCCCGCCGCTTCCGGTGCCGCCGCCTATGCCACGGACGACGTGGTGTCGAAGTCCATCGGCACCCTCGTGGTGCCCAAGCTGTTCGAGAAGTATTCCGTGCCCATGAAGGGCTCGGTGGACTTCCAGCTCGCCGCCTTCGACCTCTCCCCGCAGGTTTCCAAGCTTAAGGAGATGGCCCCCGACATCGTCGGCCTCGGCTCGCCGCCGGAAGGCGCGGTGAACCTCGCCAAGGAGCTGAAGCGCCAGGGCGTCTCCACCCGCGTCATCGGCGGCACCACCATCGCCGATCCCGAACTGCCCAAGCGCATGGACGGCGCGGGCGAGAACCTCACCATCGGCACCACCTTCTTCCCCGAGGTGAACGACAAGACCAAGGCCTTCGCCGCCGAATTCGGCAAGCGCACCAAGGCCGCCGGCCTGCCGCGCACCGAGCCGAACCAGATGGACGCCGCCGTCTATGACATCGTCTATCTCTATGCAGAGGCGATGAAGCGCGCCGCCGTGACCGGGGACAAGGCCAAGCTCGTGGCCGAGCGCACGGGCGTGCGCGACGCGCTCGCCAAGATGAAGGATTTCGAGGCCCTCGAGGGCAAGATCTCCTTCCGTGACGGCGATGCGGTGAAGCCGGTCTACATTCTCGAGGTCAAGGGCGGAAAGTGGACCTTGCTGGACACCCGCATGCCTGAATAAGGCATACGGGCGGGACCGGCAGCGCCCTCTCTCCCCTTGCTGCCGGTCCCACTTCTTTTTCCGCGTACTCAGGAAGCGAACATGACGGGCACCGCCCTCACCTTCACCATCCATGCCGACGGCCGCAGCTTCGAGGAAACCCTGCTGATCCGCACGGCGGTCATCGCCGGCTGGACCGGCCGCGACAAGGTCGCGCTGGAGAAGCACATCCACGAGCTGGAAGAGCTCGGCGTGCCGCGTCCCGCCTCCACCCCGATCTACTACCGCGTCTCCGCTGCCCGCCTCACCACGGCCGGCGCCATCGAGAACACGGGCCCGGATTCCTCCGGCGAGATCGAATTCATGATCGTGCTCGCCGACGGCAAGCGCTATCTGGGCATCGGCTCCGACCATACGGACCGCAAGGTCGAGACCTACAACATCACGGTCTCCAAGCAGATGTGCGACAAGCCGGTGGCATCCGAGCTGTGGTCCCTCGACGAGGTGCTGCCGCACTGGGACAGCCTGATCCTGCGCTCCTATGCCGTCATCAACGGCGAGAAGGTGCTCTATCAGGAAGGCTCGGTGAACGCGATGCTCCCCCCGGAGGAGATCCTCGGCGGCTTCCCGGCGGCCGATCTCAAGGGCGGCTCGGTGATGTTCTGCGGCACGCTGGCGGCCATCGGCGGCATCCGCCCGGCCGAGCGCTTCGAGTTCGAGATCGAGGACCCGATCCTCAAGCGCACCATCCGCCACGGCTATGACGTGGCCGTGCTGCCCGTGGTGGGCTGACATGCTGGAACGCGGCGCCTCCTTCCGCTCGCTTGAAGCCGAAGCGGCGCCGCGCTCGCTGCGCGAAGAAGCCTATGACATCATCAAGCAGCGCATCATCCGCGGCCTCTACCGGCCGGGAGAGGCGCTGAGCGAGGCGGTCGTCTCGTCCTCCCTGAGCCTCGGGCGCACGCCCGTGCGACAGGCCTTCGACCGGCTCATGCGGGACGGGCTCGTGGAGGTGCTGCCGCGCAAGGGCATCATCGTGCGCCCCATCACCGCCGACGAGATCCGCGACATGGTGCACGTGCGCCTCCTCAACGAGGGCTTCTGCGCGCGGCTCGCCGCCGAGCGGGCGGACCAGGCGGTGCTCGGCGTCCTCAACGACACACTCGACCAAAGCCACAAGGCGGCCCGCGACAGCGACATCGAGACGCTCATGGTGCTCGACCGGCGTTTCCACGCGGCGCTCGCCAGCGCGGCCGGCAATGCGGTCCTGAGCGACATCCTGAGCAACCTGCACGACCGCTCGCAGCGGGTGTGGTTCCTCTCCCTGCGCGAACACCAGCACCACGCACGGGTGGTGGAGGAGCATGCCGGCATCGTCGCCGCCATTTCCGCCCGCGACGCAGAAGGCGCGGAGGCGGTGATGCGCGCGCACATCCTGTCGTTCGCGGAAAACCTCAGCCGGCAGCTCTGAGCCACGCCGCGCTGCGGACGCCGCCGCGCGATCACGCGATGATGTCTGGAAACAGCTGATCCTCAAGATGTGATATGCGGTCCTTGAGCTGCAGTTTGCGCTTCTTCAGCCGCTGAATCTGCAACACGTCGGAGCCGGTCACGGAGGTCAGAGCCTCGATGGCCGAATCCAGATCCCGGTGTTCCTGACGCAGGCGTTCCAACAACGCCGTCAGTTCCCGCTCGTCCTCACTGGTCATTCCGTTCCGCCGCGCCCCGCTGAAGCCGAGAACCTTTCGAATAACGCACGGCCTTGCGCACCTGCAAGCGGCCATCCGTCTCAGTCGCTCCCGTGACAGTCGACTCTTTGCCGTCTCCATGACAGGATGACCTTCGTTGCAGACAGGGAGACGCCAAGAATGTCCGTCCAGTCGCACTTGCAGGAGCTGCAGCGTCGTCACGCAGCCCTTGAGTCGGAAATCCACCGCGAGATGGCCAGCCCGGCCGCCGATCCCGCCAAGCTTGCGGAAATGAAGCGCAAGAAGCTGGCTCTGAAGGATCAGATCACCAAGCTTCGCGGCGAAGCTACCCTCCACTGATCATCCTCATCGCAAACGGCGTGGGGTGCTGAGCCCCACCAGCCGCCCCTCGGGCGCGTGCGTCCCGTCGGCGGAAGGCGGCATGATCGGCCTCAGTAGAGGCTGATCGTCCCTTCCTCGGCGAGGTCGTTCGCCCGAAAGGCGGCGTCATGCGCTCCTGCCGCGTTCGACGGATCTCGTCCGGTGGTTCGCGGTTCAGGTGCGGGCAGCGATCGCCCGGAAGGATCGCGGACCTCCTGCAAACCGGCCGGCAGTCGGTGGCCATGGTCCGCGCGCTTCGGGGAGATGCCTACCCGCGCCGGGGCGCGGTCGTTTGAAAGGATGCGCGCGGGTGAAGCCGTGCGAGCAGCAGGACAGGCGGTCCTGCGGAGACAGCCTTTGCGTTCACGCGCAAGGAAGGCTAATTCCGCGCCATGGCTCCTCCTCTCGTCCTGCTGCAAGACATTCACCTGCGCTTTGGCGCGACGCCTCTCCTCGACGGCGCGGAGCTTTCCGTGGCCCCGGGCGAGCGTTTGTGCCTCGTGGGCCGGAACGGCTCGGGCAAGTCCACGCTGCTGAAGGTGGCGGCGGGCCTGCTGGAGCCGGATGATGGCACGCGCTTCTTCCAGCCGGGCGCGACCGTCCGCTATCTGCCGCAGGAGCCGGATTTCACCGGCTTCGCGACCACCTTGGCCTATGTGGAAGCCGGTCTCGGGCCGGGCGACGACCACTATCGCGCCCAGTATCTGCTGGAGCAGCTCGGCCTGACGGGTCAGGAAGACCCGGCGCATCTGTCTGGCGGCGAAGCCCGCCGGGCGGCTTTGGCGCGCGTCATCGCGCCCGAACCGGACGTCCTCATGCTGGACGAGCCGACCAACCATCTCGACCTGCCCGCCATCGAGTGGCTGGAAAGCGAGCTGAAGAGCCTGCGCTCGGCCCTCGTGCTGATCTCCCATGACCGGCGCTTCCTCGAAAACCTCTCCCGCGCCACCGTCTGGCTCGATCGCGGCACCACGCGACGGCTCGATCAGGGCTTCGGCGCCTTCGAGGCCTGGCGCGATCAGGTGCTGGAACAGGAAGAGACCGAGCGCCACAAGCTCGACCGCAAGATTGTCGCGGAGCTGGATTGGCTGCGCTATGGCGTCACCGCCCGGCGCAAGCGCAATGTCCGCCGCCTCGGCGACCTGCACGCCATGCGCAAGGACCGCCGCGAGGTGCGCCGCGCCCAGGGCAATGTGAAGATCACCGTCACCGAGGCGGAGACCTCCGGCAAGCTGGTGATCGAGGCGAGGGCCATCGCCAAGGCCTTCGACGGCGTGAGCGTGGTGCGCGACTTCTCCACCCGCATCGCGAGGGGCGACCGCATCGGCATCGTCGGCCCCAACGGCGCCGGCAAGACCACGCTGCTCAAGATGCTCATCGGCACGCTGAAGCCGGACAGCGGTTCGGTGAAGCTGGGCTCCAATCTGGAAATCGCCTCGCTGGACCAGAAGCGCGCCGCGCTCCGCCCCGAGACCACGCTGCGCGATGCCCTCACCGGCGGGGGTAGCGATACGGTGATGGTCGGCGGCCAGCCCAAGCACGTGATGGGCTATCTGAAGGACTTCCTCTTCACGCCCGAGCAGGCCAATTCGCCCCTCTCCGTGCTCTCGGGCGGCGAGCGCGGCCGGCTGATGCTGGCACGTGCGCTGGCCCTGCCGTCTAACCTGCTGGTGCTCGACGAGCCGACCAACGATCTCGACCTTGAGACGCTGGACCTCTTGCAGGAGATGGTGGCCGACTATCCGGGCACGGTCATTCTGGTGAGCCATGACCGTGACTTCCTCGACCGTACCGTCACATCGGTGATCGCGGCGGAGGGCGATGGCGTCTTCTCCGAATATGCCGGCGGCTATTCGGACATGGTGAACCAGCGCGGCCACGGCGTGGAAGCCAAGGCCAAGGCGAAAGCCGAGGGCAAGGCGTCCCCGGCCGCGGCGCCCGCTGCGGGCAAGCCGAAGGAGACCAAGCGCCGCCTGAGCTTTGCGGAAAAGCACGCCCTCGAAACCCTGCCCAAGACGCTGGACAAGCTCAGGGTAGACGCGGCGGTGCTGGAAAAGAAGATCGCCGACCCGAACCTCTATGCCAAGGACCCCGCCGCCTTCGAGAAGGCGAGCACCGCGCTCGGCAAGATCCACGCGGACATCGAGGCGGCCGAGGAAGAATGGCTGCGCCTCGAAATCCTGAAGGAAGAACTGGGGGGCTGAAGCTCCTTACCTCAAGGCTTGCGGACCGCGCGCAGCCCCCCCGCCCGCGGTCCCGCCAACACGGCGGCTACTGCACGAAGATGGTGCGCAGCGTGCCGATGCCATCGATGCTGACGTCCACCTCGTTGCGCGGCTCCTTCATGGAGCCGACGCCGATGGACGTGCCGCAGGCGATGAGATCTCCCGGATTGAGTGTCATGTCCTGCGACAGCAGCGCCACCAGCTTCGCCGGCGGGAAGATCATGTCTGAGAGCGGATAGTTCTGCCGCTCGGCGCCATTGAGCACGGTGCGCACGCTGGCCGTGGCGGGATCGAGATCGGTGACGATCCAGGGGCCGAACGGACCGTAGCCGTCGAAGCCCTTCGCCCGCGCCCACTGCGGGAAGGTGGGATCCTTGTTCAGGATGTCGGCCGCGGTCAGATCGTTGACGATGGTGTAGCCGAAGATGTGTTCGGCCGCCTCGTCCTCGCTGATGTTGCGGGCGGTCCTGCCGATGACGATGCCGAGTTCGCCCTCATAGACCGTCTTGCCCGAATAGGCCGGCGGGCGGCGCACTTCGGCATCGGGGGCGGCGACCGTCGTGGTGGACTTCAGCAGATAGAGCGGCTCGGCCGGCTCGGCCACGTTCAGCTTGGCCGCAAGGCCGTGGAAATTGTTCCACAGCGCGATGATCTTGGTGGGATCGCAGGGCGCGGCGAGTTGCGCGCCCGCGAGCGGGCGGGTCTCGCCTGTCGGCTGCGCCGCGCCGAACATGTCGCCCGAATGCACCGCGATCTGGTCGCCCTCGACGCGGCCGAAGCCCGTCGCCGCACCATCCGTGAACCGCACCCATTTTGCCATGATGTCCCTCCCGTGGCGCCCGCCGCGGGAGAGCGGCGTCAGCGCGTGCGTTGGCCGTTGAGGCTCGCCATCAGCTCGCGATGCCGGCGTTCCTCATTGTCGTTGTTCACAACCACCACCGCCCAGATGGCCGCCGGCAGCCAGCCGATCAGCGTGATCTGGAGCACCAGGCACAGGATCCCCTGAAAGATCCGGCCGCGCAGCATGAGCGCCAGCCAGGGGAGCAGCACCGCAATCGCAATCATCCTTCCCTCCTGCGCCGCGCGAGCGCGCGGCCCCCTCAACATGGGATGGCAGGCGGAACTTTGCGAGAGGGCCCCTGCGGCAGGCGCCCACAGGATGCGGGCGGCAGACGGTGCGATGGTCGGTGAGTGATGGGGTGCCCTGAGGGCGGAAAAGTCGGGCGCGGCGCCTCAGGCAGCCGGCAGGCCCGTGCCCCGCGCGGAAAACCCGTCGCGCCGGGGTCGAACAGGATCGGATACAGGCCGGTCCGCGCGGTCGCTGCGTCCCGGAAGAAAAGGCCCGCCGCTATCGCGGCGGGCCGAACGCGGGGCCGGCCGGGTCCATCGACCCGGTCGGCCGGATGCGCCAATCAGACCGCGCGCGCCTCGTGCAGGGCCTTGATCTGCTCGGGGGTGTAGCCGAGGTCGGCCAGCACTTCGTCGGTGTGCTCGCCCAGCAGCGGCGAGCCGGTGATTTCCACCGTCATGTCCGAGAACTTGATGGGCGAACCGACGGTGAGGTACTTGCCGCGCTGCTTGTGATCGACTTCCACGATGGTGCCGCTCTCACGCAGGGACGGATCGTTGGCGATCTCCTTCATGGTGAGCACCGGCGCGCAGGGGATGTCGAACTTGCGCAGGATGTCCACCGCCTCGAACTTGGTCTTGTCCGCGAGCCAGGCCTCGATGAAGGCGAAGATCTCGAAGATCTTGTCCTGACGGGCTTCCGCCGTGTTGTAGGCCGGATCGTCGATCCACTCTTCCTTGCCGAGGGCGCGGCAGATGGGGGCCCAGGCATGGCCCTGGATGGTGAAGTAGATGTAGGCGTTGGGATCGGTCTCCCAGCCCTTGCACTTCAGCACCCAGCCGGGCTGGCCGCCGCCGCCCGCATTGCCGCCGCGCGGCACGACATCCGAGAAGGTGCCGTGCGGATACTGCGGATACTCCTCGAGGTAGCCGACGCGGTCGAGGCGCTGCTGGTCGCGCAGCTTCACGCGGCAGAGGTTGATGACCGAGTCCTGCATGGACACGGCGACCTTCTGGCCCTTGCCGGTCTTGTTGCGGGCGTGCAGCGCCGTGAGGATGCCGATGGCGAGGTGCATGCCGGTGTTGCTGTCACCGAGCGCAGCCGCCGAAACGGTGGGCGGGCCATCCCAGAAGCCGGTGGTGGAGGCGGCGCCGCCAGCGCACTGCGCGACGTTCTCGTACACCTTCAGGTCTTCATAGTGGTGGCCGTCGGAGAAGCCCTTCACCGAGGCGACGATCATGCCGGGGTTGAGCTCCTTGATGTGCTCCCAGGTGAAGCCCATGCGGTCCAGCGCGCCGGGACCGAAGTTCTCCACCAGCACGTCGCTCTCCTTGATGAGCTTCGTGAGCACTTCCTTGCCCTGGGGGGTCTTGGTGTCCAGGGTGAGCGAGCGCTTGTTGGAGTTCAGCATGGTGAAGTAGAGCGCGTCGGCGTTGGAAATGTCGCGCAGCTGGCTGCGGGTCACGTCGCCAGCGCCCGGACGCTCCACCTTGATCACGTCAGCGCCGAACCAGGCCAGCAGCTGCGTGCAGGCGGGGCCGGCCTGCACATGGGTGAAGTCGATGATCTTGATACCCTCGAGTGGCTTCGACATGTGCATTCTCCCTTTCAACGTCTTGCTTCGCGCCTCGCGCGGAAGCGAACTGCTGGCGTCACGACTCTTCTGATGGCAGCAAGCGGATCGGGCCCATTGCGGAAGAGAACGGATCGCACCGGACAAGGCCACTACTGGGGTTGGCTTAGCCGAACTCGACGTCTCATCTCGCAAGCGGGCCCGCGCGCCGCCGGTCTGCCGCCCTGGAGGCTGACCGGATCAGCCTGCCGCGGACGGCGGACCCGCCTCCCGCCCTTGAGGGACAGGCCGGCCGGGCCGTTCCGAAGGGCGCCCCGTTGATCCGGAGGTCATCCGGCGAAGCGCCCCAAGGTCCTCTTCGTGCGGGCTCGCGCCCGGCGGCACCCGTCCTTGCGGCGCGGGCACCAGAACGTTCGGCGCCTATTCGGCCGCCTGGCGCACGGGGCTCAGCCCCACCGCGCCGGAATGCTTCACTTCCGCGATGCGGTCGGCATCGAAGCCGAGCACGGTCGCGAGAATTTCCTCCGTGTGCTCGCCCAGCAGCGGCGAGCGCTCCACCGGCACGTCGTTGTCCGACAGCTTGATGGGGTTGCCGACGGTGACATAGGCGCCGCGCACCGGATGCTCGACCTCCACCAGCGTGCCGGTGGCGTAGAGCGAGTCGTCCTCGATGATCTCCTTCATGGAGAGGATCGGGCCGCACGGAATGTCGTACTGGTTGAGGATCTCCATGGCCTCGAACTTGGTGTGGGCCATGGTCCAGGCTTCGATCCGCGTGAAGATCTCATTGAGATGCGGCAGGCGCGCCGCGGCCGTCGCGTAGTTCGGATCGGTCTTCCAGGTCGGCTCGCCGATCACGTCGCAGATCTTCTCCCAGACCGGGGCCTGGGTGATGAAATAGAGATAGGCGTTGGGATCGTGCTCCCAGCCCTTGCACTTCAGGATGCGGCCGGGCTGGCCGCCGCCGCTGTCATTGCCGGCGCGCGGCACCGCGTCGCCGAAGGGCACGCCCTCGCCGAACTGGCTGTACTCGCGCAGCGGACCGCGGGAGAGGCGCTGCTGGTCGCGCACCTTCACGCGGCAGAGATTGAGCACGCTGTCCTGCATGGCCGCCAGCACCTTCTGGCCGCGGCCGGTGTGCTCGCGCTGATAGAGGGCGGTGACGATGCCGAGCGCGAGGTGGAGGCCCGTGCCGCTGTCGCCGATCTGCGCGCCGGTGACCATGGGCAGGCCGTCGCGGAAGCCCGTGGTGGACGCCGCGCCGCCGGTGCACTGGGCAACGTTCTCATAGACCTTGCAGTCCTCGAACGGACCGGGGCCGAAGCCCTTCACGGACGCGAGGATGATGCGGGGATTGATTTCCTGCAGGCGTTCCCAGGTGAAGCCCATGCGGTCGAGCGCGCCGGGAGCGAAGTTCTCCACCAGCACGTCGCACACCTTCACCAGATCCTCGAGCACCTTCTTGCCCTCGGCGTTCTTGGTGTCGAGCGTGATCGAACGCTTGTTCGAATTCAGCATGGTGAAATAGAGGCTGTCGGCATTCGGCACGTCGCGCAGCTGGGTGCGCGTCACGTCGCCCTCGCCGGGGCGCTCCACCTTGATCACGTCGGCGCCGAACCAGGCCAGCAGCTGCGTGCAGGTGGGGCCCGACTGAACGTGGGTGAAATCGAGAATGCGGACGCCGTCTAACGCCTTGCCCATGGCTTCCCTCATATCCTTTCCGCACGCGCCTTAAGCAACGCTTGGGTGTTCGTTGGTCAACGCGGGGGAGAGGAAGGCGGGGCCCGAAGGTCCCGCCCGGGGTGACTTGAAGTCGTTTCAGACCGAGTGTGCGCTCACTTCTTGCGCACCACCACGCTCTGCGGGTTGAGGCTGCCGATGTTGCCGCTCTCGCTGCCCGCCGCCGGATCGATGACGGCGTTGATGAGCGTCGGCTTGCCACTGTCCATGGCGGCGCTGACCGCGCGATAGAGCTCGTCGGGGGTGGTGACGTTCACGCCCACGCCGCCGAAGGCTTCCATCATCTTGTCGTAGCGGCTGTCCTTCACGAACACCGTGGTGCCCGGATCGCGGCCGGTCGGATCGGTGTCCGTGCCGCGGTAGATGCCGTTGTTGTTGAAGATGACGATGGTGACCGGCAGGTCGTAGCGGCAGATGGTCTCTACCTCCATGCCGGAGAAGCCGAAGGCGCTGTCGCCTTCCACCGCCAGCACCGGCTTTCCGGTCTCGACGGCCGCCGCGATGGCGAAGCCCATGCCGATGCCCATCACGCCCCAGGTGCCCACGTCCAGGCGCTTGCGCGGCTGGTACATGTCGATGATGCCGCGGGCGAGGTCGAGGGTGTTGGCGCCCTCGTTGACGAGGATCGCGTCGGGACGCTCGGCGATGACCTTCTTCAGCGAGCCGAGCGCGCCGTGGAAGTCCATCGGGGAGGAGTTCTTGAGAAGCTTCGGCGCCATCTTGGCGATGTTGGCTTCCTTCTTGGAGCGGATCGACTCGATCCAGTCCGCGGGCGGCGCCTGCCAGGAGCCGTCGATCCGGTCGAGCAGGGCGGAGACCACCGAGCCGATGTCACCCACGAGCGGGGCGGCGATCTCGACGTTGGAGTCCATCTCCTTCGGCTCGATGTCCACCTGGATGAACTGCTTGGAACCGGGCTCGCCCCAGGTCTTGCCCTTGCCGTGCGAAAGCAGCCAGTTCAGCCGGGCGCCGAGCAGGATCACCACGTCGGAGTCCTTCAGCGCGGTCGAACGCGCGGCGCCGGCGGACTGCGGGTGGGTGTCGGGCAGCAGGCCCTTGGCCATGCTCATGGGCAGGAAGGGAATGCCGCTCTTCTCGACGAAGGCGCGGATTTCCTCGTCGGCCTGGGCATAAGCGGCGCCCTTGCCGAGGATGATGAGCGGGCGCTTGGCACCCTTCAGCAGGTTGATGGCGCGATCCACAGCCGCCGGGCCGGGGATCTGGGCCGGGGCCGGATCGATGACCTTCACCAGCGATTTCTCGCCGGCGGCGGCATCCATCACCTGCGAGAAGAGCTTCGCGGGCAGGTCGAGATAGACGCCACCGGGACGGCCGGAAACGGCCGCGCGGATGGCGCGGGCGACGCCGATGCCGATGTCGGCCGCATGCAGCACGCGGAAGGCGGCCTTGCAGAGCGGCTTGGCGATGGCGAGCTGGTCCATCTCCTCATAGTCGCCCTGCTGCAGGTCGACGATCTCGCGCTCGGAGGAGCCCGAGATGAGGATCATCGGGAAGCAGTTGGTGGTCGCGTTGGCGAGCGCGGTCAGGCCGTTGAGGAAGCCCGGCGCGGACACCGTGAGGCAGACGCCCGGCTTCTTGGTGAGGAAGCCGGCGATGGCGGCGGCGTTGCCCGCATTCTGCTCGTGGCGGAAGGAGACGACGCGGATGCCTTCGGCCTGCGCCATGCGCCCGAGATCCGTGATCGGGATGCCCGGCACGCCGTAGATGGTCTCGATGCCGTTGAGTTTCAGCGCATCGATGACAAGATGGAAGCCGTCGGTCAGCTCCTGCTGGGCATCGGCTTCGGTTTCGACCCTCTGTGCAACTGCGGACATTCCGCGTCCTCCCGGATGTTCTTCGGATACCGGCTAAAAGCGATCTCAAAGCGTCGGGCGCCGGCGGACCGGCGGACCGTCAAAGGCCGCAACGGCCTCTATTCTGGAAACTGGCCGTGCTTCTCCACGAGAGCGGCGAGCGCCATCGTGTGCTCGCGCACCAGGCGCTCGGCGCGCTCGGGGTCGCGCGCCTCGAGCGCATCGATGATGGCCATGTGCTCCTGCATGGAGACGTCGGAGCGGTTGTCCTGCTGGATGGAGACCGTGCGAATGGCCCGCATGTGCAGGAACAGGTTCTCGGTCATGTCCACGATGAGCGCGCTGCCGCCCATGCGGATGATGGCCTGATGGAAGGCGATGTTCGCCTTGGAATATTCGGGCACGTGCGCGGCCGGGCGCTCGGCCTCGAAATCGTTGAAGAGCCTGCGCAGGGACGCGAGGTCCGCCGCCGTCGCACGGGTCGCGGCGAGGCGCGCCGCCATGCTTTCCAGCGCCGCCCAGACGGTGATCATTTCCACCAGCTGGCGCTTGGTCTTGCGCACCACGAAGATGCCCCGCCGGGGGACAGACCGCACGAAGCCTTCTTGCTCCAGCACAGTCATGGCTTCGCGGATGGGGGTCCGGCTCACGCCGAGATCCTCGGAGAGCTGACGCTCGTCCAGCCGGATATCGGTGTTGCTGCCGTAAATGTCCATTTCCGTAATGGCCCGCTTAAGAGCATCATAGGCCAAGGCGCGCAGGCTCGAACTCGCCCCGAGGGGTTCGACATTGAGCTTGGGCGTGTCTGCGACCTGATCCACGAGCCCTGTTCCCTTCCCTGTGGCGGCGCCTTCTGTCGGGCGTATGCCGTCGGTGAAATACTGTGTACTGTATGCTAGCAGAGCACGCAATCCCTGGGCGCCGCGGAAAAAATTGCGCGGTGCAGCAAAAATCCAGCGGGGACGGGCAGTTGCGGGGATCGGGGCCGCCCGGCTGAGGCCATCACAGCCTCGGGAGGGACCCGCGGCCCCTCCCCTAGATGCCTCTGAACGTGGGCAATTGTTTCAGAGAGGCCGAATGCGGCCGACGCCTCAGCGGACGATGAAGCCGGCGGTTTCCATCAGCGAGCGGTGGCTGTCCGCCGCCTTGCTGAGCCAGGTCTTGTAATCATTGCCGGTGAGGGCGCTCGTGTTGAAAGCGCCGCGCTGCATGAACTCCTTCCACTCGGGCGTCTCGCGCACCCGGCGGAACAGTTCCACATAATAACCGACCTGATCGGCGGTCAGGCGCGGCGGGCCGAAGATGCCGCGCAGCATCAGATATTCGATATCGAGACCGGCCTCCTTGCAGGTGGCGATATCGGCCCACGAGGTCTGGCCGACCACGGGCTCCTTATAGGGCAGGCGCTCGTCGTCGAAGACGCAGAGCGGTCTCACCTCGCCGGCCCGCCACTGCGTCACAGCCTCGATGGGATTGTTCACGGACGCGGTGATCTGCCCCTTCACCAGCTGGGTCGCCACGTCTCCACCGCCCTTGTAGGGCACGTAGATGAAGCGGCCACCGGTCTTCTGCTCGATGGCGGCGGTGATGATCTGGTCTTCCTGCTTGGAGCCGGTGCCGCCCATCTTGAATTCGGCACCGGGGGGTGCCGCCTTGAGGGCGGCGACAAAGCCCGCCACGTCGCTGTAGGACGCCTTGGCGTTCACCCAGAGGATGAACTCGTCCAGCGCCAGCATGGCCACCGGGGTCAGTTCGTCCCAGCGGAAGGGCGCGCCGGTGGCGAGCGGTGTGGTGAAGACGTTGGACAGGCTGATCAGGATCTTGTGGGGGTCGCCCGCTGCGCCCTTCATCTCCAGGAAGCCCTGCGCGCCCGCCCCGCCCGGACGGTTCACCACCACCAGGGGCTGCGCCATCAGGCCATGCTTCTGGATGATTCCCTGAATGACCCGCGCCATCTGGTCGGCGCCGCCGCCGACGCCCGCCGGCACCACCAGTTCCACGGTCTTCGTCGGCTGCCAGGCCTGAGCCGCCGCGGGCGCAAGACAGAGTGCGGCGAGCGCGCCCAGGGACCATCGGTGGAGACGACGCATGAGAGCGCGGGACATTCGGCTTTTCCTCCCGGTCACGTCCACCCTCTGTCCGGGGCGGATCGCAGGCCGCCGGAAAACCTCTCCGATGGCCGCCCGGAAGCCTAAACGCTCCCCTCCACGGGATGCAACGCCCGCGGGCGCGCCCTTTACTGCCAATCGTCAAAAGAACGGTGGGATTGAACCGTGCCCACAGGAAAAGACGATGTAACGGCCGAGAGCATCAATGACCGTTGAGCACATAGTCAGCGATATGTCGCGAAATCCGGCGGCAAAGTCTCGTCGGCGCCGGAATACAGGCGCGTCATCTGGTCGGCGGCGGCGGTGATGAGGCGTCCGAGCCGGGCGACGCGATCGTCCGTCATGCGGCCGGAAGGACCGGAGACGGACACCGCCCCGATGGGTTCGCGCCATTCGTTGTAGATGGCCGCCGCCACGGCCCGCATGCCGGTGGTGTGCTCCTCATTGTCCACCGCATAGCCGCGCTCGATGATCTGGGCGATGTCGTCCATGAGGGCGCGCTCGGTGCGGTGGGTGCGCACGCCCAGCGGCTCGTAGCGCACCTGCGCCAGCAGCGCGCCGCGGAAGGCGGGGCCGGCGGCGGCGAGGATGCTCTTGCCGGCGGCGGTGGCGTGGAGCGGGAGCCGCTGGCCGAGGCGGAAGAAGGCGCGCACGCTGGCATGGCCTTCCGCCTGCCCGACCACCACCAGTTCGGCGCCGTCGAACATGGAGAGGTTCACCGTTTCGTCCGCATCATGCAGCAGGCGGCGGATGACCGGGCGGCCGATGTCCGGCAGCTTGCGGATGCGCAGATAGGCCGCGCCGATGCGGAAGAGGCCGAGGCCGACGGTCCACAGGCCCGTCTCCGCGTCATGATTGACCAGTTGGCGCTTCTGGAGCGTCGCCAGCAGGCGATGGGTCGTGGAGGCCGGCAGTTCCGCGCGGCGGGCCACGTCCGTGAGGCTCATGCCGTCGGCTTCGGCGAGGATGCGCAGGAGATGGATCGCCCGGTCCAGCGACTGGACCTCGGCGCCTCCGTCCGGCGACGTGGAGGCCGGACGTCCGCGACGGCGGGGGGCAAGATCCGTATCGGGCATTCAGGGCTCCAGGCGAGCGGCCGGCGTGCCGCCGACGGGGCTCAACTTCTGCCGCCAGCGCTGATTTTGCAAGGGCGCGCGGCCGTTTCGCACAGCCGGAAATGCCGTTGCGGAAGACGAGGGCGGCCCGGCTTTTAAAACGATTTTTCCGACAGGTGCTGCATTTTTCCACGTGACGGAAATTAATCTCACGGCTATCCTCTTATTCATCGGCTTCGAAGGCCGCGTCCGCGTCACGCGGTGGCATACAAAATATTCCATTCAAAAGACGAGGAGACGCTGGAATGAAGGTGTGCATCTATGGGGCAGGGGCCATCGGCGGCTATCTCGGCGTTCAGCTGGCCAATGCCGGCGCGGAGGTCAGCCTCGTGGCGCGTGGTGCCCATCTCGAAGCCATGCGGCAGAACGGCGTGAAGCTCCTCATCAACGGGGAAGAGCGCGTCGCCCGCGTGAACGCCAGCGATGATCCGGCGGAGCTCGGCCCGCAGGATTACGTCTTCATCTCCCTCAAGGCCCATTCCGTCCCCGGCGTGGTGGAGCGCATGCGCCCCCTGCTCGGCAACGACACCAGCGTCGTCACCGCCGTCAACGGCGTGCCCTACTGGTATTTCTACAAGCACGGCGGGCCGCTGGAAGGCCGGACGCTGGAGAGCATCGATCCGGGTGGAAAGCAGTGGGACGTGCTGCGCCCCGAGCGCGCCATCGGCTGCATCGTCTATCCCGCCACCGAAGTGGTGGAGCCCGGCGTCATCCAGCACATCTACGGCGACAAGTTCCCCATCGGCGAGCCGTCCGGTGAGCGCACAGAGCGCATCCAGCGCCTGAGCGATCTCATGAATTCCGCCGGCCTGCGCGCGCCGGTGGTGGATCACATCCGCGACGAGATGTGGCTGAAGCTGTGGGGCAACCTCTGCTTCAACCCCATCAGCGCCCTCACCAACGCCACCCTCGAAGTGATCGCCGCCGATCCGGACACCCGCTCGGTGGCCAAGGCGATGATGCTGGAGGCACAGGAGATCGCCACCCGTCTCGGCGTGAGCTTCCGTGTGGACGTGGAGCGCCGCATCAACGGCGCCGGCGCGGTGGGTGCGCACAAGACCTCCATGCTCCAGGATCTGGAGCGCGGGCGCCCCATGGAGATCGATCCGCTGGTGACCGTGGTTCAGGAAATGGGCCGCATGGTGGATGTGCCCACCCCGACGCTCGACGTGGTTCTGGCCCTCGTGCGCCAGCGCGCCGCCACCGCCGGCATCGGCGATCATCTGTCGACCCCGCCGCTCACCGCGGCCGACCTGCGGGCGGCGGACCTTCATGCCTCCACGGGCAAGATGGCCGCGCGGCACTGAGATCTGCCGGAGGGCCTGCCCTCCGGCGACGCCTTACACCTCCAAGCCAACTGCGCCGGCACTCCTTCGGGGGGCCGGCGTTCTTTTTGGTCCGGGAGGCTGTCGCGATGTCTGGGATGAGGTTTTGCCGCGCCCGCGCGCCCAAACCTTATCCCAGCCCGTCCGCGCCAGGGAGATCCCCGGCGCCGAAAGCTGGATTGAGCGTCCCTCACTCGGAGGCGGAGACGATCGGCGGCGCGCCATGGTTGGTGCCGGCGCTCAGGGCGACACCGGTCAGCACATAGCCCAGCACGAGAACGGCAAAGACGGCGATACGCTTCAGCATGGGAGATCTCTTCGATAAGGGGTTGGGGCCGCAGGACGCCCGCTTCGGCGCACCGTCCCACGGAAGCGTTGGCAAGACGTTAACGTCTCCTTCATGGATGGGGCGTCGGCCGCCTCATCTTCGCGACGGTTAATGCACAGTCCCGCCACACTGTTCCCGCGGGCGTCGCATTAAGCTTGATCTCCGGTAAACGGCAGCGCCCGCCACGCATGGGAGCCTTGCCCGGGGCGCTGGACAGGGCGCACGCCCCCGTCTAGAGCCTGACCCCGGAACCCATGCGCCGGGCTGCCGCCCGCCCGCACGTGCCATGCCCGCACCGGCTTTCGCCGGCCTGACCTCCAGCCCTGATGTCTCCATGATCCGCAAGCTCTATGACTGGGTGCTCGCCTATTCGGCGCGTCCGTCCGCTCCCTGGGCGCTCGCCATCGTTGCCTTTGCGGAAAGCTCCATCTTTCCCGTGCCGCCCGACGTGCTGCAGGTGCCCATGTCGCTGGCGCGGCCGGACAAGGCCTGGCGCTATGCGCTGATTGCCACCATCGCCTCGGTGCTCGGCGGCCTCGTGGGCTATGCCATCGGCGCCCTGCTCTATGACAGCCTCGGCCTGTGGCTCATCAATCTCTATGGCTATGGCCAGAAGGTTGACGCCTTCCGCGCCGCCTATGCCCATTACGGGCACTGGGTGATCCTGCTGAAGGGCCTCACGCCCATTCCCTACAAGCTCGTCACCATCACGTCGGGCTTTGCGGACTACAGCCTGTTCTGGTTCGTCGTCCTCTCGGTCATCACCCGCGGTGCCCGCTTCTTCCTGCTGGCCGCGCTGCTGCACTATTTCGGCCCCGCCGCCCGCGACTTCATCGAGCGCCGCCTCGGCCTCGTGACGCTGGGCCTTCTGGCCATCGTGGTGCTGGGCCTCGTGGCGGCGGCCTATCTAGTCTGAGGAAGCGCCGCGCCGGGCCCGGAACGCACCATCGGAAATGCAAACGGCCGGGCAAACGCCCGGCCGTTTCGTTTCAGAAGGTGCCGCAGGTCAGCGCGGCAGGGTGGTGGTGCCCATGAGGGCGAGGTCAATGGCGTGGGCCGCCTGACGGCCCTCGCGGATGGCCCAGACCACCAGCGACTGGCCGCGCCGCATGTCGCCCGCCGCATAGAGCTTCGGCACGGAGGTCTGATAGTCCGTGACGTTCGCCTTCACATTGCCGCGCCCGTCGAGATCCGCGCCCGACTGCTCCAGCAGGCCCTCATGGATGGGGCTCGCGAAGCCGATGGCGAGGAAGACGAGATCGGCGCGCAGCACGAATTCCGTGCCCGGGATCGGCTGGCGCTTGTGGTCGACGCGGGCGCACTTCACGCCGGTCACGCGGCCGTTGCGCCCCTCGATGCCGAGCGTGGCGCAGGCGAACTCGCGCTCGGCGCCCTCGGCCTGCGAGGACGAGGTGCGGAACTTGGTCGGCCAGAAGGGCCACACCGCCAGCTTGTTCTCCTTGACCGGCGGCACCGGGCGGATGTCGAGCTGGGTGACGGAGAGCGCGCCCTGGCGGAAAGCGGTGCCCACGCAGTCGGAGGCGGTGTCGCCGCCGCCCACCACCACCACATGGCGGCCGGAAGCCAGCAGCGGATGCTCGCGGCCGGTGTCCTCATGGCCCACGCGGCGGTTCTGCTGCACCAGATAGGGCATGGCGAAATGCACGCCTTCCAGCTCCTGGCCCGGCAGCTTGGGATCGCGCGGGGCCTCGGCGCCGCCGGCGAGCAGCACCGCGTCATAGCTGTCGAGCAGTTCCTGCACCGGCTTCGTCACGCCCACATTGACGCCGTAGTGGAAGGTCACGCCCTCCGCTTCCATCTGCGCCACGCGGCGGTCGATGTGGTGCTTCTCCATCTTGAAGTCCGGGATGCCGTAGCGCAGCAGGCCGCCGGCCTTGGGCTCGCGCTCGAAGACGTGCACGTCATGGCCGGCACGGGCGAGCTGCTGGGCGGCGGCAAGGCCTGCCGGGCCGGAGCCGACCACGGCGACGGAACGTCCGGTGCGGTGGGCCGGGGGCTCGGGCTTGATCCAGCCCATCTTCCACGCCTTGTCGGCGATGGACTGCTCCACGGTCTTGATGGTGACCGGCATGTCCTCGAGGTTCAGCGTGCAGGCTTCCTCGCACGGGGCGGGGCAGACGCGGCCGGTGAACTCGGGGAAATTGTTCGTGGAGTGGAGGTTGCGGGCCGCTTCCTCCCACTCGCCATTATAGACGAGGTCGTTCCAGTCCGGGATCTGGTTGTGCACCGGGCAGCCGGTGTCGCCATGGCAGAACGGGATGCCGCAATCCATGCAGCGCGCCGCCTGGTTGCTGACTTCCGTCTCCGGCAGCGGCAGGGTGAACTCGCGGAAATGGCGAATGCGATCGGACGCCGGCTGATACTTCTGATCGTGCCGATCGATCTCCAGGAACCCCGTGACCTTACCCATCAGACACCCCTCCGCGGAGCCTCGTCGCGCGCACCGCGCCGCAGCTCCCATTACAAGAATTGTTCCAGCTTGAGGACTCTCGACCCGTCACTTTTTGCGCACGCCAGCCCTTTCGCCGGCGCGGGGCGCAAATGAAGGTTCGGGTCGGAGGCGACTTCCGGCATCCGTGCCGGAAGAGAGGGCCGCGCGCGAGGGCGCGGCCCGTCGTTCGGCTTACTCCGCCGCCTGGAGGCGTTTCTCCATCTCGCGGAGCGCGCGCCGGTATTCGACCGGCATCACCTTCACGAACTTGGAGCGGTAGTCCGCCCAGTTGTCGAGGATCGTCTGCGCCCGCTGCGAACCGGTGTAGTGCAGGTGCTTCACGATCAGCTGGTGCAGGCGTTCCTCGTCGTGACGGGACATGTCGCCCTGCACGTCGATGCGGCCCTTGAACTCCAGGTCGCCGCCATGGTGGTGGAGGCGTTCCAGCAGGTCCTCTTCCTCTTCCACCGGCTCGAGATCGACCATGGAGAGGTTGCAGCGCTTGGCGAAGCTCTTGTCCTCGTCCAGCACATAGGCGACGCCGCCGGACATGCCGGCCGCGAAATTACGCCCGGTCTGGCCGATGACGACGACCACGCCGCCGGTCATGTACTCGCAGCCGTGATCGCCCGTGCCTTCAACGACGGCAATGGCGCCGGAATTGCGCACGGCGAAGCGCTCGCCGGCGACGCCGCGGAAGTAGCACTCGCCCTCGGTGGCGCCGTACATGACGGTGTTGCCGACGATGATCGAGTTCTCCGCCACGATGGCGCTGGTCTCGGCCGGCTTCACGATGATGCGGCCGCCCGAGAGGCCCTTGCCGACATAGTCATTGGCCTCGCCCTCAAGGTTGAGGGTGATGCCCGCCGCGAGGAAGGCACCGAAGGCCTGGCCGGCGGTGCCCTTCAGGTTCACCTCGATGGTGCCGTCAGGCAGGCCCGCATGGCCATAGCGCTTGGCGACCGCGCCCGAGAGCATGGCGCCGGCGGAGCGGTCCACGCTGCGGATGGCATGGTCGATCACCACCTTCTCGCCCCGCTCCAGCGCCGGCTCGGCCTTGGCGATGAGGGTGCGGTCGAGCACGTGCTCGATCGGGTGGTGCTGGCGCTCCGTGTGGCGGACGGAAACCGTCGGCGGCACCTGCGGCACGGCGAAGATGCGGCTGAAGTCGAGGCCCTTCGCCTTCCAGTGGTCGATGGCGGGCTTCTGGTCCAGCACGTCGGCGCGGCCGACCATCTCGGCCACCGTGCGGAAGCCAAGCTGGGCCATGATCTCGCGCACGTCCTCGGCGACGAAGAAGAAGTAGTTGATGACGTGCTCGGGCGTGCCCTTGAAGCGCTTGCGCAGCACCGGGTCCTGGGTGGCGACGCCAACCGGACAGGTGTTGAGGTGGCACTTGCGCATCATGATGCAGCCGGCCGCAATCAGCGGCGCGGTGGAGAAGCCGAACTCGTCCGCGCCGAGCAGCGCGCCGATGACCACGTCCCGGCCGGTGCGCAGGCCGCCGTCCACCTGCAGGGCCACGCGGCCGCGCAGACGGTTGGCCACCAGCGTCTGCTGGGTTTCGGCAAGGCCCATCTCCCAGGGCGAACCCGCGTGCTTGATGGAGGTGAGCGGCGACGCGCCCGTGCCACCCTCGAAGCCGGAGATGGTGATGTGGTCCGCGCGCGCCTTGGCAACGCCGGCCGCCACCGTGCCGACGCCGACTTCCGACACCAGCTTCACCGACACGTCCGCATCGGGATTGACGTTCTTCAGGTCATAGATGAGCTGCGCCAGATCCTCGATGGAATAGATGTCGTGGTGCGGCGGCGGGGAGATGAGGCCGACGCCCGGGGTGGAGTGGCGCACCTTGGCGATAACCGCATCCACCTTGTGGCCGGGCAGCTGGCCGCCCTCGCCGGGCTTGGCACCCTGAGCCACCTTGATCTGCATCACGTCGGAATTGACGAGATATTCCGCCGTCACGCCGAAGCGGCCGGAGGCCACCTGCTTGATGGCGGAGCGGGCGCTGTCGCCGTTCGGCAGGGGCTTGAAGCGCTCGGCCTCCTCGCCGCCCTCGCCGGTGTTCGACTTGCCGCCGATCCGGTTCATGGCGATGGCGAGCGTGGTGTGCGCCTCGCGGGAGATGGAGCCGAACGACATGGCGCCGGTGGAGAAGCGCTTGACGATGTCGGCCGCCGGCTCGACCTCGGAAATGTCGATGGGCGCGCGGCCGAACTCGTGCGCTTCCTTGAGGCGGAAGAGCGAGCGGATGGTGAGAAGCCGCTTGTCCTGCTCGTTCACCTGATCGGCGAAGTCGCGGTAGCGGTCCTGCGCATTGCCGCGCACCGCATGCTGGAGCGCCGCGACGCTGTCGGGCGACCAGGCATGGTCCTCGCCGCGCATGCGGTAGGCATATTCGCCGCCCACATCGAGCGCGAGGCGATAGACCGGTGCGTCCGAGAAGGCGATCTGGTGACGGCGCACCGTCTCCTCGGCGATCTCGGCGAGGCCCACGCCCTCGATGGTCGAGGCGGTGCCGAAGAAATAGCGCTCGATGACGGCAGAGGAGAGCCCCACCGCGTCGAAGATCTGCGCGCCGCAATAGGACTGGTAGGTGGAGATGCCCATCTTGGACATCACCTTCAGCAGCCCCTTGTCGATGGACTTGATGAAGCGCTTGACGATCTCGGTGTCGTCCACCTCGTCCGGAATGTCTTCCAGGGCGAGCAGGGTCTCGAAGGCGAGATAGGGGTTGATCGCTTCCGCGCCATAGCCGGCGAGGCAGGCGAAATGGTGCACCTCGCGCGCCTCGCCCGTCTCCACCACAAGGCCCACGGAGGTGCGCAGGCCCTTGCGGATCAGGTGATGGTGCACGGCGGCGGTGGCGAGCAGCGCCGGGATCGGGATGCGGTCCGGGCCGACCATGCGGTCAGACAGGATGATGATGTTGTAGCCGCCGTGGACCGCCGCCTCGGCGCGTTCGCACAGGCGCTCCAGCGCGCCTTCGAGCCCCGCCGCGCCCTTGTCGGAGGGATAGGTGATGTCGAGCGTGCGGGTGTCGAACCGCTCCTCCATGAAGCCGATGGAGCGGATCTTCTCAAGGTCCTCATTGGTGAGGATGGGCTGGCGCACTTCCAGACGCTTGCGGCGGGCGGTGCCTTCGAGGTCGAAGATGTTCGGCCGCGGCCCGATGAAGGAGACGAGGCTCATGACCATCTCCTCGCGGATCGGGTCGATGGGCGGGTTCGTCACCTGCGCGAAGTTCTGCTGGAAGTAGTTGTAGAGCAGCTTCGAATTGTTGGAGAGCACGGGGATGGGCGTGTCGGTGCCCATGGAGCCCACGGCTTCCTGACCGGTAATGGCCATGGGGGCCATCAGCAGCTTCACGTCTTCCTGCGTGTAGCCGAAGGCCTGCTGGCGATCGAGCAGGGACACGTCGGTGCGCACCTCGCGCGCCTCCACGGGGCGCAGGTCCTCGAGCACGAGCTGCGTGTGCTTCAGCCAGTCCTTGTAGGGGTTGGCGCGGGCGAGCTCGGTCTTGATCTCCTCGTCGGGGACAAGGCGACCTTCCTTCAGATCCACCAGCAGCATCTTGCCGGGCTGGAGGCGCCACTTGGTGACGATCTTCTCTTCCGGGACGGTGAGCACGCCGGATTCGGAGGCGAGCACGATGGTGTCGTCGCTGGTGACGAGATAGCGCGCCGGGCGCAGGCCGTTGCGGTCCAGCGTGGCGACGATCTGGCGACCGTCGGTGGCGACGATGGCAGCGGGGCCGTCCCACGGCTCCATGAGGGCCGCGTGATACTCGTAGAAGGCGCGCCGCTCCTCATCCATGAGCGGGTTGCCCGCCCAGGCTTCCGGCACCAGCATCATGGCCGCATGGGCAAGGCCGTAGCCGCCCTGGGTCAGGAACTCGAGCGCGTTGTCGAAGCAGGCGGTGTCCGACTGGCCCTCATAGGAGATGGGCCAGAGCTTGGAGATGTCGGCACCGAACAGCTCGCTGTCGACGGAGGCCTGGCGGGCCGCCATCCAGTTCACGTTGCCGCGCAGCGTGTTGATCTCGCCGTTGTGGGCGACCATCCGGTAGGGATGGGCCAGCGGCCAGGCCGGGAAGGTGTTGGTGGAGAAGCGCTGGTGCACGAGGGCGAGCGCGCTCTCGAAGTCCGGATCGTGCAGGTCCGGGTAATAGGCGCCGAGCTGGTCGGCGAGGAACATGCCCTTGTAGACCAGCGTCCGGCAGGAGATGGACACCGGATAATAGCCGGCGGTGCGCGGGTCCTTGGCGTCATAGATGACGTTGGAGATCACCTTGCGCATGACGAACAGGCGGCGCTCGAAGGCGTCCTCGTCCATCTGCGCCTCACCGTGGCCGATGAAGATCTGCTCGTGGTTCGGCTCGGTCGGCAGAACGCTCTCGCCGAGCGAGGAATTGTCGGTGGGCACGGTGCGCCAGCCGAGCAGGACGAGGCCCTCTTCCGCCACCACGCGCTCGAAGGCGGCGCGCACGATCTCGCGGCCCTCGGCGTCGCGGGGCATGAAGATGTGGCCCACCGCATACTGGCCCGGCTCGGGCAGTGTGAAGCCGAGCTTCTCGGCCTCCTTGGCGAAGAAGCGGTGCGGGATCTGCACCAGCATGCCGGCGCCGTCGCCGGCGCGCGGGTCGGCGCCCACGGCGCCGCGATGCTCCAGATTCAGCAGGATCTGGATGCCGTCCTGAATGATCTTGTGGGACTTGCGGCCCTTGATGTCGGCGATGAAGCCGACGCCGCAGGAGTCCTTCTCGTGCGCCGGGTCGAACAGGCCGAAGGCTTCCGGGCGACCCGCGATCGCCGGGTCTTTGGCGTTAGCGGCACCAAGAGCCACATTTGCCGTCCCGATGCTGCGATCCACGTTGGTCATTGTCCCAGGTCCTCTCCTTGAGTCCGGCATTCGCCGATCCAGACATCCCATTGTCCTCGCGCAGGCGCGCGCACGCTCAACCTGAACGCACGCCAACTACGCTGAAGGGGACGCCGATAGGGCAGTAGGACTGCCCTTTCTTTCGAAACATGACAGAAAAGCGGCACGCCCACAAGCACGCTGATGCGCATGAGCCATGTCGACGCTGCATAAATTGCGCAGCCGCCGTCCCGAGCGCAACAACGGTACGAAGAATAGCCCTCCCACGCAACGCTATTGCGAACATGCGATTTCCGGTTCCCCGGTGCGGCAGGCTGGCGGCTTTCACCGGCTCGCGCGGCACGCCGACGCAGGCCGCACGCCCGCCAGCCTCCGGCAATCCTCATGATCGAGAGTGCGTGCCGTTTGGACACCTTCCGGGGGAAAGGTCATGACACCCGCCCGCATTCCGGGGCCGCGCCTCGTCGGCGCCGGCCTCATCGCGGCACTCGTGCTCGTCGCCAGCACCGTTCCGGCGGCCAATGCCGCGGAACGGGGTGTCACCTTCGCGCCCTCGGGCGGGGGGGGATATGGCGGCTATGGCGGCGGATGGAGCGGCGGCGGTGCCCAGCCCGGTCCCCCCGGCCCTCCCGGACCGCCCGGCCCCAACACCGGCATCTGGCTCCAGCCGGACATCAGCGTGCCCATGCCGCCGGACCAGAACCCCATGCCGCCCGGTGCCCCGCTGATCCCGCCTGACCAGATTCAGGCCATCGTCAGCGGTGCCGGCTATGCGCGGGTCGGCACGCCGCAGCTCTCGCAGGGCTATTATTACATGAAGGCCAGTTCCGCCGCCGGCGACGTGATGCTGGCCGTGGATGCGCGCTCGGGCCAGGTGGTCTCCTCCCGCCCCATTCCCTCGACGCCCCGCCCGCCGGTGGTGGACAGCGGCTCGCTCATCGGCAACGGCTCTCTCATCGGCACGCCGCCCCCCACCGTTCCGCGCGGCCCGCTGGCGCCAGATCCCAACAATCCCGACGGCGAATGACCGGCGGGCAGGCCGCAAACGAAAAAGGGCGGGTGCCGCGGCACCCGCCCTTTTCGCATCCGGACCGGAACGGCTCACTTGCCCTGGAGCAGGGGCGCCAGTTCCTTGTCGAGGTCGGCGATGGAGATCGCGCCGGCGATCTTCTTGCCGTTGATGAAGAAGGTCGGGGTCGAATCGACGCCCAGTTCCTTGTTGCCGTACTGGGCGCTCGCCTGAACCTTCTCAGCGAGATCCTTGTCGGTGAGGCACTTCTCGAAGTCCGCCTCACTCATGCCCGCCTGCTTGGCGACGGTGAGCAGGCCGGCGGCCGGATTGTTGCCGAAGGCCCAGGAGCGCTGGGTCTCGAACAGGGTCTCGACCATCGGGAAGTACTTGTCGTCAGGCACGCAGCGCGCCAGCATGAAGGCGGCGGTGGAGACCGGATCGAACGGGAACTCGCGCAGGATGTAGTACACCTTGCCGGTGTCCACATATTTCGTCTTGAGCGTCGGGAAGGTCTGCGTGGCGAAGGCGGCGCAGTGGCTGCAGGTCATCGAGGCATATTCGATGATCGTGACCGGCGCCTTCGGATTGCCGAGCGCCTTCACCGGCAGGGGGCTCGCGGCAGGCGCCGTGAGTTTGGCGTCTTCGACGGTCTGCGCGGCGGCCGGGGAGATGAGATCGACGGACACGCCCAGAAGACGGGCGAGCGGCAGGCCCACGCCGCCGGCCAGGGCAAGGAGGCCGACCCCTTCGAGGAAACGGCGACGATGAAGCAACATGAAGGTCTCCGGGAACATTCGGCGCAGACAGGATCGCGCTAACATGGCAGAGGTGCGGCGGCCAACCCCTTCCCATTCACCTTTTCCGGCGCACGCTTCGGACGACCTGCCGGTGCGGCCGTGGGTCAGCCGCCGCCGCGCTCGCGCCGCACCAGGGCACCCAGCCGCGTCAGCGCGCTGGTGAGAGCCTCGTCCTCGCCCGGTGGAACAAGGCGCCGCGCCGCTTCCAGCTCGCTGGGCGCCGGCTCGGGCACGCGGGGCGGCGGCCCGCTGCGCCGGGGCACCGGCCCCTGCCGCAAGGCGAGACGGCCGACGCAGCGCCAGCCGAAATAGGCATTGATGCGCTCCACCACGACCGGGGCCGCATATTGCAGTTCGATGGCATAGGCCCCCTCCACCCGCACGATCAGGGTTGCGGGCTCGGTGCCCTGCCGGTTCGGCCACTGCATCTTCAGCGGCAGGGTGCGCGGGGCGAGGTCCGGCCCCACGATCTCGTCCCAGTGGGTGACGATCTCGACGATGGAAAAGCCCGCGCGGCCCAGCGCCTCGGCAATGCTGGGGCCGACGAGATCGGCGAGCAGATGGGCCTGCTTCGGCTTGCGCATGACGAACCGCTGTTCTCCAAAACCACCCACGGGAAGGGCCTTGCCCCGGCCCGCGGCAGACGGCACGGTGCCGCCATGACCGCCCGCGCCACCGCCGCCAAGCCGACCGCCCCGACGCCCGCCGCCACGAAACGGCAGGCCCCCAGGTCCAGCACCGCCCCCGCCCCCTCGGCCCTGTTGGCCTGGTACGACCGGCACCGGCGCCGCCTGCCCTGGCGGGCGGAAGCGGGACGCACCGCCGATCCCTACCACGTCTTCCTGTCGGAGATCATGCTCCAGCAGACGACGGTGAAGGCGGTCGGGCCCTATTTCACCGATTTCCTGCGCCGCTGGCCCACCGTGCGGCATCTGGCGGAGGCGCCGCTGGAAGAGGTGCTCTCGGCCTGGGCGGGGCTCGGTTATTACGCGCGCGCCCGCAACCTGCACGCCTGCGCCAAGGCGGTGGTGGCGCGCCACGGCGGACACTTCCCGGCCGACGAGGCAGCCTTGCTCGACCTGCCGGGCATCGGCCCCTATACGGCCGCAGCGATCTCCGCCATCGCCTTCGATCTGAAAGCGAGCCCGGTGGACGGCAATATCGAGCGGGTGGTGAGCCGCCTGTATGCGGTGGACGAGCCGCTGCCCAAATCGAAGCCCCGCATCAAGGCGCTGGCCGCGGCGCTGACGCCGGAGCGGCGGCCCGGCGATTTCGCGCAGGCCATGATGGACCTCGGCGCCACCATCTGCACGCCACGCAGCCCCGCCTGCCCGCTCTGTCCCTGGATGGAGCCCTGCACCGCACGGGCGGAGGGCGATCCCGCCCGTTACCCGGTGAAGGCGCCGAAGGGCGAGAAGCCAAAGCGTGAGGGCATCGCCTTCCTGATCGTTCGGGCGGACGGCGCCGTGCTCCTGCGCACCCGCCCCGACAAGGGACTGCTGGCCAAGATGACCGAGGTGCCCTCAACCCCTTGGGGCGCCAGACCCGAAACCCCGGCGACCCACGCTCCGCTGGCGGCACGGTGGCGGCCGCTGCCCGGCGCGGTGGAGCATGTCTTCACCCACTTCGCCCTCACCCTGTCCGTGCTGCGGGCCGATGTGCCGGCGCGCACACCGGCGCCCGATGGCCATCGCTGGGTGCACCCTTCCGGATTTGACCGCGAGGCCCTGCCCTCCGTCATGCGCAAAGTGCTGGCGCACGGGCGGATCGGCGAGGGCTGAAGGAGCTTAAACGCCGCAGAACGGATCTGGATTACTGCTCGATCCGGGATAATGAGTTTCGCAAACGGCCGATTATCCGCAGGACCGAAAGGGCTATCTCTTCCCTCGAAACGGAGCGGCGCTGACGCCGCCCGACACCGAACAAGGAAGACTCCCATGCGCAACCTGTCTTATGCCGCTCTTGCCCTCGTCGCCGGCCTGTCGCTGACCAGCGTCGCCCAGGCGGACGAATACACCACCCAGGAAGTCCGCGACCAATATGCGGTCGCCGCCGAGAGCGCCGCGCACAACCAGACCCTGCTGCCCTTTACCGCGCAGGCCACCGCCCGTACCGCTGCCTCCAAGGCGCAGGCCCCGGCCGCGACGCAGGACGCCATCGTCGGCCCCTTCTCGGACAAGGATGCCCATTCGGGCCCGGCCCACTTCGGCATTCCTTCCCGCCTGTGACCGTCCAGCAGTGAAGGCCGCGTAGCGCTCATCTGAAGGCGTCGAGGCGTCTGAACGCTACGGAGGCGACCTGATTGCTTCCGTTTCGGACGCATTCATCTTCGAAACAAGGTGATTATATCCCGATCGGAAAGAGCTATCTCTTCCCTCGACACGGAGCGGCGCTGACGCCGCCCCAACATCAAACAAGGAACACTCCCATGCGCACCCTGTCTTATGCTGCTCTTGCCCTCGTCGCCGGCCTGTCGCTGACCAGCGTCGCCCAGGCGGACGAATACACCACTCAGGAAGTCCGCGATCAGTATGCGGTCGCCGCCGAGAGCGCCGCGCACAACCAGCCCCTGCTGCCCTTCACCGCGCAGGCCACCGCTCGCACGGCCGCTCCGCAGGCGCAGGCTGCGACGCAGGACGCCATCGTCGGCCCCTTCTCGGACAAGGATGCCCATTCGGGCCCGGCTCACTTCGGCATTCCTTCCCGCCTGTGACCGTCCGGCGGCAAAGACCGCCGAACGGCTGACCTGAAGCCCTCAACGCAAATGGGGCGAGCGGAGATGATCCGCCCGCCCCATTGCCGTTTTGAGAAAATCGTTTCGGCTCACTCTTCCGAGCGGATGCCCATTTCGGCTCGCAGGCGGGCACGCAGCACATCGATGGGATGGCGGCGGCCTTCCTGCTCCACATGCCAGAATGTCCAGCCGTTGCAGGCTTCGGCGCCTTGCGCCAGCGCGCCCATGCGATGAATGGAGCCCACCGCCAGCGTGGCGGCATTCACGAGCGCGATGGTGCCATCGGCGCGCACCACGGCCCGGACATGTCCCTTGGCGTCGGTGAGTTCGAGGCCGGGCGTCACAAGCCCACTGTCCACCAGCGCCGAGAAGGCGACGCGGGGCGCCTCGCGGGCGCTGGGCGGGGCCACAAGGGCGGCTTCCGGCAGCGGCTCGATGGCATCGATGCGGGCGGCGGCGGCCGCCGCATAGGTCTCGTCGCGCTCGACGCCGACGAAGTGGCGACGCAGGCGCTTGGCCACCGCCGCGCTGGTGCCGGAGCCGAGGAAGGGATCGAGCACCACGTCGCCGGGCTTGGAGGCCGAGAGCATCACGCGGGCGAGCAGCGCTTCCGGCTTCTGCGTCGGGTGCAGCTTGCGGCCCTGCGCATCCTTGAGGCGCTCGCCGCCGGTGCAGATGGGTAGCAGCCAGTCGGAGCGCACCTGCACATCCTCATTGCCGCCCTTCAGCGCCTCGTAATTGAACTGGTAGCCCTTGGCGCCGGGATCGCGCGCGGCCCAGATCATGGTCTCGTGGGCGTTGGTGAACCGCCGGCCGCGGAAGTTCGGCATCGGGTTCGACTTGCGCCACACCACGTCGTTCAGGATCCAGAAGCCCAGATCCTGCATCAGCGCGCCGACGCGGAAGATGTTGTGATAGGAGCCGATGACCCAGATGGTCGCGTTCGGCTTCATGACCCGCTTCACCGCCAGCAGCCAGGCGCGGGTGAAGGCATCGTAGGCCTCGAAGCTCTCGAACTGGTCCCAGGCATCGTCAACCGCATCGACGCGGCTGTCGTCGGGACGCTTCAGTTCGCCCTGGAGCTGGAGATTGTAGGGCGGATCGGCGAAGACCATGTCGACGCTGTGCGGCGGCAGGCTCGCCAGTTGCTCGACGCAATCGCCGATCAGAATGCGGTCCGTCGGGATCGCGCGAGACGGTTCCGCGAAGTCGACCCCGCCGGAGAGGCGGGGCGCCCGGCGGGGCGCCCCTTTACGCACCACACTCATGAGACGCAACCCATACGCAACGCTTACTGTGGGGCAGAGTGTTGCGCGCCGCCGGTAAAGGCGAAGTTAGCGTCAGGGCATTTCGCAAATATTTGCGCGTTTACGCGGCCTTCATCTTTCGTTCCACGTAACGCTGCTCCTGCGTGAGGCCGCCATGGCCGTAGGCATCCGCCTTTACTTCCCGCACCAGCACATAGCTTTCCGGGTGAAGCGGCCCGAGCAGCGCCGACATGGCCGCGAACACGCCCGCCACATAGGCGGCCTTCTCGTCCTTGGTATTGGTGCCGTCCACCACCACGATATCGAGCCAGAAGCTGGCAAGACCGGCCTGCGCAAGGCTCTGGCCAGCGATGAACCACTGCTCCGCCGGCACGACATCGATCGCGACAGCGGTGAGATTCGGGTCCTTGCGCAGGATTTCCTGCGTCAGCCGGGTGAGGGTCTGCGCCACCTGCGCGACGGAGGTGGCAGCGGGGGCTGAGAGCTTCACATTGAGAATGGGCATGGGTGCCTCCTTCAGGGATGGCGCACCCTACCGCCCGACGTAACATGAGAAAAATTGATTGATTTGAGCCCAGGTTTTTTCAATGCTCATAGCATGAGCATCAAGAATCTCGATCTCGATCTCCTGCGCAGCTTCGCGGCGGTGGCGGAGCTGGGCTCCATCTCCGCCGCCGCCCAGAGGATCGGCCGCACCCAGTCCGCGGTGAGCCTCCAGATGGACCGGCTCGCCGAGCAGCTCGGCTTTCCCGTGGTGGAGCGCAAGGGGCGCGGCGTCGCGCTCACGCCGCGCGGGGCCGCCTTTCTCGACGACGCCCGCCGGCTGCTCGACCTGAATGACCGCGTGCTCGGCCATCACCTGCGCAGCGGCTTTTCCGAACCGCTGCGGCTCGGCTTCGTGCAGGATGTGGCGGAATCGGCGCTCCAGCGCATTCTGGCCCGGCTCGGCAGCCTCTTTCCCGGCGCCCCCATCACCGTGCGGGTGTGCTCGACCAACACCATGATCGAGAAGCTGCGGATCGGCGAGCTGGACCTTGCCGCCGGCTATCGCGTGGAGACGGACGTGCCCACGCGGCTCATCATGCGCGAGCAGATGTGCTGGATCGGCGCCCGCAGCCTGCGGCTCAACCCGGAGGAACCGGTGCCCCTTCTGATGTTCGAGAGCCCCTGCATCTTCCGCAGCGCCGCCATCTCGGCACTCACGGCGGCGGGACGGTCCTTCCGCATCGCCCTCACCAGCCCCAGCCTGCCGGGCGTCATGGCGGCCGTGGGTGCCGGTCTCGGCATCACCCTGCGCTCGGCTCGTTCGCTGCGGCCGGACCTGATGACCATCGGCGACCTCGGCACGCAGCCGCTGCCGCATTTCGAGTATGCGCTCTACAGCCGGGCGGAGAACCGCCTGCCGGCCCTCGACCAGATCGAACAGGTGATCGAGGAGGAACTGCGCCGCGAGCGGCCGCTCTTCGCGGTGGCGTGAGGGCGCGGACGAACCGCCCGCGCCCTCCCCCGTTCAGTGCTGGTGGCCCATGTTGCCCATCCCGCCGGCGGCGGGGGCCGTCGCGCCGATGCCGCGCACGTCGAAGGTCACGTCCACCTTGCCGGCCTTCTCGAACACGAGGGTGCCCTTCACTTTCTCGCCTTCCTTCAGCGGCTGCTTCAGGTCCATGAACATGAGGTGGTAGCCGCCCGGCGCCAGTTCGACGGTCTTGCCGGGCGCGATCTCGAGGCCGCCGGCCAGCTCGCGCATGGTCATGACGCCGTTGGCCATGCTCATCTCATGCACCTCGCCCTTGGCCGCCCGCTCGAAGCTGGCGGACAGCAGCTTGTCCGGCGCGCTGCCGGTGTTGGTGATCTTGAGGAAGCCGCCGGCCACCTTGGCCCCGCCAGGGGTTGCGCGCGTCCAGGGCGCGTCAAGGACGAGATCGCCCACCTTCACCTGCGCCGAAGCGGCCGGAGCGGAGGCTGCCGCCTGCGCCACCTTGAGGATGGCCGGGGGACGCGGCGGCACGGGCTGGCCGGCAACCGGCGTCTCCGCCCAGTTGGTGGAGCCCTTCTCGCAGGTCTGGAGCACCGGGAAATAAAGGGTCTGGCCGGCCACGTCCGGGGTGAGGGTCGAGACGAAGACGAACTCGTCATAATAAGCGTCGGGCAGGTTGCCGCCGGACCAGGTGATGGTCTTCACGCCCTCGGTGGCGGGCTTGCCGTGCATCATCGGATAGGCCTTGGCATAAGGGCCGGTCTCGATGGCGATGGTCCAGCCGGCCTTGGGCTGGGGCTTCACACCCACCACGCCCTCGGGAATGGTGACCTTGATGGCGGTGGTCGCGCTGCCGTCGCAGCCGTGACCCACCTTGAGCGTGCCCTGATAGGAACCCGGCTGGGCTTCCTTCTGCGCCAGCACCACATGGGCGGAGGCGGAACCGGCGGTGAGCGAAACCAGCGCGGCCACGGCAAGCGGGCGCGCGCGCGAAACGAACGTCTGGGTCATGACAGTCTCCTGAAGGACCTGAAAGGGGAAGATCGGTGGCGGGGGATCAGACCCGCGCCGGAGGCCCCCGGGCCGCAAAGGAGAGCTGACGCCGCGCCCGCGCCGGTGCGCCGTCGGGCAGCGGAGCGAGGCGGATGACGGCGGTGTCGCGCTCTGTCAGGAGAAAAGGCGCCGGCGGATCGAGCAGAGCCGGCGCGGCGGCGGCCGTGCAGCCGAAGACGCAGCACAGGGCATCGTGTCCCGCGCCGTCCGACGGGCCGTGGTCCGTGCCCGCGCTGCCTTCGCAGACGAAGCCGGCAGCCACACCAACGCTGTGCTCGGTCGAAGCCAGCGTGCCGATGACGGACTGGATGAGCAGCGCATAGGCCAGCAACAGGGGGAAGACCCACCGCCCGAAGCCCGATCGTGGTGCGCGCCAGAAGCTCATGACCAGACCTCTAGGGCTGCCCCGGCCCCGGCGCAAGCGCAGCCACGCCGCAGGGGCGCCAATCCCCGGCGTCGATGGTATGAATTGATTTCCTTGGGTCATTTGGCGGGGCGGGAAAATGGTCTTCTGGGTTCCGATCATCGCGTGGGTGCTGGTTCTCCTCTGCACCGGCCTTTCCGTGCGCCGGACGCAGACCCGCACCGCCGGCTTCGTGCTGGAGCGGCTCATCGCCTACATCCTGCTCTTTCCGGTCGGCCTCGTCGGCCTGTGGGCGGCGCTCGGGCACATTGTCTTCGCCGCCCAGGCCGCCGCCAGCATCGGCTGGGCGCCGAGCCCATTCCAGTTCGAGGTGGGCGTCGCCAATCTCGGCATCGGTGTCGCCGGCCTCATCGGCGTGTGGTACCGCAACTGGGGCTATCGCCTTGCGGTGGCGGTGATGACGGGCGGCTTCCTCGGGGGCGCGGCGGTGGGTCACGTCGTGCAGATCGTGAGCACGGGCAATCTTGCGGCCGGCAATGCCGGCCCCATTCTTTATACAGACGTGCTGACCCCTCTCTCCCTGCTCGTCCTCCTGGCGCTCACCGTCCGATCCGCACGCAGCTGAGCGGCGTAAAGGGGGCGAGCAGAAAAGGCGCCCCATGACTTCTCAAGACGATGCCGAACGCAACCGCTTCTCCGCGCGCGCCGCGCGCTATGCCCGTGTGGGCGTGAATGTGGGGGGCGTTGCCGCGCGCATCGCCGGCGCGCGGCTGATGGGCGGGGCGGGCGCGGGCAACGCGGAAGCGCTGGCGGCGGCGCTCGGCGGGCTCAAGGGGCCGCTCATGAAGGTGGCGCAGCTCATGGCCACCGTGCCGGACGTGCTGCCGCCGGAATATGCGAGCGAACTCCAGAAGCTCCAGAGCGATGCCCCGCCCATGGGCTGGAGCTTCGTGCGCCGTCGCATGATGGCCGAGCTGGGCCGCGACTGGGAAAGCCGCTTCTCCTCCTTCGAGCACAAGCCCGCCGCCGCCGCCTCGCTGGGGCAGGTGCACCGGGCGGTGGCGCTCGATGGCGACCAGCTCGCCTGCAAGCTCCAGTATCCGGACATGCAGGCCGCCGTGGAGGCGGACCTCAACCAGTTGGACGTCCTCTTCTCCATTCACCGCCGCATGGACCCGGCCATCGACACGCGGGAGATCGCCACCGAGATCGGCGCCCGCATCCGCGAGGAACTGGATTACCGGCGCGAGGCCAAGCACGCGAAGCTCTATGCGCGGATGCTCGCCGGCCAGCCCCATGTGCGCGTGCCCCATGTGCGTGACGACCTTTCCACCGGCCGCCTGCTGACGCTGCAATGGCTGGAAGGCACCAAGATCCTCGCCTTCAAGGATCACAGCCTCGAGGAGCGCAACCTGCTGGCGCGGGCCATGTTCACCGCCTGGTGGCTGCCCTTCAGCCAGTATGGCGTCATCCATGGCGACCCCCACCTCGGCAATTATACCGTCTTCACGGATGCGGATGGCGGGCCGCAGGGCATCAACCTGCTCGATTACGGCTGCATCCGCATCTTCCCGCCGCGCTTCGTGGCGGGCGTGGTGGACCTCTACCGGGGCCTTGAGGCGCATGACGAGGCCCGCGTGGTCCATGCCTATGAGACGTGGGGCTTCAACGGCCTCACCCGCGAACTCATCGACACCCTCAACATCTGGGCGCGCTTCATCTATGGCCCGCTGCTGGACGACCGGGTGCGCACCATCGCCGACGGCGTGGAGCCGGGCCAGTACGGCCGGAAGGAGGCCTTCCAGGTGCACACCGCCCTGAAGCGCCTCGGCCCCGTGACGGTGCCCCGCGAATTCGTCTTCATGGACCGGGCCGCCATCGGCCTCGGTGCCGTCTTCCTGCACCTGAGGGCCGAGCAGAATTTCCATGCGCTGTTCGAGGAGGCCATCGTCGGTTTCTCCCACGAGGCGGTTGCGGCCCGTCAGGCGGAGGCGCTGGCGGAGGCCGGCCTGTGAACAGGGCGGGATTCGAACCCTTGGCAACGCTCGGGAATTGACATCCGTCCGCGCGCCCCGTATCAGGCGCGCTCCGATCCATTCTAATGGCCCGATGAGCCGCGCGGTGAAGCGCGCCGCGGTCGGCCGAAGGCAAGTGTCATGAAGATCCGCAACTCGCTGAAGTCCCTGCTCGGCCGTCACCGCGACAACCGTCTGGTCCGTCGCAAGGGCCGCATCTACATCATCAACAAGACCCAGAAGCGCTACAAGGCGCGCCAGGGCTGAGGTCTGCCGCGCCGCTCCGTGCGGCGCGATCACAGATGCGCGGCTTGGCCGGCCTCGGTGTTGACGGGCGCACCCTTGCGCCCGACACTTGGCTCATGAAGCCGCCGCGCATTCTTGCTCCGCATCCCGGACGCATCCCATCCAAGAAGCTCGCGCTCCGCGGGAGCCGGGTCACCACGCGCGCGGCGCTGGTGACGCACTTCAAGTCGCGCCGCATGGCCCTCGTGCTGGCGGTGGCGCTGGCCGCCGCCTCGCAGGCCGAGGCGCAGACGACGGGACCCGTGCCGTCAAGGCCCGAGGCAACTGCGCCCGCCGAGACAGCCCCCCGCCCCAAGCCGCCCCGCGACAAGCGCACCCAGATCAACGCCCTGTTCGAGGCCCTGCGGCTCGCGCCCGACGAGGCAACCGCGGAAGCCGTGGGCGAACGGCTGGAGCCGCTCCTCGGCGAGACCCAGAGCACGGCCGGCGAACTCCTGCTCGCCCGCGCCAATGCCGCCGCTGAAGCCAAGCAGTATGATCTCGCCCTCGCCCTGCTCGATCAGGTGGTGGAGATCGAGCCCGACTCGCTCGCCGGCTTCAGCCGCCGGGCCACGGTCTATTATCTCCAGGACGATTACGCGGATGCGCTGCTCGACATCCGCGAGGTGCTGGCCCGCGAGCCGCGCCACTACACCATGCTGCTCGGCCTCGCGATGATCCTGCGCGAGATCGGCGACGAGCCGCGCGCGCTGGAGGCGGCCCGCAAGGCGCTCGCCGTCAATCCCAACCTCGCGCCTGCCAAGGAACTGGTCTCCCAGCTCGCCACCAAGGTGGACGGCCGGGGCATCTGAGGTCCCGGCTTCAGCGGCGCGCCGGAGGTGCCGGCGGCGGCATGGGCGCGGGTGAGGCCGCCCCCTGCGGGCGGGTGCCGGTCTGGTTGCTCTCGGTGAGCTGCACCGTCCAGCCCTTCTGCTCCTTGGTATCCACCTCAAGGAAGCCGGTGCGGTCGAAGCCGCGCGCGAGGCAGTCCTCCACCCCGCGGATGGTGAATTCCTTGTCGCGGGTGCACATGAAGGCCTTGCCGGACCACTCGCCGCCTTGGTCGTAATCGACGGCATAGAGATAATAGAAGCGCGCAACGAGATCCCCGCGCAGCAGCGTCTCGCAGCTGTTGGCGGCGATGTTCCACCAGCCTTCCGTGGCCCAGTTCTCCCCTTCCTTGTAGCCGATGGCCACCCCCACGCGGCTCTGCGTGCGGTTGCAGAGGCGGAAGTCGGCCGCGGCGGGATCGGGAAGGACGACGCTGAACAGACCGACGGTGCCTAGCAGCGCCAGCAGCAACGGAAGGCGTGCGCGCATCCGCATCCGGATCGCGCGGAAATACTCCAGATGGTGGAGAAACGGTCGGATCATGCCTGCGGAGTGCTTCGGATCGTCTGACACCATGAGCGCCGTTGTGTGCCTGCCGGAGGTCTGGCCGTCAACACGGCGGAGAATAAGAGGGAATCGGCGCCGGACGGGCCGGGCCGGCCGGCTTCCCTGACACCGGAAGGCGGCAGCATGGAGGCGCCCCACGCCGACCCTCACGGCAGGCCAGGTTCCGGAACCGGGCCGGGGCGCGGGCGCGCCATCACCAGCCCGAGCACGATAAGGGCAGCGCCACAATATTGCAGCAGGCCGAGATGCTCGCCGAGCACCAGCCAGCCAAGCGCCGCCGCCGACACCACCTCCAGAAAGAAGACCAGCGCGCCGAAAACCGGCGGCACCACGGAGAGCCCCACAGCCATAAGCCCCTGCCCGCCCACCTGGCTCACCACGGCCAGCGCCAGCACGGCGAGCGCGCCCTGAAGCGTATGCGGCAGCAGCACCGGCTCCATCACCAGCGCCACCACGAGGAGGGCAAGACTGGTGATGGCGGTGGAGAGAAAGGTCACGAGCCCCGCCCCGAACCGCCGCCGTGCCACACGGACGGAGAGAAAATAGGAGGCGAAGAACATGGCGGTGATGAGCCCCGCCGCATCGCCCGCCAGCTTCTCCGGCGCGAACTGCCAGCTCTGGCCGATCAGCGCCAGCGTACCGGCGATGCACAGGAGGAGCCCCGCCACCAGCGGCTTCGTGAAGGGCTCGCGCAGCATGAAGAAGGCATAGAGCGCCACCCAGATGGGGGAGGTGGTGGCCAGGACCGCCGCATTGGCGACGGTCGTGCCGAGAATGGCGAGGTGCCAGAAGATGAGGTCACCTGCGAAGAACAGGCCGGCGAGCACGCTCGCCCGATCCGGCACCGGCAGGCGCGGCCCGGTCTCGATCCGCGCCCAGACCAGCAGGAAGGGCAGCGCGAGGGCGGTGCGCCAGAAGGCGCTGGCAAACGGACCGACATCGGCAAGGCGTACGAAGAGCACGGAAGCGCCCATGGCGAGCGCGCCCAGCACGAGGGCGGAAATGCCGGCGGCGAGGCGCAGGGACGGCGCAGGCTGGCTCGTCATTGGCGCGCACCCGCGCCGACGCAGACGAAAGACACGGAGATAAGGGACATGGAGGCGTGAAAATTCTCGAAGCAGGCGGGAGCGACGGCGGGGCCGCGGCGGCCTAAAGCTTGCACGAACGGCCCCGCCGCGCCACATCGGGAGCCAACATCGCCCCACACCCGCGCAAGCGGGACGCCGAGGAGCCTGAACATGACCGACCTGTCGGAAGACGAACGCACCAAGCTGGAGGCCGCCGCCTTCCGCCGGCTGGTGGCGCATCTCGCTGCACGCACCGACGTGCAGAACATCGACCTGATGAACCTCGCCGGCTTCTGCCGCAACTGCCTGTCCAACTGGTATCTGGACGCAGCCCAGGAAGCGGGCCTGCCGCTGAGCAAGGACGAGAGCCGGCAGGCCATCTACGGCATGCCCTATGAGGACTGGAAGGCGCTCCACCAGCGCGAGGCGACCGACGCCCAGAAAGCCGCCTTCGAGCAGGCCAAGCCCAGCCATTGAGGCAACAGGAATTGCGGGGTTTTCCCCACCGGCGTGGATTGCGGGGACGCGTCCTTGACGGGACGCTCTTCTTTGCCCCTCTATCCTCCCCCCAATGGTGGAGGGGCGCGCACGCTTTGGGCCGGGCGCCACCTTCCCCTTCGACAGCGGCCTCTCGGGGCCGGACCGCTCTTGATGGAGGAGCGCAGGACAATTCTGCACCGTGATGGTGCACATGGCCCGGACGGCGGGCAGGAGTGAGAGAATGACGGCAGACGTGGCTGATACCGGGGTCGCCGCCGATGAGCTCAGGCAGTTCGTCGAGCGCATCGAGCGCCTTGAAGAAGAGAAGAAGGCGATCGCGGACGACATCAAGGACGTCTATGCGGAGCTGAAGGCGCGTGGCTTCGATTCCAAGGCCGTCCGCAAGATCGTGCAGATCCGCCGCCAGGACGCGCAGGAGCGTCAGGAGCAGGAAGCGATCCTCGAACTCTACATGCAGGCCCTCGGCCTCGCCTGAGGCGGCACAGCCCCTCGGAACACAAAAAGGCCCGGCGCATCGCGCCGGGCCTTTTTCATGTCTGGACCGTCGCGCGAAAGGCGCGGGTCACAGCCCGCGCTGGCTCAGGCGCACGGGCGGCGCCTGGAAGACGTAGGTCGGCAGCACAGCAATCGCCTCGCCGCTGAAGCGCGAGGTGGAGAGGCCGCCCATGGGGTCCTTGCCGAATCCCTGCGCCACCACTTCCTGCGGCGCGGTGAGGAAGGCGGTGAAGACCCGCGTCTCCGGCATCTTGAGATAGGCCTCGCCCCACAGGCCCGGACCGCGGAACACGCGGCCGAACGGGATGTCCGCAGCCGTGCGGCTCGAACCGCGCAGGCGCGGCTGGGGCGCGGCGGCGATGGCGGGATTGGGCGGCAGGGCCGACGCGATGTCGCCGCCGGCGGCATAGCCGAGCGCGGTGGAGGGCGGCGGCCCCATGATCTCGCTGCGCTCGCTGGTGCCGCGCATGATGACGGCGGGCAACGGCACCGGCGCGCCGGCCGGTTCCAGGCTCGCCACCTGCGTCGGCGCCTGCGGCCGCTTGATGGGCAGCGGCGCAAAGGGCGCGTTGGTGGCGTGGGCGGTGAGCATGGCGGCGGCGGCGATCTCGGCCGGACGGGCGGAGGGCAGCGGCGTTGTGGAAACGGCGGTCACGACCGGACGGGAGGCCTGCGGCGGCGGCAGAGGCGCAGAAGCGGCGGGCGCCGGAGCCGGGGTCGCGGCACGGGACGGGGCCGCGCTCGCCACCTGGGTGGCGCGCGGCGCGCGCTCGGGCTGCACGCCTTCCACTTCGCCCGCGTCGCTTTCCTCCGGCGCCGGCTTGCCGAACAGGGAGGCGAAGAAATTGCGGATGCCCTTGAAGCCGTCGGCCTGCGGCGCGTCGGAGGCGACGCTGCCACGCGCTTCCAGTTCCGCCAGCGCCAGCTGGTAGCCGGACATGGGCTTGCCGTCGGTGGGAATGAGCACGGTCTTGCCATCCGGGAAGACGCGGGCCAGTTCCTCGCGGCTCATGCGCGGCCACATGCGCACGCCGCCGGTGTCCATATGGACGAAGTTCTGCGACGGATAGAAGCCGACGCCGCCGCGCTGGAGCCGCAGGCCGGTCTCGCGCAGTTCCGCGAGGCGCACGCCGGGGATGTAGAAGTCCATCGCCCTGCCGCGCATGTGCTGGCTGGTCTCGGCCACCGCCTTGCTGCGGGAGCGGAGCATCGCATTGGTGGAGGGCGAGCGGTAGCCGCACAGGAGGGTGATGGGCGCGGTTGCCCCGACCTCCCGATAGACCTCCCAGAGGAGGTCAAAGAGATGGGGGTCCATCTCGATGGGCTCATCCTTGCGCCAGTCGCGCGCGAGCCAGTTAAGCTGCTTCAGCACTTCCGGGTCGTAGCGGCCGTCCTTCTTGAAGGTGAAGGAGCCGGCTTCGCCCGTGTGGGGATTCGTGAAGGTGAGCGTGCGCGTGTCGCCGTTCGCGACGGCGTTCTGCAACGTGCCGGTGCCGCACAGGAAGAGGGTCGCCGCCACCGCCAGCGAACGGGCGGTCCGCCGCACGGAGGGCGAGAGCGCGATGCCGCTCCGGTCCGACGTCCAGATGCGAAGCGGAAGGCGAGTGTTGTTCTTGTTCGGCAAAATCCAGAACCCGAGGCTCAGGTCTATCCATGCCGCGCGCGTACGCGCGGTGCGATGCTCAACAGAGTCTTGCCGGGCTCGGTTAAGGGCGGGTTGACGCCCGTCGCCCTGTAGTCACGCTGGCGTGAGTAGCCGTGCACTGTGGCGGAATCTTGCCGCCCGCCTGTGTCACGCAAGTTACACGCAAGCTTTAGTTAACGGAAATTCCAAATGAATTCCTAAACAGGCGGATTGCCGCCAACACCCGTTGCCACAATCCCGACCGATTTACCCACGGCTTTTCAGCCGAGCGCGCAGGCTTCAAAAGCAAAAGGGGCCGCACGCGGGCGGCCCCTTTCGGACATCGGGATCAGTGCGGCTAGAAGCGCCCTCAGCGGGGGACGGGCACCGCGCGGCCGGCCACCTTCTGCTCGCCGTCGAGGCCGAGGGCCTCCTTCACCTTGGCGTTGGTGCCATAGACATCCTCGCGCGAGACGAGGCGGCCGCTGTCATCCACGAAGGTGGTGAAATAGACGAGGTGAACGGGAATGCGCTGCTTGAGCGTGAGATAGCGCTCCGCGCCGCCGAGCATCTTGCCGATCTTCTCATCGGTCCAGCCCTGTCCGGGCATGCCGATGTTGAAGATGACCTCGGCGAACTTCAGCGGATCCTGCACGCGGATGCAGCCGTGGCTGTAGGCGCGCCGGTCGTTGGCGAACAGCGCCTTGGACGGCGTGTCGTGCAGATAGACCGAGTGGTCGTTCGGGAACATGAACTTGATGCGGCCGAGCGCATTGCGCTCGCCGGGGGGCTGGCGGAAGGAATAGCCGCCCGTGCCCTGCGCCCAGTTCACCGTGCCGGGGTCCACCACGCGTCCGTTCTTCACCACCTCCATGCCCTGGCGGGCGAGGAAATAGGGATCGCGCTGGAGGTTCGGCAGCATCTCCTTGCGGGCGATGGAGGGCGGGATGTTCCAGTAGGGGTTCAGCACGACATATTCCATGTCGTGCGTCAGCAGCGGCGTCTGGTTCTCCGGCTTGCCCACCACCACGCGGGTCTGGTGGATGGTCTTGCCGTCATCCACCACGCGCACCACGAACTCGGGAATGTTCACCATCACATGGACGGAGCCGAGATCGCGCGGCAGCCAGCGCCAGCGCTCCATATTCGCGATGATGTCGGCGCGGCGCTCGGCCGGGTTTTCCACCCGGTTCAGCACTTCCAGCGTCGAGGGGCCGACGACGCCGTCCGCATTGAGGCCCGAGGCGCCCTGGAAGGCGGCGACGGCGCGGGCGAGATCGGCGTCATAGAGGCGGTCGCTGGCGGTCGCGGACTTGAGGCCGAGGCGAGCGCGCAGCGCCGGCACGCGGGCATCCATGTCACCGGGACGCAGCGTCGGGCCGCCGGGCACCCGCACGGGCGCGGGGCCGGCGTGGCTGTCGGCCAGCGCGAGCTTCGCCTTCAGGGCCTTGTAACCGGCATGGGTGGGGTTGTAGGCGGCCAGCACCGCGCTGGCGTCCTTGGCGTCGACGAGGCCGGAGAGCACCGTCACCGGATCGGGGAAGGTGCGCAGCGGCGTGAGCTGGGGCGAGATCCGCGAGGGATCGAAGCGGCCGGCCTGGGCGTGGCGCGCGTAAAGGAGGGCCGAGGCCGCGAGACGCACCTCGGCGCGGGCAAGCGCCGGCAGGTCCGGCTGGGCCGCGAGCTTGGGCACCGGATAGGCGGCCGGATCGAGGCCATCCTCGGCAGCGGCGGCGAAACGCGCCTCGACGCCCTTGCCGACGGCATTCAGGCCCTTGTCGGTGACGAAGACCGGCTCGTCCTGACGCGCGGCATAGAAGGACTGGATGGCCTCCTGCTCGCGCTTGGTGATGCCGAGCCCCTCAAGCGCGGGAACGGCGAGGATCTGGCGCACCTGCTCAGCCAAGGGATTGAGCTTGGGGGCTTCCGCCGTGGTGGACGGGGTTGCGACCGCAGGCGCGGCCGGAGTGGCAGCGGCATTGGCCGGCGCCGCGGGGGCGGACGGAGCGGGGGTTGCAGCCTGCGTCGCGGCGGGCGCCGGCGTTACGGGAGCGGCGGGGGTCGCCTGCTTCGCGGCCGGCGTGGACACGTGGCCCGGCTCCACATGGGCCGGCGGCCAGGCGATGCCATTGGCCTCGGAGGCCGCAGCCGCACGGCTCGCGGGGGAGGTGTCATCGGTGGAGGCGACGGCCGGGTCGGCCGGCATCAGCACCGGCAGGCCGGCGCCGGCGAACACCGCACCGAGCATCAAGCCGGCGAAGACGCGGCCGGCGGACGGCCACGGAAGAGGACGCAGCAAGGGACGCTTCATCTGACCCAACTTTTCTCAGCCTGCCCCAACTTTGCCCACCACCCTGCGCCTCAGCGCCGGATGCGGTTCGCCTGACATGGCCTGACCTGACGGTGCGACCCGCGCAGCGAGTCACATGCTTAACCATAGCGAGCATTGCCATCGCCGCCGGAAAAGCAAAATCAATCCTGCTTTCCAAACGCGACGGACGCCGCCCTGTCACTCGGCGGCAACAGCCAGCGGCGAAACCGGCTCGGGAACAGGCAAGCCCAAAGCACTTAGCTTTCGGTAAAGGGTGGACCGGCCGATGCCGAGGCGGCGCGCCACCTCGCTCATGCGTCCGCCGTAGAGCGAAACCGCCGCGCGGATGGCGTCCGCCTCCAGCTGCTCCAGCGTGCGGGTATGGCCGAGGGCATCAAGGAACGGCAGACTCTCGTTGATGCCGCAGGCTTTTGGGGCCGGCTGGCCGCTGCGGTCCTGCGCAGTCCAGTCCGCGTCATGGGCCAGACGCAGGCGCACCGGCGCGCCGGCAACGGGCGCGGCAGGGCGCTCGGACACCGCCCCTGCCCCGGCGAGCGCCAACGCATTCGTGATCGCCACCTTGAGGCGAAGGGCGCCGGCGGGCTTCACCACGAAGTCCCGCGCGCCCGCCCGGATGGCCGATGCAGCGCCGTCGATGCCGGCCGGCGTCACGCTGACAATGACGGGCACGCTGGACCCGCGCGCCTCGAGCGTCCGCAGCACGCCCATGCCGTCGAGGCCGGGGAGCACCAGATCGAGCAGCATGAGGTCGAACGGTTCGGCATCGAGACGGGCGAGCGCCGCGTCTCCGTCGCCCACGCAGACCACCTCATGCCCCTGATGCAAGAGCGCCGATTCGACCCGGCTGCATTCGAAAAAATCGTCTTCCACCAAAAGGATACGCGACATAATAGGAATCCGGCCCCGCACGATTCCCACAAGCTTCACCGGACTGGGTTAACGAAACGGGCACAGCTGCGGCATCAAAAGGGCGCGCATGGCGTTGAAGGCGGGCGCGGTTGCGCGGTATGACCGGCACAGTCGTTTCGACGCTTCTGGAGGCGCCATGTTCGGTCCCGTTTCCTTCCTGACCCCTGACGCCGCGACCGCCTCCGCGCCGGCCACGCCGCTGCCGGAATGGAACCTTGCCGACCTCTATGCGGGCATGGACGATCCCAGGATCGCCACCGACCTTGCCGAGGCCGATGCCCTCTCGAAGGCCTTCGAGGCGGACTATAAGGGCAAGCTCGCCGATATCGCCGCCGCCGCCGATGCGGGCGCGCAGCTCGGCGCCGCCGTGAAGCGCTATGAGGCCATCGACGACCTGATGGGCCGTGTCGCCTCCTTCGGCAGCCTCGTCTATGCGGGCGACACCGCCGATCCGGCCCGCGCCAAGTTCTTCAGCGACATTCAGGAAAAGCTGACCGACAGCTCCACCCATCTCCTGTTCTTCACGCTGGAGATGAACCGGCTGGAGGATGCGCAGGTGGAAGCGGCGCTGAAGGACGCCGCCTTCGGCCACTACCGCCCATGGGTGGAAGACCTGCGCAAGGACAAGCCCTATCAGCTCGAAGATCGCGTGGAGCAGTTGTTCCACGAGAAGTCGAGCCCGGCGCGCGGGGCCTGGGGCCGGCTGTTCGACGAGACCATGTCCTCGCTGCGCTTCAGCGTCGACGGCAAGGAACTCGCCATCGAGCCCACGCTGAACCTGATGCAGGACCCGAACGAGGCCGTGCGCAAGGCAGCCGGTCAGGCCCTCGCACAGACTTTCTCGGAGAACCTGCGCCTCTTCAGCCTCATCACCAACACGCTGGCGAAGGACAAGGAAATCTCCGACCGCTGGCGCGGCTTCGAGGATGTGGCCGACAGCCGCCACCTCGCCAACCGCGTGGAGCGCGAGGTGGTGGACGCCATGGTGGCCTCCATCCGCGAGGCCTTCCCGCGCCTGTCGCACCGCTATTACGCCCTGAAGGCCAAGTGGTTCGGCAAGGAGAAGCTGGAGTTCTGGGACCGCAACGCCCCGCTGCCCAAGGTCGACACCCGCGACATCGGCTGGGACGAGGCCCGCGACACCGTCCTCGGCGCCTATTCCACCTTCTCGCCGCGCATGGCGGACATCGCCCGCGTCTTCTTCGACAAGAACTGGATCGATGCGCCCGTGCGCCCCGGCAAGTCGCCCGGCGCCTTCGCCCACCCGACCGTCCCTTCGGCGCATCCCTATGTGCTGCTGAATTACCAGGGCAAGCCGCGGGACGTGATGACGCTCGCCCACGAGCTGGGCCACGGCGTGCATCAGGTGCTGGCCGGCCGGCAGGGCGCGCTCATGGCCCCCACCCCGCTGACGCTGGCGGAGACGGCCTCCGTGTTCGGCGAGATGCTGACCTTCCGCCGCCTGCTCGCCGCCGCCGAGACGCCGCAGGCGCGCAAGATCATGCTCGCCCAGAAGGTGGAGGACATGATCAATACGGTGGTCCGCCAGACCGCCTTCTACACCTTCGAGCGCAAGGTCCACACCGAGCGCCGGCAGGGCGAGATCACCGCCGAGCGCATCGGCGAACTGTGGATGGACGTGCAGACCGAGAGCCTCGGCCCGGCCATCAATCTCAGCGCGGGCTACGAGACCTTCTGGACCTACATCCCGCACTTCATCCATTCGCCCTTCTATGTGTACGCCTATGCCTTCGGCGACTGCCTCGTGAACTCGCTCTATGCGGTCTATCAGAAGGCCTCTGACGGCTTCGCCGAGCGCTATCTGGAGATGCTGGCGGCGGGCGGCACCAAGCACCATTCGGAGCTGCTCGCTCCCTTCGGCCTCGATGCCCGCGACCCGGCCTTCTGGCAGACCGGCCTCGGCCTCATCGAGAGCATGATCACCGAACTGGAGCAGATGGAAGGGGCGTAAGCGCGCCGCTGTCCAGCCTGAAAGGGAAGACGGGGCGGCCGGTGCCGTCCCGTCACCAATGGAGCCGGCGCTCAGGAACGCCTGCGATCATCGCGGGACGGGAGCTGCCGCTGGAACGGGTGGATCGGGCGCCTTTGCGCGCTTACTGCCGTCCCCCTTCCATTCACGCCCGCAATCCGCCCCATCCTTCCGCGAAGCCAAAGCGCTCTTTTGAATCGCCGCCCGGCACGTCCGCGCCCGTTGCGACCGGATCAGCTCCGTGGGGTGGAGCGGAAACAGGGGACTGCCGCCCGCCCCCCGTTGCCGAACAGGCTCCGGGCAAGTCAGCTATAGTCAGCCTCATGCAAGCGGCTCGCGCGACGCTCGTTCTCATCTCTGCATGATGAGGGCGCCCCATGGTTGTCATATCGGACAAGATCCTGAGGATCGTCGCTCCATCCGGGAGACCCGCCACCACCGCCGCGCTCTACAAGCTCAATCTCCAGGAGAAAGCCCTGGAGAGGCAGATCAGTGAATTGAAAAGCTCCTCCGGCACGAGCGGAGCTGATGTTCAGGAAGAGATCCGCAAGCTTGAGACCAAACTCAGCGAGATTCAGAAGAAGATGGAGCCGCTAAAGGCTCAGCTTGAAGAATTGCGGGAGCAGGAGGACAAGGAAGCCGAGGCGAGTGCCGCCGCACGCGAAGCCGCCTTGCGCAAGGGGGAAAACCCCTACGCTCACCCCCTGAAAATCGACCTGACATCGATTGACAGAAAATAGGCTTATCTCGGTTTCCTGGTGGCGGTCCCTCCCGGTTTGCCCCCCCTCACTTCAGGGCGGCGGCCACCTGCGGGGCGAGTTGGGCGGCAACGGCCTTGTAGCCGTCCGGCAGCAGGTGCTGGCCATCGGCCTGGCGCGGATAGCCGGCGAAGGCGTGATTGGGCAGCATCACCACCTTGATGTGGCGGGCTTCCAGCTCCGCCTTCATGGCGCTGACATTGGAGCTGGTCTGATCCGCCTGCCCCTTCATCTTGTCGTTGCCGCCGGGCTGGAGGATCACCACCCGCGTATCGGCGCCGACCACGGAAGGCAGGCGCGCCCGCATGCCGGCGGTGGTGTCCCCGTTCACGCCCGCATTGCGGACGCTCACCTTGAGCCCCTGCTCCCGCAACAGAACCTGAAGGCGGGAGGGATAGTCCTCGCCCCGCGCCACTCCCTTGCCATAGGTCTGGCTGGCGCCAAGCGCCACCACCTCGGCCGCGGCGGCCGGCAGCGCGCTAGCGAGGAAAGCCAGTGCCGCAAGGGCGGCTCGGTAGCGTCCGGTGAACGGCTGTCTGCTGTGCTGGCCCATGGAACTCCCCCTTGTTATTGCCCCATCAGAGTAGGGGGAAGCGCCGGCGAGGCAACCGAAGAGGCCCATGCGCCATCGCGCTTACGGAATTGACGACAGGTTGATGCGGGCATATACCCAATTCATGTCTCCACCGTGCCACTGCACCCGCCTGCGGATCGCCACCCGCAAGATGACGGCCCTCTACGATACGGCGCTGGCGCCCACCGGCATCAATGTCGCGCAATTCTCCATCCTGCGCACCATCGAGCGGCGGCAGCCGGTCAGCCTGACGGAGCTGGGGCGGCTGCTGGCCCTTGACCGCTCCACCATGGGCCGCAACGTCCGCGTGCTGGAGAAGCAGGGGCTGGTGGCGCTCGGGCGCGGCAAGGATCAGCGCGAGGCCGCCGCTTCGCTCACGGAGACCGGCACGGCCACGCTCCGGGCAGCCGAGCCGCTCTGGGAAGACTGCCAGACGGACATGGGCCGGCGTCTGGGCGCCGAGCGTCTCGCCCTCCTGGACCAACTGAACCAGTTGCTGTGATCTTTTACCCTGATACGGGCATGTGCCCCTAAACTGGATTCCGCCATGTCCTCCCCCGCCCCCGCTCTTCAGCCATCCCCCGTCCCGGCCGCCTTTGCCCGCCTGGGCATCCATTACGGCTGGGTCGTCGCCTTCGTGACCTTCCTCACCATGCTGGTCACCGCCGGCGCGGTGGGCACGCCGGGCATCCTCATAGGACCCCTGCAGCAGGAGTTCGGCTGGAGCACCTCGGCCATCTCGTCCGCCTTCGCCATCCGCCTCGTGCTGTTCGGCTTCATGGGACCGTTCGCGGCGGCCTTCATGAACCGGTTCGGCGTGCGGCGGGTGGCCGTGGTGGCCCTGTCGCTCATCTTCGCAGGCGTGCTGGGCTCCTTTGCCATGACGCAGCTCTGGCAGCTCGTTCTGCTCTGGGGCTTTGTGGTCGGCTTCGGCACCGGGCTCACCGCCATGGTGCTGGGCGCGACCGTCGCCACCCGGTGGTTCGTCGCCCGGCGGGGGTTGGTGATCGGCCTGCTCACCGCCAGCACGGCCACCGGGCAACTCGTCTTCCTGCCGCTGCTCGCTGAACTGACCCAGACGCTCGGCTGGCGTAGCGCACTGACCGTCGTGCTGGTGCTGCTTGGTGTCGCCGCTCTCATCGTGCTGGCACTGATGCGCGACCGCCCCTCGGATGTCGGTCTTGCGCCCTTTGGAGCGCCTGCCGGCACGGTCCCGGCCGCACCCGCCGGGCCGGCGAGCCTCTCCGCCATGCTCGCCTCGCCGCTATTGGCCCTGCGCGATGCCGCCCGCACCCGCATCTTCTGGATGCTGTTCGGCACCTTTTTCGTCTGCGGCGCCAGCACCAACGGTCTGGTGCAGACCCATTTCGTCTCGCTGTGCGGAGATTTCGGCCTGGCGCCCGTCGCCGCCGCGGGCATGCTCGCCGTCATCGGCGTCTTCGATTTCGCCGGCACGGTGGGATCGGGCTGGCTCTCCGACCGCTTCGACAGCCGCACCCTGCTGTTCTGGTATTACGGACTGCGCGGCCTGTCGCTGATCTACCTGCCCTTCACCAGCTTCAGCTTCTACGAACTGTCCGTTTTCGCCGTCTTCTACGGGCTGGATTGGGTCGCCACCGTGCCACCCACCGTGAAGCTGACGGCGGACCGCTTCGGCGAGCGGGCCAATCTCGTCTTCGGCTGGGTCTTCGCCGGGCATCAGATGGGTGCCGCCTTCGCCGCCTGGGGCGCGGGCTTCACCCGCACCGCCTATGACACCTACCTGCCCGCCTTCTTCTTCGCCGGCGTGCTGTGTGTCGCGGCCGCGCTCGCCATCATCGCCTTGCGCGAACCGCGCGTCCCGGCACCGGCGGCGGCGTGAGAGTTGGCGGGTGGAGATTGCCCAGCCCTTCCTCTCCCAGATCGAAACCGGCAAACGGGAGGGTGGCATCGACACGCTGAAGCGGATCGCTTCCGCCCTCGGCGTCGCCTTGGACGATCTGGTCTAACCGCTCGATCCCGACCGGAACCGCAACGCCTTGCCAAAACAAAGGCCCCGGAGCATCGCTCCGGGGCCTTCTCGTTTCGATCCTGCGGGAAGAACCCGATCAGAGGTTCTTCACCACTTCCTCGGTGACCTTCTTGGCGTCGCCGAAGAGCATCAGGGTGTTGTCTCGGAAGAACAGTTCGTTCTCCACGCCCGCATAGCCCGAGCCCATGCCGCGCTTGATGAAGAGAACGGTCTTGGCCTTCTCCACGTCGAGGATCGGCATGCCGAAGATGGGCGAGGCCGGATCCGTCTTTGCGGCGGGGTTGGTCACGTCGTTGGCGCCGATGACGAAGGCCACGTCCGCCTGGGCGAACTCCGAGTTGATGTCCTCGAGCTCGAAGACCTCGTCGTACGGCACCTGGGCTTCCGCCAGCAGCACGTTCATATGCCCCGGCATGCGGCCCGCCACGGGGTGGATGGCGTACTTCACCTCGACGCCTTCCGCCTTCAGCTTGTCGGCCATCTCGCGCAAGGCGTGCTGGGCCTGCGCCACCGCCATGCCGTAGCCCGGCACGATGATGACCTTCTGGGCGTTCTTCATGATGTAGGCCGCGTCGTCCGCCGAGCCCTGCTTCACGGGGCGGGCTTCCACCGCGCCGCCGGCCGCACCCGCCACCTCGCCGCCGAAGCCGCCGAGGATGACCGAGATGAAGGAGCGGTTCATGCCCTTACACATGATGTAGGACAGGATGGCGCCGGAGGAGCCGACCAGCGCGCCGGTGATGATGAGCGCGGTGTTGCCCAGCGTGAAGCCGATGCCGGCCGCCGCCCAACCCGAATAGGAGTTGAGCATGGAGACGACCACCGGCATGTCGGCGCCGCCGATCGGGATGATCAGCAGGCCGCCGAGCACCAGCGACAGGATGGTGATGAGCCAGAACAGCACCGACGAACCGGTCATCACGAAGGCGACGATCAGCACCAGCAGCAGCAGCGTCAGACCGCCGTTGATGTAGTGCCGGCCCGGCAGCATGATCGGCTTGCCCGACATGTTGCCGTTGAGCTTGGCGAACGCGATCACCGAACCGGTGAAGGTGATGGCGCCGATGGCGACGCCGAGCACCATTTCCACGAGGCTCGCGCCGTGGATGTGGCCGTAGTCACCGATGCCGAAGGCGGCGGGCGCATAGAGCGCGGCAGCCGCGACCAGCACTGCCGCGAGGCCCACCAGCGAGTGGAAGGCGGCGACGAGCTGCGGCATGGCGGTCATGGCGATGCGGCGGGCCACAACGGCGCCGACACCGGCGCCGATGGCGATGCCCGCGATCACCAGCACCCAGCCGAACGCGTCGGCGGGCGGGGAGAGCGCCAGCGTGGTGAGCACGGCGATGCCCATGCCGACCATGCCGAACAGGTTGCCCTGCCGCGACGTGGTGGGATGCGAGAGGCCCCGCAGCGCCAGGATGAACAGGATGCCCGCGATGAGATAAAGCAGGGCGGCCAGATTGGCAGTCATCGGTGCGCCCTCACTTCTTCTTCTGGTACATGGCGAGCATTCGGCTGGTCACGAGGAAGCCGCCGAAGATGTTCACCGATGCAAAGATCAGTGCGATGAAGCCGAAGCCGCGCGCCCACCAGGTGTGGCCCGGGTCGCCCACGGTGGAGACGCCCACCGCCAGCAGCGCACCGACCACGATCACCGACGAGATGGCGTTGGTGACCGACATGAGGGGGGTGTGGAGCGCCGGGGTGACCGACCACACCACGTAATAACCGACGAACACCGCCAGCACGAAGATGGACAGGCGGAACACGAAGGGGTCGATGGCCCCGCCGGTGGCCGCATGGGCGACCGCGCCGACGGCGGCGGCGGCCTGATCGGCATAGAGCTGGGCGGCGTCCGCGGCCTGCCGGGCGATCTCGGCGGCAGCCTTCGCCTGGGCGGCGGAATCAGCCGCGGCCTGAGCGGTGATGGGGTTCATTGGGCAGCTCCCTCAACCTTGGGGGCGAAATTCGGATGCACCACGGCGCCGTCGCGGGTGAGCAGGGTGGCCTTGACCAGCTCGTCGTCCCACTTCACCGCCAGCGCCTTCGCCTGCTTGTCCACGAGGGTCTCGAGGAAGGCGAAGAGGTTCTTGGCATAAAGCTGCGAGGACGAGGCAGCGAGGCGGCCGGGCACGTTGAGGTGGCCGACGATCTTCACGCCGTTCACGTCCGCGACCTCGCCGGGCACCGCGCCTTCCACGTTGCCGCCGCGCTCGACCGCGAGGTCGACGATCACGGAGCCGGGCTTCATGGAGGCCACCATGGCGGCGGAGACCAGGCGCGGCGCAGGCCGGCCGGGGATCAGCGCCGTGGTGATGACGATGTCCTGCTTCTTGATGTGCTCGGCGACGAGGGCCGCCTGCTTGGCCTGATATTCGGCGGACATGGGCTTGGCGTAGCCCGCCGCCGTCTCGGCCTGCTTGAACTCCTCGTCCTCCACCGCGACGAACTTGGCGCCGAGGGATTCCACCTGCTCCTTGGCGGCGGGACGCACGTCGGTGGCGGTGACGACCGCGCCGAGGCGGCGGGCGGTCGCGATGGCCTGAAGGCCGGCGACGCCGGCGCCCATCACGAAGACCTTGGCGGCCGGAACGGTGCCGGCGGCGGTCATCATCATGGGCAGGGCGCGGCCGAACTCGGCCGAGGCGTCGATCACGGCGCGATAGCCGGCGAGGTTCGCCTGCGAGGACAGCACGTCCATCACCTGCGCGCGGGTGATGCGCGGCATCAGCTCCATGGCGAAGGTGGACAGACCGGCCTTGGCGAGCTCGGCCAGAGCCGCCTCATTGCCATAGGGATCCATGATGCCGATGACGAGGGCGCCGCTCTTGTAGCCGGCGATCTCTTCCACCGTGGGACGGCGCACCTTGAGCACAACGTCAGCGCCGCTCACCGCGTCGCCGGCGGTGGCGGCAATGGTCGCGCCAACGGCCTGATAATCGGCATCGGGAATACCCGAGGCGAGGCCGGCGCCCGACTGGACAGCCACCTCCGCGCCAAGGCCGATCAGGCGCTTGACCGTATCCGGGGTCGCAGCAACCCTCGGCTCGCCGAGATCAACCTCGGCGGGTACAGCGATTTTCATCTGAAACCTCTACGAGTTCCGAGCAGCGCTCAGAGGAGAGTGAACCACATGATGACCATCAGGGCGGCGACGGCGACCGTGCCCCATTTGGTCAGCGCGGTGAAAAGCTCGTAGGTCCGCTTGTGCTCGGCATAATCATTGCCGTCAGCAGTCGCGTATTCGATCGCACCGTGCTCGGACATCGGATCCCCCCCTGGCGGATGGTGGATTAGGCCCTTTAGCGGATGAGGGCTCTTGTGGCAACTTTGCGGTGGTGGACAATATACCAGTCAAGCGCCTGATCAAGCGCAAAACGCGCTCCTCTACCGGGAAGTTTGTTCTTGTTTCGTTCCTGTCTTGGACGTAGGATTCCAAGCATGGAATTGCATCGCGACTCTTCCCCTTCCTCCGCCCCGGACTTTGCCGCCCTGCCGGACGACCGCTGGTCGGCGGCGCGCGAACGGCTGGATGCGGCGCGACGTCACAGCGCCGAAGCGCTCGACAAGGCCCGCAGAAGCCGGGGCGAGCCCGCCGGGGAGGAGCCCCGCACCTCGAGGGGCGCGCGCATCATGGGCCGGCTCGCGGAAGAGCGCGACCGCCCCATGCCCACGCCGCGCGCGGCGGCGCAGGACGCGGCCGCCGGCGAGGGCGGAACGCAGGTGGACGAGACGGCACGTCGCGGGCGCGGCGCGCTCTCCAATGCCGCCGGCCGCTTCGAGCCCGCCGCCCGCGTGCTGTTCGACGACGGATGGCAGTCGCTGGACGACCTGCCCCCCTTCCGCACGCAGGTCACCGAGGAGCGGGCGCGCACCGTCATCACCCGCAACCAGTCCCCGGACATCGGCTTCGACCGCTCCATCAATGCCTATCGCGGCTGCGAGCATGGCTGCATCTATTGCTTCGCGCGGCCCACCCACGCCTATCAGGGCCTCTCTGCCGGCCTCGATTTCGAGACCAAGCTGTTCGTGAAGCCCGATGCGCCCGAGCTGCTGGCGCGCGAGCTGGCGCAGCCGCGCTACCAGCCGCGCACCATCGCCATGGGCACCAATACGGACCCCTACCAGCCCATCGAGCGCCAGCACGAGATCACCCGTCGCATCCTCCAGGTGCTGAGCGACTTCGGTCATCCGGTCGCCATCGTCACCAAGTCGGCGCTGGTGGCGCGGGACATCGACATCCTCGCCCCCATGGCCGAAAAGGGGCTCGCCAAGGTGGCCATCTCCGTCACCACGCTGGACCCGCATCTCGCCCGCCTCATGGAGCCGCGGGCCGCGGCACCGCACCGGAGGCTCGCCACCATCCAGCGCCTGTCGGAGGCCGGCATTCCGACCGCGGTCCTCTCCGCCCCGCTCATTCCCGCGCTCAACGACAGCGAAATCGAACGCATCCTCGATGCGGCGAAGTTCGCCGGCGCGACGGAAGCCGGCTATGTCACCCTGCGCCTGCCGCTGGAGATCGCCGATCTCTTCAAGGAGTGGCTGGTGACGCATTTTCCCGACAAGGCCCGCCACGTGATGGCGCTGGTGCGGGAGATGCACGGCGGCAAGGATTATGATTCGACCTTCGGCAAGCGCGGGCGGGGCGACGGCCCCTATGCCTGGACGCTCGGCCGCCGCTTCGAGATCGCCGCCAAGCGGCTGGGGCTCAATGCCCGCAGCCACAAGCTCTCCACCGCCCATTTCCGCCGCCCGGTTCAGGCCGGCCAGCAGCTCTCGCTTTTCGACTGAGGTCCCGATGCCACCCGCCTTCGCGCTCCATCTCGTCACGCTCGGCGTCGCCGATCTCCCCCGCGCCACCGCTTTCTATGCGGCCATGGGGCTGGAGCGGCGGGAGCACGCCACGACTGGGGTGTCCTTCTTTCAGGCGGGCGGCGTCGCCTTGTCCCTGTTCCCGCGCGCGGCGCTCGCCGCGGACGCGGGCCTTGACGCCGAAGCGGACGCGGGACGCGCGGCCGCTACGCTCGCCTTCAACGTGCCGGACGAGGCGAGCGTCGATGCCGCCCTCGCCCATGCGGCGCGCCTCGGCGCGGAAATCGTAAAGCCCGCCCAGCGGGCCTTCTGGGGCGGCTATTCCGGCTATTTCGCCGATCCAGACGGCCATCTGTGGGAAGTGGCGCACAATCCCTTCTGGCCACTGGATGCGGACGGGCGTCCCACTCTGCCGGACTGACCGCGGCATCGGCTGCCCCGACCGTGGTCTGCGGCCCGGACGGATCACGCGGGTCCGCACGGCGGGCGAAACGCAAAAGCCCCGGCCGGAGCCGGGGCTTTGAGACTGTCAGACGCGGACCGGATCAGTTGCAGCGCACATAGACCATGGTGCCGTAGCGCTTGTTCACTTCCGGATCCACCCACTTGAGCACCAGCACATGGCCGTCCCAGCGCAGCACCTGCCGGTCGCGCACGTCGCCGGCCGCATCCTCGGGCGGGCCGATGTAGGTGGGACCGCCGGCGGCCTTGGACACCACTTCCGTCAGCTTCGGATCGTCGGCCAGATACATCATGACGCCGCCATTGGGGCCGGCGGTGATGATGTAGGGGTTGGAGCACTGGGCGCGGGCCTGTGCCTCGGTGCGCCCGGCATCCTCGGGGCGGTGGTAGGCCGCAAGACCGTAGCGGCCCACGAGGCTCGAGGCCGGGATCGGGCTCGTATACTGGGGCGGGCCGGGCGGCGGCGGGGGCGGCGGCGCCTCCGTGGTGGCGCAGGCGGCCAGCAGCAGGCCCGCGCACGTGACGGCCGCGATCGCGCCCAGCGAACGGCGTTTTCCTGAAGCGACATCCGCGCGAACCGGACGGATGGACGACTGAGGCATTCAACTACTCCGAGGCGCGAGAGCCCAGATATCGGGGAAGGCCGCTCCCCAGGCGAACGGTAGCGGACGGACCATAGAACGGGGCGGATGCGGCGTCGACCCGGAGCCACCCGCGCCGCTGCCGGCGGTCGCCACGCCCGCTGAAGCAAGAGCTTAAGACAGACGAAGTTACCACTTGGTTCCCGAACCTGCCGTCGCGATCCCGTGAGGCGTCCGCCCCAGCGCCGCCCATTTCTGCTGCGATGTGTTGTCCATCCGCCTTGACGCGGCGAGTGGCCGACCTTATCTCCGGGCCGAGTTTGGCACTCCCATCCGGTGAGTGCCAGCAATGCGAGCGCGCCTCGCTTCACTGCCCGAGAGGATCAGGCCTATGTCCTTCCGTCCCCTGCATGACCGCGTGGTCGTCAAGCGCATCGAAGCCGAGCAGAAGACTGCCGGCGGCATCATCATCCCCGACACCGCCAAGGAAAAGCCCCAGGAGGGCGAGGTGGTCGCCGTGGGTCCGGGCGCCCGTGACGAGAACGGCAAGGTCGTGGCCCTCGACGTGAAGGCCGGCGACCGCGTGCTGTTCGGCAAGTGGTCCGGCACCGAGGTCAAGATCGATGGCCAGGACCTGCTGATCATGAAGGAAAGCGACATCCTCGGCGTGATCGGCTGATCCGCGCCCGCCTGTCCCTTCCTCCCGTTTCCCTTTCAGGAGAGCCAACATGGCTGCCAAAGAAGTCAAGTTCGCCGGCGAAGCCCGCGAGAAGATGCTGCGCGGCGTGGACATCCTCGCCAACGCGGTGAAGGTCACCCTCGGCCCCAAGGGCCGCAACGTGGTGATCGAGAAGTCCTTCGGCGCCCCGCGCATCACCAAGGACGGCGTGTCCGTCGCCAAGGAAATCGAGCTCGAGGACAAGTTCGAGAACCTCGGCGCCCAGCTGGTGCGCGAAGTCGCCTCCAAGACCAATGACCTCGCCGGCGACGGCACCACCACCGCCACGGTGCTGGCCCAGGCCATCGTCAAGGAAGGCGCCAAGGCGGTTGCCGCCGGCATGAACCCGATGGACCTGAAGCGCGGCATCGACCTCGCCACCGCCGCTGCGGTGAAGGACATCCAGGCCCGCGCCAAGAAGGTCTCCTCCTCCGCCGAGGTGGCCCAGGTCGGCACCATTTCCGCCAATGGCGACAGCTCCATCGGCGAGATGATCGCCGGCGCGATGCAGAAGGTCGGCAACGAGGGTGTCATCACCGTCGAGGAAGCCAAGACCGCCGAGACCGAGCTCGAAGTGGTCGAGGGCATGCAGTTCGACCGCGGCTATCTCTCTCCCTATTTCATCACGAATGCGGAGAAGATGATCGCCGACCTCGAAGATCCCTTCCTGCTGATCTTCGAGAAGAAGCTCTCCGGCCTCCAGCCGATCCTCCCGGTCCTTGAGGCCGTGGTGCAGTCCGGCAAGCCGCTCGTCATCGTGGCCGAGGACGTCGAGGGCGAGGCTCTGGCCACCCTCGTGGTCAACAAGCTGCGCGGCGGCCTCAAGGTCGCGGCCGTGAAGGCTCCCGGCTTCGGTGACCGTCGCAAGGCCATGCTCGAGGATATCGCCATCCTCACCGGCGGTCAGGTGATCTCCGAAGATCTCGGCATCAAGCTCGAGAACGTGACGCTGGCCCAGCTCGGCCGCGCCAAGAAGGTCATCCTCGAGAAGGAAAAGACCACGATCGTCGACGGCGTCGGCGAGAAGGCGGAGATCGAGGCCCGCGTGGCGCAGATCAAGGCGCAGATCGAGGAGACCTCCTCGGACTACGACCGTGAGAAGCTCCAGGAGCGTCTGGCCAAGCTCGCGGGCGGCGTTGCGGTCATCCGCGTCGGCGGCTCCACGGAAGTGGAAGTCAAGGAGAAGAAGGACCGCGTGGACGACGCGCTGAACGCCACCCGCGCTGCGGTGGAAGAAGGCATCGTCCCTGGTGGCGGCGTGGCCCTGCTGCGCGCCAAGAAGGCCGTGGAAGCCCTCTCCTCCGAGAACCCCGACATCGCCGCCGGCATCAAGATCGTGCTGCGCGCCCTTGAGGCCCCGATCCGCCAGATCGCCGAGAACTCCGGCGTGGAAGGCTCCATCGTGGTGGGCAAGGTGCTCGAAAGCGAAGGCAATTTCGGCTTCAACGCCCAGACCGAGCAGTATGTGGACCTCGTCGCCGAAGGCGTCGTCGACCCGGCCAAGGTCGTGCGCACCGCCCTCCAGGACGCCTCTTCCGTGGCCAGCCTGCTGGTGACCACCGAGGCGCTCATCGCCGAGCTGCCGAAGAAGGACGCCGGCATGCCCGCGATGCCGGGCGGCGGCATGGGCGGCATGGGCGGCATGGACTTCTGAGGAAGTCCATGCCGACCAACAGTTCAGGTATTCCGAAGCTGGCGAAGGCCAGCTTCGGTGGCGGCATGGACTTCTGAGGAAGTCGAAGCCGACCAACGGCTCAGGTATTCCGAAGCTGGAGAAAGCCAGCTTCGGTGGCGGCATGGACTTCTGAGGACGTCCAAGCCGACCAGAGTTCAGTATGCGTAGGAGGGAGCCGGTTCGCCGGCTCCCTTTTCTTTTGCGCGGTCAGCCTGCCTTCAGCAGGTCCGCGAACTTGCCCGGCTGGCCATAAAGCTGCGTGTGCGGCAGCACGTCGAAGCGACCGTCACTCTCGCGCACGAAGCCGGGAAAGCCGCCGAGCCCGAAGCGGGCCATGAGCCTGCGGGTCTGCGACAGATGATCGGCGACGGGCTGGCGGCCGAGCGCCGAAACGAAGCCCTCCCGGTCGAGACCCAGTCCCTGCGCAAGATCGGCCAGCGTTTCCGGCTCCACCACCCTTTTGCCGTCCACATAATGGGCGCGCTGGATGGCGACGTGCATCCCGAGCCCCTGCCCCGCCAGTTCCTCGGCCGCCATCACCGCCGCGATGGGCGGCAGCGAGTGGAGGCGCAGGGCGGGGTCCGGCAGCAATTCGTCCAGATAGGGCCGCCCGAACGCCTGTCCGGTCATCTGCGCGATGCGGGCGTCCGCCGCGCGGATGTGGCTCACCATGGCCGGGGCGAGTTGGGCGGGCTCCGGAAAGAGCCCGCCTCCATGCAGCACGATCTCGACGCCCGGAACGGCGGCCGCAGCTTCGGCGAGCGGCGCGGCGGCGTAGCACCATCCGCACAGCGGATCATGGATGTAGTGCAGGCGGATGGTCATGACGCCCTCAGTAGCCGACGGTGAAGCGCGCGCGGGGATGGCGCGGCGTCTCGATCTCGTCCGCCAGCGCGATGGCATAATCGGCGAAGGAGATCGAGCTGTTGCCATCCGCCGCCACCAGAAGCCCGTCACCGCCGACGCGGAAGGTGCCGGTGCGCGGGCCATGGAAGAACAGAGCGGCGGGCGAGAGGAAGGTCCAGTTGAGGTCCGGCTCGGCCTTCAGCTTGTCGAGGAAGGCGCCGCCCGCCTTGGCTTCGCCGAGGTAGATCGCGGGGAAGTCCGGCGTATCGAAGAGCTTTACCCCGGGCGCCACCTCGAGGCTGCCGGCCCCGCCGACCACCAGATAGCGCGGCACGCCTGCCTGCTTCACCGCGGAAATCAGCTCATCCGCGTCGCTGGCCAGGAAATGGATGGAGCTGACCACGGCATCATGGCCGGCGATCAGCTTGGCGATTCCGGCAGCATCGCCCGCATCGCCGGCTACGGCCGTCACGCCGGGCAGCTTGGCGATCTTGTCCGCATTGCGGGCGATGGCGGTGACCTGATGGCCGCGGCGGGCGAGTTCGGCGGTGATTTCGGCGCCGGCATTTCCCGAGGCGCCGATGACTGCGATCTTCATGACGATCTGTTCCTTAAGTTTCCGATGGAAACCAGATGTCCTTTTTAGTATCAGGTGTAAAGAACGCACCTTGGCGTGATCTGGTCACCGTCTGGAAACCTCACGATCCCGCCGCAGCGCGATAGAGCCGCCGATGCAGACCGATCTCCCGCCGAACACCTATGCCGCCGATTGCCCCACCCGCCAGATTCTCGACCGGATCGCGGACAAATGGGCCGTGCTCATCCTGCAGTTGCTGGCGGACGAACCCCAGCGCTTCAACGCGCTGCGGCGGAAGATCCAGGGCCTGTCGCAGAAGGTCCTCTCGCAGACGCTGAAGACGCTGGAACGCGACGGCTTCGTCACCCGCACGGCTTTCCCCACGGTGCCGGTGACGGTCGAGTATGCCCTCACGCCCCTCGGGGCCTCGCTCGCGGAAACCCTCACGCCCCTGTCCCGTTGGGCGGAGGCGCACATCAAGGATGTGGAAGCCGCCCGCGCCGCCTTCGACCACCGCCGGGCCACGTCCGGCGAGGGCGTTCCGCAAGGCCAGACAGAGAGTCACGCCCCCGTCGCGCTTTGACAGTACGGAACGTCTCCCGAGATCGGTGGGGGCGGATCACCTCCATTTCGTGAACGCAGCATTTCGAAATCACACTCTGGAACGCCTCCAGGTTGTGATTACGTAAGGCTCGTTTTTCGAACCGCCGCGCCTCAGCCGGCGGCAGGGAGCCCGCCATGCCCATCACCCTTTCCATCAACGGCCAGACCCGGACGGTCGAGGCCGAGCCGGACACGCCCCTTCTCTGGGTGCTGCGCGACGAACTGGACCTCACCGGCACCAAGTTCGGCTGCGGCCAGGCCCTCTGCGGCGCCTGCACGGTGCATGTGGACGGCGCCGCCGTTCGCTCCTGCCAGACCGCCATCGGCGACGTTGGCGACGCCAAGGTCACCACCATCGAGGGCCTGAAGAGCCGCGAGGCCGAGGCCGTCCAGGCGGCCTGGCGTCAGCTCGATGTGGTCCAGTGCGGCTATTGCCAGTCCGGCCAGATCATGTCCGCCGTGGCGCTGCTCACCGACAACAAGAAGCCCACGGACGCCGACATCGACGCCGCCATGGACGGCAATGTCTGCCGCTGTGCCACCTACCAGCGCGTCCGCGCCGCCATCCACGACGCCGCCCGCCGGCTGGAGGCCTGAGCCATGAATGCCATTCTCAAAGCCGCCGAAGCCGGTCTCTCGCGCCGCGCCATCCTCAGGGCCATGGGCGGGGTCGGCATCGGCCTCGTCATCGGCACCGACATCCTGCCCACCGGCCCCGCCGCCGCGGCGACGGATGCCGCCGCCGCCAGCATCAATCCCTTCGTGCGCATCGCGCCGGACGGCACCATCACGGTGGTGGTGAAGCATCTCGACCTCGGCCAGGGCACCACCACGGGCTTTGCCACGCTGGTGGCGGAGGAACTGGACGCCGACCTCTCCAAGGTGAAGACCGAGTTCGCCCCGCTCGACCCCAAGGTCTATGGCAATGCCGCCTTCGGCGGCGCGCAGGGCACCGGCGGCTCCACTTCCATGGCGGCAAGCTTCGACGTCTATCGCCGGGCGGGTGCTGCGGCCCGCGCCATGCTTCTGGCGGCGGGCGCCAAGGCGCTCAACGTGCCGGCGGATGCCATCACCATCACCTCCGGCACGCTGATGGCCGGCCCGAAGACCGCCACCTTCGGCGAACTCGCCGCCTCGGCCGCGCGCGAGCCGGTGCCGCAGGACCCGCCGCTCAAGAAGGCGGCCAATTACGCGCTGGTGGGCAAGGAGGGCACGCACCGCGTGGACAACCTCCTCAAGACCACGGGCACCGCCACCTATACGCAGGACGTGAAGCTGCCCGGCATGCTGGTGGCGGTGGTGGCCCATCCCCCGCGCTTCGGCGCCAAGGCGCTGAAGGTGGACGATGCCGCCGCCCGCGCCGTGAAGGGCGTCGAGGCGGTGGTCGTGGTGCCGCAGGGCGTCGCGGTGCTGGCCAAGACCACCTATGCCGCCATGAAGGGCCGCAACGCCCTGAAGGTGGAGTGGGACGAAGCCAAGGCGGAGAAGCGCGGCACCGATGCGCTGCGCGAGGAATATCGCGCGCTGCTGGGCAAGCCTGGCAACGTGGCCGAGACCGAAGGCAATGTGGAGGACGCCTTCAAGGCGCCCGGCGTGAAGGTGGTGGAGGCGGATTTCGAATTTCCCTTCCTCGCGCACGCGCCCATGGAGCCCATGAATGCGGTGGCCCAGATCACCGGTGATCAGGTGACCATCTGGACCGCCTCGCAATTCCCCTCCGCCGACGCCCCCGGCGCGGCGGCGGCGGCGGGCACCAGCGTCGACAAGGTGACCATCAACAGCCTCTGGGCGGGCGGCAGCTTCGGCCGCCGCGCGGTCGCCAATGCCGACTTCGTGGTGGAGGCCGTGGCCATCGCCAAGGCCCACGGCAAGGGCGTGCCGGTGAAGCTGGTGTGGACCCGCGAGGACGACATGAAGGCGGGCTACTACCGCCCCATGTATCTGCACCGGGTGAAGGCGGCGGTGGATGCCTCCGGCAAGCCGGTGGCGTGGAAGCACCATGTGGTCGGCCAGTCCATCCTCTCGGGCACCCTCTTCGAGAAGATGATGGTGGTGAACAATATCGACGCCACCTCCATCGAGGGCGCGGCGGGCATGGGCTACGCCATTCCCAACCTGCATGTGGAGCTCACCAGCCCCAAGGTGGGGGTGCCGGTGCTGTGGTGGCGCTCGGTCGGCCACACCCACACCGCTTATGCGGTGGAGGTGATGATCGACCAGCTCGCCAAGGCCGCCGGCAAGGACCCGGTGGCGTTCCGGATGGAGATCCTGAAGGACCCGCGCCTCAAGGCGGTGCTGGCGCTGGCGGCCGAGAAGGCGCGCTGGGGCACCACGCTGGAGAAGGGCCGCTTCCGGGGCGTTGCCGCCCACAAGAGCTTCAACACCTATGTGGCCGAAGTGGCGGAGATCACGCTGCTGGAGAAGGGCTACCGGGTTGATCGCGTGGTGGCGGCGGTGGACTGCGGTTTCGTGGTCAATCCCGACGTGGTGCGGGCGCAGGTGGAAGGCGGCGTCGGCTTCGGCCTCGGCCATGTGATGCAGGACGCCATCACGCTGACCGACGGCCAGGTGGACCAGGCCAATTTCGATACCTACGAGCCGCTGCGCATGTCGCAGATGCCCAAGGTGGAGGTGCATATCGTGCCCTCCACCGAGAAGCCCACGGGCATCGGCGAGCCCGGCGTGCCGCCCATCGGGCCGGCGGTGGCCAACGCGCTGTTCGCGGCCACGGGCAAGCCGATGCTCAACCTGCCCTTCAACCGGCAGACCATCGGTTCCTGATCTTTCACCGACCAGACGATACGAAGGGGCGGAGTGATCCGCCCCTTCGTCATTTCAGCGGCCGGAAGCCCACATAGCCGCCGTCGGCGTCATAGAGATAATCGAAGCCGTTGAGGAAGCGGACGGACGTGTTCACGAAAGGCGTCGGATTGGTGTCCCGGCCCACCAGCACCACGTTGAGCGGCGCCACCGGGTTCGCGGTGTCCCCCGCCGCAAAGCTGTAGCTAATGCCCTGTGCGCCGGTTACGGAGACGGACACGCTGGTACCGGGCACGAGCGCCGGCTGGTCCTTGGCATCGGGCGCGGTCAGGCCCGACAGTTGCTCGGGCGGCACCTTGAGATACATGGTGGTGACGCCCGTATCCATGAGCATCGTCCCGCAGGCGGGCGGCGTGCGCCCAGCCACCGACAGGCAGCCCGGCACCGCCTGCCAGTCCGGATAGATCGGGCTCTTCTCCAGCTTCAGGAAGGTGAAGCCCTGCGTGCTCGGGACGTCGAGGCCCACCAGCACGCCGGCGCGGGAGACCACATAGCCCCGGCGCATGGCACCCGGCTGGCCAGGCGCGCCCATGCCCTCGATGCTGAGCAGCGGATTGTGATCCGGCGTGCTCTGGGCCTGATGGTCATGCTGGCGGGCAAAGCCCACGCCCACCATGGCGATGTGCGTCGGGTTCGGATTGGGCCGGCAGCGCCGCGCCTTGGGCATGCAGGCGACTTCCTGCACCGCCAGCACGGGCATGGGCCGGGTGGTGACGCGGGTGCCGTCGGCTCCCCGCAGGGTGAGCGGTGTCTGGACCCACACGCCCTTCTCGATCTGGCCGGAGCTGGAATAGGTGAGCGAGCCAGGCCCGAGTTGCGGCAGCTGGCTGAGGTTGGGAATGAGATTGGCCGAGACGACGACGCCGGTGGACCCGGTATCCATCACCGCCCGGCGCTTGCGCCCGCCGGGGAAGCGGATCTCCAGCTTGGGCGTGCGGGCGATGGCTTCGCCCGGCGCCGGCGCATTGAGGAAGGGGAGGAAGACAGCGCCGGTCGCGGCGGAGAGATCGGGCCCCGCCATCTGCGCGGCGGCCGGTGCCATCCCGGCCGGCAGCGCGAGACCCACGGCCAGAGCGAGGCACAGACCGTGCCGGAACAATCGGTTCATGGATCAGGCCCTCGCGCATGCCGGTCCGATGTGGCGTTCGCCGGCCGGCTGGAGGCCCCTTCATACCACACATTCCGGACCTGCCGGGGGGGGGGGGCCCGGTGCATCGACGATCAGGCTGCGAGCGTCTTCAGCATGTAGATGCGCTTCAGGCCCTTCTCCTCGGCCCGGTGGGTCTCGCGATAGCCGATGCGGCTATAGAGCGCGACATTCTCGACCATGATCTCCTGCGTGTAGAGCCGGATCGCGCCATAGCCGGCGGCACGGGCGCTCTCCTCTGCAAACAGGAGCAGCGCGCGGCCGATGCCGGTGCCGTGCCGCGCGGGGTCCACCGCCACATTGTCGAGCAGCAGGGCATCGTCCTGTGGCAGCAGGACCAAGAGGCCGGCGATCGCGCCATCCGCCTCCGCCACATGGACCCGGCCTTCTCCGATGAGTTGGCCGTAATCGTCGCGCATGGGGCCGGGCAGCAGCCCGTTGCGCGCGACATAAGGCGAATAGGCGGCATGGACCAGCGCTTCGATGGCGGCGCGGTCCTCGGGTCGGGCGGGGCGGATGGGCAGCGTCATGCGCCGATCCTAGCACGCTCCCGTAACTCCGGCCCGCAGTCCCCCGGGGGCGTGTCGCACAGGATGAAGCGCGCCGCGAATTCGCGCGCGGGCATCGGCCGCCCGAACAGATAGCCCTGCGCCTCGTCGCAGCCATTCTCCCGCAGGAAGGCCATCTGCCGCTCGTCTTCCACCCCTTCCGCGATGACCGACATGCCGAAGGCCCGGCCGAGGAAGAGCACGGCCTTCACGATGGCGGCGTCCCGCGGTGCGTCGTTCACATTGCGCAGGAAGGAGCGGTCGATCTTCAGCCGGGAGACGGGATAGCGCTTGAGGAGGCTCAGGGACGCAAAGCCGGTGCCGTAATCATCAAAGGCGAGGCCGACGCCGAGGGCGCGCAGATCATGCAGCAGGCGGATGGTGGCGGGGTCCGTCTGAAGCAGGATCGTCTCCACGATCTCGAGTTCCAGCGCGTCGGGCGGCAGGCCGCTCTCCGCCAGCGCCCGGCGCACCGTGCTCATCAGCCGGCCGGAGCGGAACTGCGCCTCGAACAGATTGACGCCCATGCGGAAGCCCGGCACCGCCACCCGCCATTCAGCCGCCTGCCTCAGCGCGGTGTTGAGGATCCATTCCCCCACCTCCGCGGCGGAAGGCTTGTGGCTCAGCACGTCCAGGAAGGAGACGGGGGTGAGAAGGCCGCGCTGCGGATGGTTCCAGCGCAGCAGCGCCTCGGCCCCCATCAACTGGCCGCGCGAAGTGAGCACCTGCGGCTGGTAATAGAGCTCGAACTCGCCGTTCTCGAAGGCCCGGCGCAGTTCCTCCTCGAAGGCGCGGCGGGCGATGGCCACCTCGCGCAGCATCGGCGTGAAGACCTCGTAGCAGCCCTTGCCGCCGGCCTTCGCCCTGTAGAGCGCAAGATCCGCGGCGCTGATGAGATCCTCGCCGCGCGCGCCATGGGCCGGATAGAAAGCGATGCCGATGCTGGCGCCGATGGAGACCTTGCGCTCGCCGACGCCGTAGCGGTCGGTGACGGCCGCGACCACGCGCTCGGCCACCACCCGCGCCCGATGCTCGTCATTGCCGGCCAGCAGCACCACGAACTCGTCGCCGCCGAGCCGCGCCACGATGAGCGCCTCATGGCAACTGGAGGCCAGTCGACCCGCCACCTCCTTGAGCACCGCATCACCGGCGGAGTGCCCGAGCGTATCGTTGGCTTCCTTGAAGCCGTCGAGATCGATCATCAGAACGGTGGCACCGGGCTCGGAGGCCAGCGTCTGCGACAGGCACTGGCGCCACGCGCTGCGGTTCGGCAGGTCGGTGAGCGTATCCCGCGAGGCGAGGCGGAAGAGCCGCTCCTCATTCTGCCGCCGGTCGCTCACATCGCGCACGATGGCCCCCACGCTGAGGTTCGGGCCGTCACGCCAGATGGAGAGGGAGCATTCGGCGGGAAACTCGACGCCGTCCCTTCGCCGGCCCGTCACCTCGAACGTGCGCAGGGCGGAGCCGAGGCCGCCGCCCCGGCGCATGCGCTCCATCAGCACGTCATAGGCCCGGCGCAGGTGACCGGGCACCAGAATGCGGCAGGACCGGCCGTGAATGTCCTGCGCCCCATGGCCGAACAGGCGCTCGGCGGAACTGTTCCAGAAGCCGATCTCGCCCTGCGCATTCATGCAGATGATGGCATCGGGGGAGGTGGCGGCGATGTTCTCGAACCGGGCCTGGCTGATGTTGCGGGCGTGGTCCAGCCGCCGCAGTTCCATGCGGTCCACCGCCATGGCGGCCAGGTCGTTGAGGTTGTGCCGGTCGGTCTCGGTGAAGCGGAAGCGGGGCTCGTGATCGATGAGGCAGACCGTGCCCACCTTCTCGCCCGTGGGCGCGATCAGCGGGCGGCCGGCATAGAAGCGGATGAAGGGCGGGCCAAGCACCAGCGGGTTGGCGCGGAAGCGCGGATCGCGGGTGGCATCGGGAATGACGAGGATCTCGTCCTGCATGATGGCATGGGCGCAGAACGAGACCTCCCGGCTCGTCTCGCAGACGGGAAAGCCCACGCTCGCCTTGAAGAACTGCCGGTCGCGGCCCAGCAGCGACACGAGGACGATGGGCACGTCGAAAACCCGCGCAGCCAGGGCGGCCAGCCGGTCGAAATCCGCCTCCGGCGGAGTATCCATCAGATGGTAGGAGGCCAGCACCGCGAGGCGTGCCTCCTCATTGTCCGGCACCGGATAGGGCAGAGCCTGCTGCACCATTGGCTGTGGCTGGTCTTGCCCGCTCGCCCGCGCGGCCTCGCCGGAGGCCTCGATCTTCTCACTCGCCATACGTCCGTCCACCTCATCCGCGACCGTCGCGGCATGGAAGCGGAGCCGTCGCCAGCGCGCGCTTTCCGCCAGTCTGCCCGTCATCCCTTGCCGGAAACTGGCGCGCACGCCTGTCACTGCGCATTCTCATCCTACGCCCGCACCAGAGCCGCAGATGACCGGCTTGCCCCCCATGCGCGCCACCGGCACTCTGCGCCTCCCACTCTCTCGAGGCTTGCCATGCGCCACCAGATCACCGGCACCACCCTCCCCGTCCTTCAGGTCACGCTGGCGGCGGGGGAGACGCTGCTGGCCGAAACCGACCGCCTGTCCTGGATGACCAACAACATCGCGCTGGAGACAACCACCAGCGCGGGCACGGGCGGCGGCGGCTTCTTCGGCGCCATCGGCCGGGCCATTTCAGGCGGCGGGCTGTTCATGACCCACTTCACCGCGCAGGGCGGCGAGGGGCTGGTGGCCTTTGCCGCCACCGTGCCGGGCGCGATCATCGAGGAACAGGTCTCGCCAGGGCGCGGGTTCATGATCCACCGCCACGGCTTCCTTGCCGGCTCGGCGGAGCTCACGCTCGCCATCGGCTTCCAGCAGAATCTCGGCTCCGGCGTGTTCGGCGGCAACGGCTTCGTGCTCCAGCGCCTCACCGGCCAAGGCACCGCCTTCATCGAGCTGGGCGGCGAGATCGTCAGCTACGAACTCCAGCCGGGCCAGCAGCTTCTGGTGCACCCCGGCCATGTGGGCATGTTCGAGGAGAGCGTCGGCTTCGACATCACCATGATGCGGGGCATCCGCAACGTGCTGTTCGGCGGCGATGGCCTGTTCCTCGCCCAGCTCACCGGCCCCGGCCGCGTGTGGCTCCAGACCCTCACCCCCTCCAAGCTCGCCCACGCGCTAGAGCCCTATCTGCCGCGCGACCAGAAGTGAGGGGATCGTGATTTCGCCCCGCGGAAGGGCCGCGCGCGGGTCGTCAGGATGACCGCAGCGTGGGGGCTGAGCCCTGGGGTCTGTGCCACTGCTGAGCACTGACTTGCGGAGGCCGCGTGTACCCCCCTCCCCCACCCTCCCCCGCAAGGGGGGAGGGAGTGGCGGTGCGTCGACGGAGGGGATGAGGTCAAAGCCGGACGGGCGTTAGAATATGGCGCGCGCCCTCTCCGATTTCCCCCTCCCCCCTTGAGGGGGAGGGCAGGGAGGGGGGTAGAACCCGCTCCGCACAGGCAACGTGATCCAAACACGCGCCTGCTCACCGAAAGCCGTCGCCGTCGGCCGAGCACCCGCTCAACCGCTCCCGTTCACCTCAGCGCGCGCCTCACCCGTGCATCAACGCCGTCACGTGCGCCGCGGCGGACTGGGCGAGGCCTTCGAGGTCGTAGCCGCCCTCCAGAATGGAGACGAGGCGGCCGTCCGAATGCTTGTCGGCCACATCCATCAGCTTCTTCGTCACCCAGCCGAAGTCCGTGTCCACGAGGCGCAGGGAGGCCAGAGGATCGTTCTTGTGGGCGTCGAAACCGGCGGAGATGATGACGAGCTCGGGCCGGAAGGTCTCAAGCCGCGGCAGGATGCGGCTCTCGAAGGCCTCCTTGAACTTGTCGCCCGCATCGCCGGAACGCAGCGGTGCATTCACGATGTTGCCGGTGATGCCCACCTCGCCCACCGCCCCGGTGCCGGGATAGAGCGGCATCTCGTGGGTGGAGGCATAGAGCACGCTGTCGTCGGCCCAGAAGATCTCCTGCGTGCCGTTGCCGTGATGCACGTCGAAATCGATGATCGCCACCCGGCCGAGGCCGTATTTCGCCTGCGCATGGCGGGCGGCGATGGCGGCCTGGTTGAGCAGGCAGAACCCCATGGGCCGACGCGTCTCGCAATGGTGGCCAGGCGGGCGCATGGCGACGAAGGCGTTGTCCACGCGCTTCTCCATCACCTCGTCCACGGCAAAACACGCGCCGCCCACGGCGCGGAGCACCGCTTCCCACGAGCCGGGAGAGAGGATGGTGTCGCTGTCGATGCGCACGATGCCCTCGGCCGGGGTCGCCTCGCCCAAGGCGTCCACGAAGTCCGCCGGATGCACGCGGATGATGTCCTCCCGCTCCCCGCGCGGCGCCTGATCGCGCAGCAGATTGGCGAAGCGCTCCTGCTCGAAGATGCGATCGAGCGCCCGCAGCCGGTCGGCCCGTTCCGGATGGCCGGTGGGGGTCGCGTGGGCAAGGCCCGCGGGATGGGTGATGAGCAGGGTGGTCATTGGCGTTCGGCCTCTCTGGCGGGCAGTTTCCTCGACTTCTGATATACCTTATTCCACGCCTACCGCTTTGATCCAGCGCCGTATGGCGCGCTTTTCCGGTGCCCGCCACGCCCGCCGAAAGCGCCCACGTTCAAGCGCCCCGGTCCGCGATCTGCTAGGAGAGCGGTCCCATTTTCGGAGTTTCCCGCCTTGTCTCTCCTCGAACTCGGGCTCGACACCTTCGGCGATGTCACGGTCGCCGCCGACGGCACGCCCAAGCCCCACGCCCAGGTGTTGCGCGACGTGGTCGCCGAAGCCGTCCTCGCCGATGAGGTCAGCGTCGATTTCATCGGCCTCGGCGAGCACCATCGCGACGACTTCGCCATTTCCGCGCCGGACGTGGTGCTTGCCGCCATCGCCGCCCGAACGCAGCGCATCCGCCTCGGCTCGGCGGTGACCGTGCTCTCCTCGGATGATCCGATCCGCGTCTTCCAGCGCTTCTCCACCTTGGATGCGCTCTCCAACGGCCGGGCGGAAGTCATCCTCGGGCGCGGCTCCTTTACCGAGAGCTTCCCGCTGTTCGGCTTCGCGCTTCAGGATTACGAGACGCTGTTCACCCAGAAGCTCGATCTCTTCGCGGCGCTGCTCACCAATGCGCCGGTCACATGGTCGGGCTCCATTCGCCCGCCGCTGAAGGACCAGAAGGTCTTCCCGCCCATCGAGACGGGCCGGCTGAAGACCTGGATCGGCGTCGGCGGCACGCCGGAATCGGTGGTGCGCGCGGCCCATTACGGCCTGCCGCTGATGCTGGCCATCATCGGCGGCGCCCCCTCGCGCTTCCGCGCCTATGCGGAGCTGTACCGCCGCGCGCTGGAAGAGGCCCGCCAGCCCGCCTTGCCGCTCGGCGTCCACTCGCCCGGCTATATCGCCGATACGGACGAGGCGGCGAAGGAGGAGATGTTCGGCCCCTACAAGACCATGCGCGACCGCATCGGCGCCGAACGCGGCTGGCCGCCCATGGGCCGGGATGAGTTCGAGCGGGAAGTCTCCCACGGATCGCTCTATGTGGGCTCGCCCGAGACGGTGGCCCGCAAGATCGCCACCACCGCCAAGGCCCTCGGGCTCGACCGCTTCGACCTAAAATACAGCGGCGGCCCCATCCCCCACGCGGGCCAGATGCGTTGCGTCGAGCTCTACGGCACCAAGGTTATCCCCATGGTGCGCGACATGCTGGCCTGAGACCGACGTCAGCGGATGGCACGGGCCCCGAGATCCCGAAACCGTGCGGAGGCGCCCTCAAGGCGTCCCCGCCATTCCGGGTCCGGCTGCTGTCCGTCCGTCACGGCGATGAAGGTCTGGAGCAGGCAGGCGATGCAGAAGGGTTCAGCCACCGCATAGACGAGGGTCAGCGCGGCAATGCCCGCGAGCGCCACGCCCGCATAGGCGAGCGGCCCGGGAAACAGCGCGGCCAGCGCGCCGAACGGGCCCACCACCAGCGCGAACAGGCCCGCCGCCAGCAGGGCCATCACGAGCGTCAGCACCACCGCATTGCGCAGGATGGCGACGGCATTCTGCGCATAGAGCACCAGGGCATCCTGCGCGCCCGAGAAGGGATCGCCGCCGGTGCGGATGTTGCGGGCGAGGATCAGCTCGTCCACGAACATCGTCGAGACATAGAGCACCGCATTGAGAACGTTCGCGACCGGACGCAGCCCGACCAGGCCCGCAAGCGCGGTGATGAGGCCACAGATGGTGCGCAATACGCCCCGGATGAGCCCGTCGAGGACGAACAGCACGTTCACTTCGGCAAACCGCGCCTTCAGGACATCCAGTGCATAGGCGATCTGGCCGAATCCGCCGGGCAGCGGCTGCCCGTCATAGGCGGCGACGAGAACGGCGATATGTCCGCCCTTCACCAGATAGAGCAGATAGGCCCGCAGCCAGATGAGCAGCGCACTCGCCAGAACGAAGCCGCCGGCCGCACCATAGGCAGCGCCCTCACCCGGCGCGCCCAGCACGGCGCCGGAAACGGCGCCGAGGCCGGCACCGCCCCCAACCCATGCCGCATAGCCGAGCACGATGGCGCCCGACAGCGCGACCCGCAGCAGCAGGAACGGCCAGGTGCGCAGCACCAGCCCGATGGCGGTCAGGATGGAAAAATCGGCCATGCGCTGCCCCCGGCTGGCGCGCGGTTACTGTTCCACCAGCTCCACGCGGCGGTTCTTGGCCCGCCCCTCGTCGGTGCGGTTGGAGGCGACCGGTGCCATGAAGCCCGCGCCCCAGGCCTGCAGCCGCGCGGCGGCGATGGCATATTGCTCCACCAGCGCCCGGCGCACCGCCTCTGCACGGGCCTGCGAGAGCTTCATGTTGCTGTCCATGCCGCCCACATTGTCGGTGTGGCCGACGACGACCAGCTTCAGGTCCGGCGCCTTGCGGAGCAGGCTGGCGATCTCGTCGAGCGTCGCCTTGGACTCCGGCTTGATGACCGCGCTGTTGAAGTCGAACAGGATGCCGTAGAGCGCGACGCTGCCGGTCTTGCCGATGCTGTCCGCCATCCTGGAGGCGTCCACCACCACCATGTTGGCATCCATCGACTTCACCTCGATCACGTGGAGCTGGGTGAAGATGCGGTCCTTGTCGGCCGCCGCGCCGGATTGCGAGCGGGTGATGAACAGCGCCACATAGACGTCCTTGCCCGGCGCCTGAAGCCTGGCGGCGAGATAGCGCTGGTCGTCGTAATTGTCGCCCATGCGGGTGTAGTTCTGAGGGTCCACCTGGGCGATATTGAAGTCCCGCCCGCCGCAGGCCCGATGGGCGCAGGTGAAGATCTCGCTCGCCCCCGCCGCCTGAAGCGCGGTGCGGTAGTTCTCCAGCACTTCCAGCGAGGTGCGGTTGGGCGGGTTGCGGTAGGTGATGCGGAACACCTGCCCCTTGAGTTCGAGCCCCTGCCGCGCGCGGCCCTTCATCGGCTCAGTGACGAGCACATAGTCGTCGAACGCCTTGACCTCGTAGCGGATGATCTCGGAGCCCGCATAGCGGCTGATGCCGGGATAATCCCGTGAGCCGGGCACGTCGGCGGCCCGCGCCGGGACCGCAGCCGCGGCAAGAAGGAGCAGGAAGAGGGCGAGAGGAGAGACCACCCCGTCCCGGCGGAAGAGGCGGCAGGCAGCGCAGATCAGCACGGACATCAGCAGAACCTTGAGGCAGTTGACGTCGAACCCGCGCCGGCGCCCCCGCGGCCTGCCAAGACGGGCAAGCGGATCATAGGCACGCACGCAGGAACGGCCAAGACCTCGCTTCCCCAACGCAAACGGGCGCCCCGAGGGGCGCCCGCTCAAATTGCGAACCGTCGTCCGGCGCGGCCGGATCAGGCCTGGCTGGCGGCCTTGCGGCCGAGCGCAGCCTGCGCGGCGGCGAGGCGGGCAATCGGCACGCGGAAGGGCGAGCAGGACACGTAGTCGAGGCCCACCTCGTCGCAGAAGGCGACCGAGGCCGGATCGCCGCCATGCTCGCCGCAGATGCCGAGCTTGATGTCGGGACGCGACTGGCGGCCGCGCTCCACGCCGATCTTCACCAGTTCGCCCACGCCTTCCACGTCGATGGAGACGAACGGGTCCACCTCGATGATGCCCTTCTGGACATACGGGCCGAGGAAGGTGCCCGCGTCGTCGCGCGAGACGCCGTAGCAGGTCTGGGTGAGGTCGTTGGTACCGAACGAGAAGAACTCGGCGGTCTCCGCGATCTCCTTGGCGCGCAGGGCGGCGCGCGGCAGCTCGATCATGGTGCCCACCTGGAAGGTGAGCTTGGCGCCGGTCTCTTCCTCGACCGCCTTGGCCACTGCCTGGATGCGGGCGTTGACGATGTCGAACTCCGCCTTGGTGGCGATGAGCGGAACCATCACTTCCGGCACCACGGCCTCGCCGGTCTTCTTCGCGGCGATGACGGCCGCCTCGAAGATGGCGCGGGCCTGCATCTCGGCGATTTCCGGGAAGGCGATGGCGATGCGGCAGCCACGGAAGCCGAGCATGGGGTTGACCTCATGCAGCTCCTTCTGGCGGCGCTCGATGCGCTCCACCTCGACGCCGAGGCTCTTGGCGACTTCCTGAACTTCCGCGTCGGTGTGCGGCAGGAACTCGTGCAGCGGCGGATCGAGCAGGCGGATCGTGACGGGCAGACCCTTCATGATCTCGAACAACTCGACGAAGTCCTCGCGCTGCATGGGCAGCAGCTTGGCGAGGGCCGAGCGGCGGCCGGCCTCGTCGTCGGCGAGGATCATCTCGCGCACGGCGAGGATGCGGCCGGCGTCGAAGAACATGTGCTCCGTGCGCGAGAGGCCGATGCCCTCGGCGCCGAAGGAGCGGGCCATGCGCGCGTCCAGCGGGGTCTCCGCATTGGCGCGGATCTTCAGGCGGCGCACCTTGTCGGCCCAACCCATGAGGGTCGCGAACTCGCCGGAGAGTTCCGGCTGCTGCATCGGAACCTCGCCGGCCAGCACTTGGCCGGTGGAGCCGTCGATGGTGAGGGTCTCGCCCTTCTTGTAGGTCTTGCCGGCCACGGTGAGCGTCTGCGCCGCATAGTCGATGCGCAGCGAGCCGGCGCCGGAGACGCAGGGCTTGCCCATGCCGCGCGCCACCACGGCGGCGTGCGAGGTCATGCCGCCGCGCGAGGTCAGGATGCCCTCGGCCGCGTGCATGCCGTGGATGTCCTCAGGCGAGGTCTCGATGCGGACCAGGATCACCTTGTGGCCCTGGTGCTTCATCGTCTCGGCCTCGTCTGCCGAGAAGACGATGGCGCCCGCCGCCGCGCCGGGCGACGCCGGCAGGCCGGTGGCGATCACGTTGCGCTCGGCCTTGGGGTCGATGGCCGGATGCAGGAGCTGGTCGAGAGAGGCGGGATCGACGCGGGCGACCGCCTCCTCCTGCGTGATGAGGCCCTCATTGGCGAGCTCCACCGCGATCCGCAGCGACGCCTTGGCGGTGCGCTTGCCGGAACGGGTCTGGAGCATCCAGAGCTTGCCCTTCTCGACCGTGAACTCGAGATCCTGCATGTCCCGGTAGTGCTTCTCCAGCACGTGGGAGATGCGCTCGAATTCCTTGAAGGCGTCCGGCAGGGCGCTTTCCATGGACGGCTTGTCTGAGCCGGCGGCGATGCGGGCGCGCTCGGTCAGATCCTGCGGGGTGCGGATGCCCGCCACCACGTCCTCACCCTGCGCATTCACGAGGAACTCGCCATAGAGCGCGTTCTCGCCGGTGGAGGGGTTGCGGGTGAAGGCGACGCCCGTGGCCGAGGTCTCGCCCATGTTGCCGAACACCATGGCCTGCACGTTCACGGCCGTGCCCCAGCTCTCCGGAATGGAGTGCAGGCGGCGGTAGGTGATGGCGCGCTGGTTCATCCAGGAGCCGAACACGGCGCCGATGGCGCCCCAGAGCTGGTCCTGCGGATTCTGCGGGAAGGGTTTGCCCAGCTCCTTCTCGACCTTCGCCTTGTACTCCACGACGAGCTTCGCCCAGTCGTCGGCATCAAGGTCGGTGTCGAGGGTGTGGCCGTGCTGCGACTTGTAACCCTCGAGGATCTCCTCGAAGTGGTGGTGGTCCACGCCGAGCACCACGTCGGAATACATGGTGATGAAGCGGCGGTAGCTGTCGTAGGCGAAGCGGCGGTCGTTGGCGAGCTTGGCCACGGCTTCCACGGTCTCATCGTTGAGGCCGAGGTTGAGCACGGTGTCCATCATGCCCGGCATGGAGGCGCGGGCGCCGGAGCGGACCGAGACGAGAAGCGGATTGGCGGGATCGCCGAAGGTCTTGCCGGTGAGCGCGCCGACCTTGGCGAGCGCGGCCTCCACATCACCCTTCAGCTCGGCCGGATAGGTCTCGCCATGGGCGTAATAATAGGTGCAGACTTCGGTGGTAATCGTGAAGCCAGGAGGAACGGGCAGGCCGAGATTGGCCATCTCGGCGAGGTTCGCACCCTTGCCGCCGAGCAGGTTCCGCATCTCGGATTTTCCTTCGGCCTTGCCGTCGCCGAAGGAGTAGACCCATTTCGTCATCTCGGAGATCCCCTTAGGGTAGCGCGCGCGTCAGAGGCCGACGGCGCGGTTGCTTTAGCTTGCGAAAGGGCAAGCTTCAACTGCACGGAACGGCCCGCCCTGAGGGAAGGCCCGAATGCGGTATCAATGGGGCACAAGACCAAGGATCCCCACGACGATCAGGTAGATCGCCACCAGAACGTTCAGCAGGCGTGGAAAAAGCAGGATGAGGATGCCCGCTATCAGAGCGACGATCGGCTGGATGATCACGAGGTCGAAAGTCATCTGAAGCTCTCCTTATGCGTGTGCGCCGGCAGCGCTCACGCTAGAAAGAGGCGGGGGTCGTCTCTGGTTCCGTCCTTCTAGCCATCTCGCGCGTGCAATGCCACATCAACCTCACGCCGCTGTGATCATCCCTTGGACGGAGGCCGATTGCTGCGCAGCAGCAGGTGTGCGGTGATTTCCCAAGGTCAGGTCCGTTGATGGGGATGGCGGCCATGCTTGGACGATGGGTGCGACAGCTCTGGCCCTTCCAGCCCCGCCCGGCGTCGGGCCCGCGCCATCCGGTCGCACCCTGCCACGTGCTGGGTCTTGCGGGTCTTGCGGCCCTGGCTCTCCTGGCCATGCCCTTTCTCCTCGCTGCGCCGGCGGCGGCGGAGCCGGAGAAATGCCCGCGCATGGTGGCCGGGCCGGTGCTGAAGCCCCGTGTCATCCCGGCGGCCTTCCGGCTCGCAGCGGCGGAGGGCGGGCAGGTGCGGTTCACCTTCGTCGGCCACGCCACCTTCCTGATCGAGAGCCCGCACGGCGTCACCATCGCAACCGACTATAACGACTACGTCCGCCCGAACATCGTGCCGCAGATCGTCACCATGAACCGGGCGCACGATACCCACTACACGAACAACCCCGATCCCGGCATCGCGCACATCCTGCGCGGCTGGAACGACGACGGCACGCCGCCGCGCATCGAGCTCACCGTGGACGACGTGTGGATCCGCAACGTCTCCACCAACATCCGGCAGGGCAGCGCGACGCGCTATGACGGCAATTCCATCTTCGTCTTCGAGGTGGCGGGCCTGTGCATCGCCCATCTCGGCCATCTGCATCACATTCTAACGCCCGACCATCTGGAGGCGCTGGGCCGCATCGACGTGGTGCTGGCGCCAGTGGACGGCTCCTACACGCTCGACATCGAGGGCATGATGGAGAATCTGAAGGCCATCAACGCGCCGCTCGTCATCCCCATGCACTATTTCAGCTCCTGGGGGCTGGACCGCTTCCTCTCGCGCCTCGGCAAGGAGTACCAGATCCAGCGCTCCGAAAGCCCCAGCGTCCTGCTCGCCCGCGAGACCCTGCCGCGCAAGCCGACCGTGCTCGTGCTGCCCGGCCGGTGACGCAAAGCACCTCCGCATCCCGGCGAGACGCCTTGACCTGACACGCCGGAGCGCCTTTAAGCCCGAGCGCGCACGGCAACGGCCCGCCGTGGCCCGGCACGGCCGGTCTTCAGGCACCGGACAGATGAGCGCTTCCCCCGCCCCGCCCTCCGCTTCCCGCAGCACGCAGGTGCTGCCGGCGACCTCGCCCGCCCGCGCCAAGGCTGCGGCAGTGGTCGCGGGGCGGCTCATCGGCGAAGGCAAGGTGGTCGCCTTCCCCACTGAGACGGTCTATGGGCTCGGCGCCGACGCGGGCAACCCGCGGGCGGTCGCGGAAGTCTATGCCGCCAAGGGGCGCCCGGCCTTCAACCCGCTCATTTCCCATGTGCCGGATCTTGCCGCCGCCGAGCAGCTGGGCGTGCTGAACGCGGATGCGGTGAAGCTCGCCCGCGCCTTCTGGCCGGGGCCGCTCACCCTCGTGGTGCCCTGCCGCGACACGGATGCCATCTGCGACCTTGCCCGCGCCGGCCTCTCCACGACGGCACTCCGGGTGCCCAACCACCCGGCCGCCCTCGCCTTCCTCGCGGCGGCCGGACGACCCGTGGTGGGGCCGAGCGCAAATCGCTCCGGCCATGTCTCGCCCACGACGGCCGCCCATGTGATGGCCGATCTCGACGGCCGCATCGACGCGGTTCTGGATGCGGGGCCGACAATGGTCGGCGTCGAATCCACCATTGTCGACTGCTCCGGCGATGAACCGCGCCTGCTGCGGCCCGGCGGACTCGCGCGCGCCGACATCGAGGCCGTGCTCGGGCGCCCCCTGCCCGATGCGGCGGGCGGTGATGAGGCCAAGCCTTCGGCCCCCGGCCGGCTCGCCTCCCATTACGCGCCCAACGCCACCGTGCGGCTGGATGTGGCGGAGGTGCGGCCCGGCGAGGCTCTGCTCACCTTCGCCGGCCACCGGCCGACGGGCAGTGAGAGCGCCGCCTTCGTCTATGACCTCTCCCCCGCCGGCGATCTCGCGGAGGCGGCGAGCCGCCTCTATGGGGCTCTGCGCGCCATCGACGCGCGCGGCGCGGCGGGCATCGCCGTGGTGCCACTGCCCCGCGAGGGGCTGGGCGAGGCCATCGCCGACCGCCTCGGCCGCGCTGCCGCCCCTCGCCCGCACGACTGACAACTCCCGTCCGAGGTCTTCTTCATGAGCGACGCGCCCCCCGCCCTTGCCATCGGCCATGCCGCGCCGGAGGAGACGGAGGCCCTTGTGGCGCTCTGGCAGCGCTGCAACCTCACCCGCCCCTGGAACGACCCGCACGCGGACATCGCCCTCGCCAAGCGCGGGCCGCATTCCACCATCCTCGTCCTGCGCGACGGCGCGCGTCTTGCCGCCTCCGTCATGGTCGGGCACGACGGCCATCGGGGCTGGATGTACTATCTCGGCGTTGATCCCGACTATGAAGGCACCGGCCTCGGCCGGAAGCTGGTGGCGGCCGCCGAGGACTGGCTGAAAGCGCGCGGCGTGCCCAAGGTGATGCTGCTGGTACGCCCGGACAATGAGAAGGTGCGCGGCTTCTATGAGGCGCTCGGCTATCTCGACGAACCGCGCGTCGTCTTCTCCAAGCGCCTCGACGAAACCGCCTGACCCTCACCCGCCGATCCGCGCCAGCCAGCGGCGGGCGGCGCTTGCCAGCTCCTCCGGCGGGAAGCCGGAAAACCCGATGACGAGGCCGGCCTCAGGCGGCCGATCCACATGGAGCGGCGAGAGCGCGCGGGGGCCGAACCCCTCCGCCCGCGCCGCCGCGAGCAGGGTCGCGTCCTCGGTCCAGTCGGGCCGTCGGGCCACGAGGTGCAGGCCCTGATCGGGCGCGGCGACCGAGAGCCCGCCTTCATTCAGCACGGCCACCAGCGCATCGCGGGCGTCGCGCGCGCGGCGGCGGGCGCGACGCAGGTGGGCGGAGAAATGCCCTTCGCGCAGGAAGTCCGCCAGCGCGTCCTCCAGCAGCGAGGGCGGGAAGCGGTCCGAGCGGTTGCGCACGGCAATCACCGCGTCCAGCAGCGCCTCCGGCACCACGGCATAGCCCACCCGCAGGCCCGGAAAGAGCGCCTTGGAGAAGGTGCCCACATAGATCACCCGCCCCGCCCCATCGATGCCCTGAAGAGCGGTGAGCGGGGGGCCGGCATAGCGATATTCGCTGTCGTAATCGTCCTCGATGATCCAGGCCCCGGCGCGCCTTGCCCAGTCGATGAGGGCGAGGCGGCGGGCCATGGTGAGGGTAACGCCGAGCGGAAACTGGTGGGAGGGTGTCACATAGACCGCCCGCGCATGGGGCGCCCGCGCCTCCCCCGCCGCCGGATCGAGCCCCTCCCCATCCACCGGCACGCCGATGAGGCGCATGCCGGCGCCCTCGAAGGCGGCGCGGGCCATGGGATAGCAGGGGTCCTCGATCCACACCGGATCGCCGGGCGTGAGCGCCGCGCGGATGATGAGATCGAGCGCCTGCTGCGAGCCGGAGGTCAGCACCACTTGATCGCCATGGCAGCGCACGCCGCGCGCCGTGCGCAGATAGGCCGCCACCTCCTCCCTGAGCGCCCGGCTGCCGCGGGGATCGCCATAGCCGAAGTGATGGCGCGCCGGCACCGCCATATGGCGGGTGATGAGCCCGCGCAGGATCTGGAAGGTGCGCGCGTCGGGCGCCGCGAGGCCGAGCGCGCCGGGCAGCGGCGGCGCCACCGCGGGGCGCGGGTCCGGCGGCGGCGCGGCGGGTGCGATCTGCGGCACGGCGGCGGCGACGAAGGTGCCCGCCCCCACCCGCGCCTCGGCAAAGCCCTCCGCCAGCAGCAGCTCGAACGCCGCCACAGCCGCCCCGCGCGAGAGGCCGAGCCGCGCCGCCAGCTCCCGCGTCGGCGGCAGCTTGGTGCCGGGGCGCAGGACGCCGCCTTCGATCAGCCGCCGCAGTTCCGCATAGAGCGCCACCGGCCGGGGGCCAGCCTTGGGCAGAACCGGGATCAAGGCCGACCAGTCGGCGGCATGGACCTCCGGGGCAGCGGCCTCGGAAAGATTGGTCTCGTCGGAACGGCGCATATTGGATCTATCTCAGGTCCAATCCAGAGCCTAGCTCTGAGCCTGCCCGCGCAGAAAGGCAAGTCATGAGCCACGAGACGACCGAGACACGCTTATCCGAGACCACCTTCCCCGTCACCGACCGCAACCGGGTGAAGCGCCTGCACGAGCGCGGCTCCTATGACCGCGCGGTCGTCTATCCGATCCTCGACGCCGCCTTTCTCTGCCATGTGGCCTATGCCATCGACGGCCAGCCTTTCGCGACGCCCACCATCCACTGGCGCGAGGGCGATACGCTCTATTGGCACGGCTCCTCCGCCAGCCGCATGCTGCGGCACCTGAAGGGCGGCACGCCGGCCTGCCTCACCGTCGCCCATCTGGACGGCCTCGTGCTCGCCCGCTGCGGCTTCAACCATTCGGCCAACTATCGCTCGGCCATGTGCTTCGGCACTGCGCGCATCGTGGAAGAACCGGAGGAGAAGGCGCGTGCCCTCTCCGCGCTGGTGGACCGCTTCTATCCGGGCCGCGACGCCACGCTGCGCGCCTCGACCACGCAGGAGGTGAAGGCGACCATGGTCATTGCCATGCCCATCGAGGACGCCTCTGCCAAGGTGCGGGCGAAGGGCGTGGGCGATGATGAGGACGATCTCGGCCTGCCCATCTGGGCCGGCGTCATTCCCGTGCGCACGGTGCTCGGCGCACCGGAGACGAGCCCGCATGTGCCCGCTGGCGTGCCGGTGCCGGACGGCCTCGGCATCTATGCGCTGGGGGCCCCGCTCGATGAGGCCCTGCTCGCCGCACAGCGGATGTACGAGGCGGCGGATTAGGGATCGCGTGCGAACCCGGACAGGCCTATCGTCAGCCATCCTTCCGAGTCGCCCCTCCTCGCCATGGACGCCGTCCTTCTCCGTGTGCTCTGCGTCACCGCCGTCATCCAGCTCATCGCCTGGGGGACGGCCAGCCTTCTGGCTATCGTCGGCATCCGCATGGCGGCGGATCTGGGCATGGACGTGCCGACCGTCTTTGCCGGCAGCACCGTCTTCTATTGCGTCATGGGCGTCTGCAGTCCGGTGCTGGGCAAGGGTTTCGTGCGCCATGGCGCACGGCGCATGATGATGGCCGGCACGCTGGTGGCGGGACCGGGCTTCGCCCTCATCGCCCTGTCCAACGGGCCGCTCCCCTATTTCGCCGGCTGGACGCTGCTCGGCATCAGCGGCAGCGCCATGCTCTCCACCGCCGCCGCCATCCTGATCCATGAGACGGCGGGGGCGCGAGCGCAGCGGGCCATGGGCGCGCTGATGCTGGCGACAGGCCTCTCCAGCAGCCTCTTCTGGCCCACCACCGCCGTGCTGGCGGACCTCTGGGGCTGGCGCGTCACCTGCTGGATCTATGCCGGCCTGCACCTCGCCGTGTGCCTGCCGCTGCTTGCCTTCGCCTTGCCGGCCCGCACGCCTGCGGCAGCGGCCGCCGCCCCCACGGAGGCGGTGCCCGCGAAGCCCGCGCCGCGCCTAGGGCGCAAGCGCACCTTCAGCCTGATGATGACGGCCATCGCCCTCAATGGCTTCGTCGCCTTCGGCTTCAACGCCATCTTCATCGAACTCCTGAAGGTGGAAGGCGTGCCGCCGGAGCGGGCAGTGGCGGTGGGTTCGCTGCTGGGCGTGCTTCAGGTGAGCGCGCGGGTGATCGATTTCCTGGGCGGCGGGCGCTGGGACGGGCTCACCACGGGCCTCTGGGCCGGCAGCTTCATCCTCGCCGCGCCGCTCATCGCGCTCATGGCGGATGGCTCGCTGCTGGTGATCGGCCTGTTCGTGCTGGTCTATGGCCTCGGCACCGGGGCCTTCGCGGTCGCCCGCTCCACCATCCCGCTCGTCTTCTACGATCAGGCGGCCTATGCGCGGGCACTCTCCACCATCGCACTGCCGCTCAACATCGGCTGCGCCATCTCTCCCCCGCTCTTCATGGGCATGCTGCTGGAGACGGGTGCGCACTCCGTCCTGCTTCTCGCCACCGCCTGCGCTCTGGTGACGCTCGCCGCCCTCGCGGCTTTGCGGCAGTTCCGGCCGCAGCGGGCAATACCCGAGCTCACGCCAACGGGCTAAGCCCGCCAGCACTCCGCCAGATGGTCGTCCACGAGGCCGCAGGCCTGCATGGCGGCGTAGACGATGGTGGGGCCGCAGAATTTGAAGCCCGCCGCCTTCAATTTCTTGGAGAGCGCGCGGGAGGCAGGCGTCTCGGCGGGAATGTCCTTGAGGGTACGGGGGCGGTTCACCTGCACGGTGCCGTCCACCGCCTCCCACATGAAATCGGAGAAGGCGATGCCCTTCTCCCGAAGATCCAGATAGGCGCGGGCGGAGAGCACCGCGCCTTCGATCTTGGCCCGGTTGCGCACGATGCCGGCGTCCGCCATCAGCGCCGCGACCTTCTCCGGCCCATAGGCGGCGATCACCTCCGGCTCAAAGCCGTCGAAGGCGCGGCGGAAATTGTCGCGCTTGCGCAGGATGGTGATCCAGGCAAGCCCGGCCTGGAAACCGTCCAGCAGCAGCTTCTCGAACAGCGCGCGCGAGTCGCGCTCGGGCACGCCCCATTCGGTGTCGTGATAGGCCACATAGAGCGGATCGGTGCCGCACCAGGGGCAGCGGCACTTGCCGTCGCTATGCGGCGTCAGAATACGATCAGCGCTCACACGCCCTCCATGTCGAAGCTCGCCCAGTCGGGCGCCTTCAGGGTCACTTCCACATCGCCCGCCAACAGCGGCAGGCCGCTGGCCTTCGCCTCCGCCGCGCGGTCGAGGCGCACGAGAGCGATGCCCTGCCCGCCGGCGATGGAGCCGATGCGGCCGACGGTCTTCTCGCCGGCCTTGATCTCGGTGCCGCTCTCCGGCGCCCCGGCGAGCAGGGCCGCCACGGTGCGCGTGCGGGCGATGCCGCGATGCTGGGTGCGCGAAACCACTTCCTGCCCGATGTAGCAGCCCTTCTTGAAGTCCACGCCGCCGAGCTGGTCCATGTCCGCCTCATGGGGGAAGGCGTCGCCATAAAGGAAATCGGCACCGCCCTCCGGGATTCCGAGCGCAATGCGGTGGGCGGCATAAGCGAAAGCATCGCCGCCCAGCCCCTCGGCAGTGGCGCGGAGCACGACGGCGCGGGTGCCGAGTTCATCAAGGCGCGGATCGGGGAAGGCCTCGACGCCCTCCGGTGCGGCCTCATCGCCCCAGAAGGCGACAATGGCGCTGTCGGCCTGTGGCTCGAACCCGACATTGGCGCGCAGGCGATACATGGTGAAGCGCTTCACCAGATCCTCCAGCCGCGCCGCCGGCAGGTCCAGCAGCAGCGTCTCGGGCGTCGCCACCGGGGCATAGATGAGGAAGTCGGAGATGATCTTGCCCTGCGGCATCAGCAGCGCGCCATAGCGGGCGCCGCCGGGCTTCAGGCTGTTGATGTTGCAGGTGACGACGTTGTGCAGGAAGGCGCGGGCGTCGGGGCCGGAGACGGCGAGGACGGCGCGCTCGGGCAGAAAGGCGTGGGCCATGGCCATGTCCCTGGTCGGCAGGCCCGATGCGAAAGTCCGCATGGGCGCCGGGTGACGAAAAGGCACCCGCGCCGGAGCACGGGCCGTTCAGGCCATCATATATGCAAGGTCCGCGCCCGGCGCAGCCCGATATGCGCCACCGGGAACGACTGACAGGCTTACTGGCGCTGGCCGATGAGGGTGTATTCGCCGCCGCGCACGCGCTGGGCAAGGCTTTCCACATAATCGGCGGTCGGCTCCTCGCCATAGATGGCGACGAGGGTGCGCAGGGCCGAGAACAGGGCCGCCTGCACCAGGCAGTCCTCATCGAGACCGTCGCGCAGCGCTTCCGTCCAGGCATCTTCCAGATAGGACAGCGCCACGTGCCGTTCGTCCGAGGCCGGCTCGGCGACATGCAGCGGATGGCTGGCGAAATTGGACGTGCTCGACAAGACCGACCTCCGCGCCGCTCCCCGAATCAGGCGGCGAGCCAAGGAGTAGCACGCCCCACGGTCCCGTCACGGAAGTTCTGAACGAAAGGTTAACCGACCCACAGGGGGATGGGGGCGGCGCGATGAGCGAAAGGCTGGAAACCGGGGCGGAGCCCTTACGCGCAGGCCAAGACGCCCGAACCACCTCAGTTGCCGCCGTAGCGGACCACGATCTCATGGGCGAGCTTGGCGCCCTGGTCCATCTGGCGCTGTACGGCCTCGACGGCGGCCGGCGTGCAGGTGCGGTAGACGGTGGCGTAGCTGTTGTAGCCGGCGTTGAAGGCAGCGATCAGCTTGCCCTTGCGCGGGTCGGACGGCTGCTCGGCATCGATCAGCGTCTGCATCTCGGTACGCCAACTCTGGCCCTCGTTGGGGGCGCCGCAGAGCGGGCGCAGATAATGCAGCGATCCCAGCAGTTCCGCGATCTTCAGGAGATCCTGCTCATAGGGCGGGGTCGAGCCTTCCGAAGAAGCCGCCTGCGCCGGCCCGCACGCGAGCCCGGCGATCCAGACGGCCGAGGCAAGGAGAAGGGCGGCAGAGCGGAAGGTGCGCATGGCTTTTCGTGGCCCCGCGAGCCCGCGCCGTCAAGGGGCCGCCATCAGCCGGGCGGCGGCGGCGACCACCTCCGCGAGCCCGTCCGTGCCCGGCAGGGCCGCCACCTCATCGGGGGCGAACCAGCCGACCTCGATGGCCTCCTCGCCGATGGTCGGCTCCCCGGCGCGCCAGCGGGCGGCATGGGCGACCACGACGAAATGGGCGAGAAGCCGCTCGCCATCGCGCACGATGATGTCACGGGCGGCGGCGACCGCGAGGATCTCCGCCTCCACCGCCACTTCCTCCATCACCTCGCGGGCGGCGGCCTCCGCCAGCCGCTCGCCCGGCTCCACCCGGCCGCCCGGCAGGCTCCAGAGGCCCGCGCCCGGCGCCTTACCCCGGCGGGCGAGGAGGACGCGGCCGTCGCGGAACACGGCGGCGCTGGCGGCAAGGGTAGGGCGGACGGGATCGGACATGGGCGGCCTTTCGCGTAGAGCGCCGCGAAACTAGCAGGCTTCTCTCCGCCGCACAGCGCCCCGGCTTCCGCCGCCCCACGGACCGCGCTAAGCCTCAGGGAATGACGGATTCGCCCGCACAACCGAGCCTGCCCCCCACCCCGCCTTCCCCGACCGCCGGCAAGAAGCCGCGCGCCTGGCAGAGGATGCTCTCGGGCCGCCGCCTGGACCTGCTGGACCCCTCGGCCCTCGACATCGAGATCGAGGACATCGCCCATGGCCTGGCCCGCGTCGCCCGCTGGAACGGCCAGACGAGCGGCGATGACATCTTCTCGGTGGCCCAGCATTCGCTGCTGGTGGAACGGCTCGCCCGCGCGCAGACGCATGACCTTGACCGGAGCTGGCGCCTCGCCGTGCTGCTGCACGATGCCCCGGAATATGTGATCGGCGACATGATCTCGCCCTTCAAGGCGATGATCGGCGGCGACTACAAGGCGGTGGAGGCCCGGCTTCTCGCCGCCATCAGCCAGCGCTTCGGCCTGCCGGTGCGATGGCCGCAGGCGCTGGTGAAACTCACCAAGGCGGCCGACCGCGCCGCCGCTTTTCTGGAGGCCACCCGGCTCGCCGGCTTCTCCGAAGGGGAGGCGGTGAAGGTGTTCGGCCGTCCGCCCCGGCTCGACGCCAGCCTCGAAGCCGCCTATCTCTCTCCATGGCGCGCACAGGAGGCCAAGGAACGCTTCCTGGCGCGGTTCGAGGATATCGCCCGATGATCTATGTCTGCTCCCTCTCGCGCCTCCACGAGACGGTGGAGCGCACCGGCGCCCGGCACGTCATCACCCTCATCAATGGCGGCACCGCCGTGACGCGGCCGAGCAATGTGGACCCGACCCACCACCTCTTCCTCGGCATCAACGACATTGTCGAGGAAGCCGAGGGTCTGGTGGCGCCGGGCGACACCCATCTGCACGACCTTCTGGACTTCGTGCACGCCTGGCCGCGCGAGGCGCCGCTCGTCATCCATTGCTATGCGGGCATCTCCCGCTCCACGGCGGCCGCCTATACCACGCTCTGTGCTTTGCTACCGGAGGTGGACGAGATGGAGCTGGCGCTGCGCCTGCGCCAGGCCTCGCCCACGGCAACCCCCAACGCCCGCATCGTCGCGCTGGCGGACCGGGCGCTGAAGCGCGAAGGCCGGATGGTGAAGGCCATCGCCGCCATCGGCCGGGGGGCGGATGCCTTCGAGGGCGAGCCCTTCGCCCTACAGATCGACTGAGCGGACAAGCACGGCCACCAGCCCCGGCACGGGCACGCCCTTCTCGGTGCGGGTGGAGCGGTCTTCCAGCAGGGCGATGGCAAGGCCCGCCCCCGCCGCCTGTTGCTGCACCAGCGCCCGGCCATGGGCATAGCGCAGCGTGTCGCGCAGCAGCAGGCCCTCCCCCTCGTGGGTCTCCAGCGTGAAGGCGAACAGGCCCCGCGGCGCCAGCGCTCTGGACGCTGCCGCGAAGATCGGGGCGAGATCGCCCACATAGCAGAGCGCATCGGCGGCGAGGATGAGATCAAGGCTTTGCGGCGCCTCAGCCGCCAGCGCCGCGCCCATCTCGCCCACCTCCAGTCGCGTGTAGAGGCTAAGCGCCTGCGCCCGCTCCACCATGGCGGGGGAGAGATCGACGCCCGCCAGCGCCGCCACCTTGCCGGCGAACAGCCCCGCCGCAAGGCCGGTGCCGCAGCCAAGATCCAGCCCGCGCGCGAAGCGTTCCGCCCGCCCGCGCCCGGCACAGACCGCGCTCACCGCCTCCGCCAGCACCTCCGGCCCGCGATAGGCAAGCTTGCCGCGCAGGGCATCGTCGAAGCGCGGGGCATATTGATCGAACAGGGTGCGCACATAATCCGCCGACATGGCGCCCTCCGCCTCCACGCCGCCGAGGCGCGCGAGCCTGAGGCCCGCGCCCAACGCATCGGCGGGATCACGCGCGAGCACGGCGCGGAAGGCCTCCGCCGCGCCAGCCTCATCGCCAGCCGCCGCCCGTGCCTCGCCAAGCAGGAACCAGGCCGCGACAAAATGGGGCGCTTCCGCCACCGTATCGGCGAGAAGCTCGGCCGCGGCGGCGGCATCACCCGCCTCCAGATCGGCCCGCGCCCAATCGAGCCGGCGGTCGAGAGCGGGATTGCCGGAAGATGCGTACAAGGGCTGAGTGCTGGACTGGAACGCCACGAAGGCCTCGCGGATTGCAACTGCGCACCCATATAGCCTTTAGCCATGCGCCCGGAAGACCTTCTCTGCCCCTCGACCAAGGGCCTCTACTCTCCCGCCGGGGATTTCTACGTGGACCCGGTGCGCGCCGTGGACCGCGCGGTGATCACCCACGGCCATTCGGACCATGCCCGGCGCGGCCACGGCAAGGTGCTGGCGACGCGCGAGACGCTGGACATCATGGCCCTGCGCTACGGGCCGGATTTCGCGGGCGAGACGCAGGCGATCGGCTATGGCGAGAGCGTCGAGATCAACGGCGTGCGCATCACCGCCCATCCGGCCGGCCATGTGCTCGGCTCGGCGCAGATGGCGCTGGACTGGCGCGGCCTCACCATCGTGGCCTCGGGCGACTACAAGGATGCGCGCGATCCCACCTGCGCGCCCTTCGTGCCGGTGAAGTGCCACGTCTTCATCTCGGAGGCGACCTTCGGCCTGCCGGTCTTCCGCCATCCGGATGCGGCGGACGAGACGGCGAAGCTCCTGCGCTCCGTCGCGCTCTTTCCCGAGCGCGCACACATTCTGGGGGCCTATTCGCTCGGCAAGGCCCAGCGCATGATGGCCCTCATCCGGCAGGCGGGCCACACGGCCCCGCTCTACATGCATGGCGCGCTCACCGAGATCACCGCGTATTACGAGGCGCAGGGCATCGCCCTCGGTCCTGTGGCCCATGTGACCAAGATGGCCAAGGCGAAGCTGGCGGGCGCCATCGTCATCGCCCCGCCCATGGCGATCACCGATCTGTGGACCCGCAACTTTCCCGATCCCGTCACCGCCTTCGCCTCCGGCTGGATGCGCGTGCGGGCCCGCGCCAGGCAGCGCGGCATCGAGCTGCCGCTGGTGGTCTCCGACCATGCGGACTGGGATGGGCTCACCGCCTCCGTCACCGCCACCGGCTGCGAGGAATTGTGGGTGACACACGGGGCGGAAGACGCGCTGGTGCACTGGGCGCAGACGCAAGGCCTGAAGGCGAAGCCCCTGCACATGGTGGGCTATGCGGAGGAGGACGAGGCGGCGGAGGGCGAGGCCGTGGCGATGTCCGGTCCCGAGGCGCCGCCGCAGGATGGCGCACCGGAGGAGACGGCGCCATGAACCGCTTCGCCGAACTTCTGGACCGCCTCTCCTACGAGCCCCGCCGCAACGCCAAGATCCGGCTGATGAGCGAGTATTTCCGCTCGACGCCGGACCCAGAGCGGGGGGTGGCGCTCGCCGCCCTGACCGGCAAGCTCTCCTTCACCAATGCCAAGCCCGGCCTTATCCGCGCCCTCATCGCCGAGCGCACGGACCCGGTGCTGTTCGAACTCTCCTACGACTATGTGGGCGACCTCTCCGAGACCGTCGCCCTCATGTGGCCCGCGCCGAAGGGCCTGCCGGAGATGGGTGGCAACCACGCGCCCTTCCTCTCCGAGATCGTCGAGGGGCTGGAAACGCTGCCCAAGCGCGACCTGCCCCGCCAGCTCGCCCTCTGGCTCGACGGGCTGGACGAAACCGGCCGCTGGGCGCTCTTGAAGCTGATTACCGGCGCATTGCGCGTGGGTGCTTCCGCGCGCCTCGCCAAGACCGCCGTGGCGGCCCTGGGCGACCTGCCGCCGGACGAGGTGGAACTGGTCTGGCCCGGCCTTTCCATGCCCTATCGCGAGCTTTTCGCCTGGGCCGAAGGCAAGGGGGAGCGGCCGCAGACCACGGACCCGGTGCCCTTCCGCCCGGTGATGCTCGCCCATGCCATCGAGGAGACGGATTTTTCCGCCCTCGATCCCGCGAGCTTCGCCGCCGAATGGAAATGGGACGGCATCCGCGTGCAGGCGGTCTGCGCTCGCAGCAGCGACGGCACGCGGGCGGCACGCCTCTACAGCCGCACGGGCGAAGACATTTCCGGCGCCTTCCCTGACCTCGTGGAGGCACTCGATTTCGACGGCGCGCTCGACGGCGAACTGCTCATCGTGCGCGAGAAAAGGGTCGAGACCTTTAACGTTCTTCAGCAGCGGCTCAACCGCAAGGCCGTCACCACAAAGATGCTGGCGGAATTCCCCGCCCATATCCGGGCCTATGACCTGCTCGCCGTCGCTGGCGAAGACCTGCGACCACTGCCCTTCCGCGACCGGCGGGCGCGACTGGAGGCGCTGATCGCGCGGCTCGAGACCCAAGGCCACACGCGGCTTGACCTCTCCCCCCTCGTGCCGTTCGCGGATTGGGAGGGCCTCGCCGCCGCCCGCCGCGATCCGGCCTCGGCCGGAGCCGGCCTTGATGCGGAGGCGGTGGAAGGGGTGATGCTGAAGGGCTGGGACACGGCCTATCTCCCCGGCCGCCCCAAGGGGCCGTGGTGGAAATGGAAGCGCGATCCCCACACCGTGGATGCCGTGCTCATGTATGCCCAGCGCGGCCACGGCAAGCGCTCCTCCTTCTATTCCGATTACACCTTCGGCGTCTGGACGCAGGGCGAGGAGGGCGATGTGCTGGTGCCGGTCGGCAAGGCCTATTTCGGCTTTACCGATCAGGAGCTCATCGAGATCGACAAGTTCGTGCGCCGCGCCACCATCAACCGCTTCGGCCCGGTGCGCGAGGTGCTGCACGAGCCGGACGAGGGACTGGTGCTGGAAGTCGCCTTCGAGGGCCTCGCCCGCTCCACCCGCCACCGCTCGGGCGTCGCCATGCGCTTCCCTCGCATCGCCCGCCTGCGCTGGGACAAGCCGCCCCGCGAGGCCGACCGGCTGGAGACGCTGGAAGCGCTGCTGCGGCAGGAGGAGTAACCTCTCCCCCGGCGCCTACTCGACCGGCACGCTGCGGCGCGTGGCAAAGGACAGGCGGGTCTTGATGCGCGTCGCCTGCTGCGACACGGCAATCGCCCGATCGGGCATGTCGCGCCGCACCACAGCATTGACGCCGATCCGGCAATCGTCGCCGATGGTCACGCCCGCATGGATGCGCGCGCCCATGCCGATCATGCAGCGCTTTCCGATCCGCACGTCGCTGGCAAGCGTCGCATGGGGCAGAATGACCGTGAAGTCACCAACCCTCACACGGGCGCCCAGAACATTATGCGCAAAGAGATGCACGTGGCGCCCGAGGACGACATCCGTGAGAATGGCGAAGGGGCCGACATAGCATCCCTCGCTGATGTCGGCATGGGATGAAACCACCGATGACGGATGCACGAAGCGGGGCCACCGGCAGCCCCGCAGGGCCGGCCGCTCCCGCACCTGCGCGGCGTGATCGGGATCGGCGATGGTCAGGAAGGCCGCAACGTCCGAGCCGTTCAGATCGTCGATGAAGCCGACCGTGTGCCCCAGCACCTTGCCCGCAGGCCGGTCATCCGCAATGCCCCGCACCGCAACACCGGCCGTCTCGAAGATGCAGATCAGATTGCGGGCATTGCGGCCGCCGCCGATCAGCAACAGACCATCCGGAGTTTCGGGAGACAGGGGCGCGATCAGGGACATGGGCATCTGAGCGTTCGGAACTCGACAGGGCGGGTGCATCGGACAGGGAGTGGCCGGGAGGGCACGGATCCGCTGGGAGGCAAGGCGCGGCGGCCCATCCACCGGCCGGACACCTCGCCATGTGATAGGCAGTCTTGCCGCGGCGGGCAATTCCATTTCATGGAATCACTCAATAATATCATTCACGGAAATCCGACTTGAAGGCGAGCACCCCAGTCCCCTAAAAGTATCTTCCGTCGTTTCTTGAGCTTCGCTGTGGCGTGGAACGCAGGGACGCTCTGGCAAATCGGAAGGGTTCCGACCGAAGAACAATGGCTCTCTTATAAACCGAGCGACTGAAAACTGTTCCAACGAAAAGAACAATCGTGATCCTGACCCTCACCTACGCCAAGGTCTGCACCACCTCGCTGCATCACCTGTTGACCGAACGCTTTCCCGGCGACGTGTTCCGCAGTCATGGCCTGGAGCCCTGGATTCTCGATCCGCTTGAGCGCTTTGCCGCCGCAGTCACGGCCGATACGTCGGGCCTGCGTGGATCGTTCGACAACGGGCCGATCCGGGAGCGCCTCGCCCATGCCCGCGCGACCGGCGAAACGATCACGATCATCAGCGGCGTGCGCGATCCCGTCAGCCGTTCGCTGTCGGTCGCGATGCAGAATCTGGAGGCCGCCTTCGCGGATTGCGTGAGCCCATCCGTCCAGGCCAGCGCGGAAGCCATCGCAACGCGCGTTGCCGACCTGTGGCTGCGTGAAACGACGAACGGCGATCCGGTCCGCACCTTTCTGGAAAAGATGATCCGGGCCCCCTTCGAGTGGTTCGAGCAGGAACTCGCCGGGCCGTTCGGCTTTGATCTGCGCGAACAGGCCTTCGACACGGTTCAGGGCTATTCCATCCAGAGCCGCGACAATGTGCGCCTGCTGCTCTTCCGCCACGAGCGCGCACCGGCGGCCATCGAGAAGGGCCTCACGGAGCTGTTTCCGGGAATGGACTTCGTCCTTCCCCATGACAATACGGGCGAGGACAAGCCGAGCGGCGGCATCTACCGCGCCCTGCGGCAGTGCTTCCGGCTGCCGCGAGCGACACTTGAGGCGATCTACGCCCATCCCGACGTCCGCCCCTATTTTGGCGAGGACGAGATCACCGCCGCCATCGAGCGCTGGGCGGAGCCCGCGCCGCAGTCCGCCTGGGTCATGCCGCCGCCGCCGGCGGCCCCGCGGCAGACCTTCGCCGCAACGGTCTTCATCCCGCTGCGTAACCACGCCCAGTGGGTCGGAGCGCAGATCGACAGCCTGCTGGCCCAGTGGCGGCCGGACGTGGAACTGGTGCTGGTGGACGACGGCTCACAGGACGGCAGCCTCGCTGCCGCGCTGGACCGGCTCGGCGGCCGGCCCGAGGTCATGGCGACCGTCATGCGCAACAGCACGGCGCTCGGCCATGGCATGCTGCCCGCCGTTCTCGGCTTGTCCCGCGCGCCGGTCATCATCCAGGCGGACAGCGACGACATCGCCCTGCCGGGGCGCCTCGATACCATCATCGGCCATTTCGCGGCCGATCCCGATTGCCGGCTGGTGACCTCCAACGCCGTGCTGCTGAGCGAGACCGGCATTTCCATCGGCGTGCTCGATCCGCATGCGGCGGACGCCCGGCTCGACGACCCGGTGGCGCTGCCGGACCTCCAGCACAATTCCTATTGGCTGGGGGCCTCCTCCGCCTTCCATCGCTCGGTCATCGAGGCGTTTCCGCCGCTCGATCCGGAGCTGTGCGCCTATGGCCTCGATCTCCTGACCGGCTTTCGCGCGATCCTCCTTGGCAGCCAGCACTATCTGGCGCAGCCGCTCGTCGGCTGGCGCCAGCACGCCCGCAACAGCCACCGCGTCATCGGAACGTTCGATGCGACGCCGGCCAGCAAGGAACATCTGGCCGCCATCGCCTTCATGACCCGCGCCCAAAGGTTGCGGGACCTCGCGTGGCTTCAGGCGCAGAGCCAGATCGCTCCCGAGCGGGCCGCCCGGATTGACGCCCGGTGGCGTGCCGACCACTCGGCGCAGGCGGATGAATGGATCCGGCTCCGCAACCGGCTCACCGGGACCCATGCGGCGCCCAACCCGCTGGACTCCCGCGCGTCCGAAGGCGCCGCGCATGTCCCGGCCGTGCCGCCCATTCTCACCCTCACGCGCGGGTTTGAATGGAGCGCGGCGCAGTTGGACCCGGCGCTGTCCCGCTGGTCGGGCACCTATGGCGGCGACAGCCGGATGCTCTGGATCAGCCGGCAAACGGCCATCACGCTGCGGATTCCCGAGCCCGACGCCGAGGCGCTGGTGCTAACGCTGGCCGGCATTCCCTATGTCGATCGGCAGTCCGTTTTCCTCTCCCTCGATTTCGCGCCGCCCATGGAGATCACCCTCGTTGCCGGAGAAAGCCGGCGCGTGACGGTGCCCATCGTCCAGCGCCGCGATCCGGCCGGCGGCCTCATGACGCTGATGATCCGGGCGCCGGAAGCGGTGCGGCCATGCAATCTCGATCCGGCCAACCCTGATCAGCGAATGCTCGGCGTTGCGCTGTTCGCGATGCAGGTGATCTGACCCGCGGTGGGGCACGGGCGGCCGAAAAAATTCGCCGCTTATGTCACACCCGGTCATTCTCCCTCGTCTTGTCCTCGAACGCGCATGGAGCGCGTCACGGAGACGAACGATGAGCGAGAGGATCAAGGAGCCGTTCAGGCTGGCGCCCGAGGGCATCAAGGCAATGATGGCGCTGGAGGCCAGCATCCGGCATTCGACGCTGGAGACCAGCGTGCGCGAGTTCGTGAAGCTGCGAGCCTCGCAGATAAATGGCTGCGCCTTCTGCCTCGCCATGCACGCCCGCGATGCCCGCGCCCAGGGGGAGAGCGAGATGCGCCTGCACCTGCTCGCCGGCTGGCGGGAGGCCACCTGCTACACCCCGCGCGAACGGGCGGCGCTTGCCTGGACAGAGGCCCTCACCCTCCTGCCGCAGACGCGCGCGCCCGATGCGGACTATGCTGAGATCGCTGCGGTCTTCACCGAGGAGGAACGGGTGCAGCTCACCTTGCTCATCGGCGCCATCAACACCTGGAACCGCCTTCAGGTGGGCTTCCGCGTGGCGCCTGCGCTCGAGACCGCGCATGCCGCAGCCTGACGGCGCGACGGCGATTTTCGAGGCGCAGCGGCCCCGGCTGCTGCGCCTCGCCTATCGCATGCTCGGCTCGCTCAGCGAGGCCGAGGATGTGGTGCAGGACGCCTGGCTGCGCTGGCAGCGGGCGGACCATTCCGCCATTGCAGCGCCGCCCGCCTTCCTGTCCCGCGTGGTCACGCGGCTGTGCCTCGACGTCATGAAATCGGCCCGCCGCACGCGGGAAACCTACGTTGGCCCGTGGCTGCCGGAGCCCCTGGTGGATGGCCTGTCGCTGCCCGAACCTGTGCCCGATGCGGATGATCTCACCCTGACGCTCATGCTGGCGCTGGAGCGGCTCTCGCCGCTGGAACGCGCCGCCTTCCTGCTGCACGACGTGTTCGGCGTGCCGCTGAACGAGGTGGCCGCCACCCTTGAACGCGAGCCCACCGCGGTGCGCCAGCTGGCCGCCCGCGCGCGGGGCCATGTGCGGGAGGCGCGGCCGCGCTACAAGGTGGAGGAAGAGGAAGGCGCGCGCATCGCGCAGGCCTTCTTCACCGCCAGCCGCAGCGGCGACGTCACGGCCCTGGGGAGCCTGCTGGCGGAGACGGCCACCCTGCGCTCGGACGGTGGCGGCAAGGTGCTGGCGTTCCGCAATCCCATCATCGGGTCTGCGCGCATCCTGCGCCTCTATGCCCGCCTCGCGGTGAAGGACACCGATCACGGCGCCCTGCTGCGTCCGCTGGTCATCGACGGGCTGCCGGGCTTCCTCAGCCGCGAGCGGGGCGGCCTGATGCAGACCACCGCCTTCGCCATTGCGGACGGGCGCATCACGGACATCTTCATCACCCGCAATCCGGACAAGCTCGCCCGGCTGCTCTCGGCCCTTGGCGAAGCGCCGGCGGCGGGGGCCTGAATCCTACTGGCTCGCCCAGATGATGCGGGCGATCCAGAGCACGTCGGTGGCGGCCAGCGTGCGGCCCTCATATTCCGGATTGAGGGAGCGCAGTTCCACGGTGCGGGCGGTGCGGCGCACCAGTTCCTTGGCCAGCACCTCGCCGTCACGGGTCTTCACCACCACCCGGTCGCCCTTGCGCACGGAGGCGGCGGGGGAGACCACCACGAGGTCGCCGGGCCGGTAGAGCGGCAGCATGCTGTCGCCGGAAATCTCCAGCGCATAGGCATGCTCGTCCTCCACCTCCGGGAAGAGGATCTCGTCCCAGCCGCTGCCCACCGGAAAGCCGGCATCGTCGAAGAAGCCGCCGTCACCCGCCTGCGCGAGGCCGATGTGGGGAATGGCACGCTGCGGCCGGAAGGGCGGCGCCGGCTCCTCGCTGAAGCCGGAGGGGCCGATGTCCTCCCCCTCCAGAAGGGCGAGGAAGGCCCGCATGCTCGTGTTTGTCGCGGAGAGAATCTTGGACACGCTTTCGGTCGACGGCCAGCGCGGGCGGCCATCGGAGGTGATGCGCTTGGAGCGGTTGAAGGCGGTGGAATCAAGCCCCGCGCGCTTGGCAAGGCCCGAGGCGGAGAGGCCGTTGGCCTCGGCGAGCCGGTCGATCGCCGTCCAGATCTGGCCGTGGGTCAGCATGGGGCGCCTGCGCGTGGAAAATATATAGGAAAGGATGTATCGCCGATCCGGGGTGCAGGAATCAAGTCCTCCACCGCATAAAGATACTCCCTCTGGCGTGCCCGGATGCAAATGGCTACATGGGCGGCATGAGCCATCCCTGCATCATCTACAAGATCTGCCCCCGCACGCTGTGGGAAGCCGCCGAGGCGGCGGGACGCTTCGAGGGCGCGCCCGTGGACCTCGCCGACGGCTACATCCATTTCTCCGCCGCCGAGCAGGTGCGCGAGACGGCGGCCAAGCACTTCGCCGGCAAGGACGACCTGCTGCTGGTGGCGGTGGATTCCGCGCGCCTAGCCCCGCATCTCAAGTGGGAGCCCTCGCGCGGTGGGGCGCTGTTCCCCCACCTTTATGCACCGCTGCCGGTGACTTCCGCCCTGTGGGTGAAGCCCCTGCCCATGGGGGCCGACGGCTCGCACATCTTCCCGCAGCTCTGAAGGCGGTCAGCCTTCGGCAAAGGTCCGCCGCACCAGCGCCGGCAGGCGCCATGCCTGAAGCACGCCCCGCGCCGCGAGGAAAAGGAGCAGTGCGCTCCAGAGCCCGGCATTGCCGAAGGGCCTGAGCGCCCACCACGTGGCGAGATAGAAAGCCAGCGCCGCCAGCATCAGGTTGCGCATGTCGCGCGACCAGAGCGCGCCCACATAGACGCCGTCATAGGCATAGGCCGCGACGCCGAAGAGCGGCAGCAGAGCGGCAAAGGGCAGATAGCGCACCGCCTCGGCCACCACCTCCCCATTGGTGCTCATGAGCCCGAGGATGGTGGGGCCCGCCAGCAGGAAGAAGGCGACCGCCGGCACGGCAAAGCCATAACCCCAGCCGAGCACCAGCCGCAGCGCGGTCGAGAAGGCGGTGCGGTCCCGCGCCCCCGAGGCGGCGCCGCAGAGCTGCTCCGCGGCGGTGGCAAATCCGTCGAGGAAATAGACCGACAGCAGCACCATGGTGTTGAGGAGCGCATTGGCTGCGAGCGTCACGTCGCCCGCCCGCGCGCCCTGCGCGGCGAAGAAGGCGAAGGCGGCGAGGAGCGCGGCCGTGCGGATCATGATGTCGCGATTGAGCGCGAACATCTCCATCAGCCGGGCGCGGTCCGTCACCACGGCGCGGGGCACCTCCAGCCGGAAGCCGAGCAGGCGGGCGCAGAGCAGCAGGCCGGCGAGCGTGCCCGCCGCCTCGGCCCAGAGCGCCGCTTCAGCCGCCCCTTCGACACCGCGATCGAGTCCGAGGACGAACAACACGCAGAGCGCGATATTGATGCCGTTGATGCCGGCCTGGAGCGCCAGCGCGTGTCCCGTGCGCCCGAGCCCGGTGAACCAGCCGAGCAAGGCGTAATTGGCAAGGCTGACCGGCGCCGCCCAGATGCGCACGCCGTAATAGGTGGCAAGCGCCGCATCCGCTGCGGGGCTGGCACCGGCGAGATGGCGGGCGAGGCGCCCGATGGGCCATTGCAAGAGCACCATGGCCCCGCCGCAGGCAAAGGCGAGCAGCAGGGCGCGGGCGAGCACCGCCCGCTGTTCCAAGCTATCGCCGCGCCCCAGCGCCTGCGCGGCGAGGCCCACCGTGCCCATGCGCAGGAAGCCGAAGCCCCAGAACAGGAAATCGAACACCACCGCACCGAGCGCGACGCCGCCCAGCGCCGCCGCATCCCCGAGCCGCCCCACCACCGTGGTGGCGACGAGCCCAAGCAGAGGCGTCGTGAGATGGGCGAGCGTCATGGGCGCGGCGATGGCCAGCACGCTGCGATGGGTGACCGGCCCGGCCGGAAGGGAGGCGGACCCGCTCATGACCGGGACAGGCGACCGTTCACCGCCCGCTCCGGAAAAGTCGGGAGATCAGCCACAGCGGGATGACCACCACCGCCCCGAGCAGGAAATAGCGCCAGATGCGCTCCACCGTATCGAAGCCGAGGGAGAAGACGGTCTCGATGAGGCGGCGGAAGCTCTCCAGCAGATGCGCGGGGTCGAGGCCCAACGCGGCGAGGATCACCCCGACCACGATGCACAGGATGATGAGGCGCAGCAGAACCGAGACCGGCGAGCCGCCGAGAAACCGGGAAAGCTGGTTGTTGCCCTCTGCCATGACTGCCTCGCCTCACCCTTCCATCGCCGCGATGTCGTCAGGCGCGGCGGCGCCCCTCGTCTATCATGCCGCGCGAGAAGGCCAAAAGGCGGCGATCAGTATGGGGAGACGATGCCGATGCTGCGGGTGAGGAAGGCCCGGCGCAGATAGCGGCGCGTGCTCTCGATGCGGTGGCCGAGCGCTCCGCGCGGCTTCAGCACCGGGGGCGGCGCTTCAGGCATCTCGGCATCGAAATTAAAGCGGGCATAGAGGTCGGCATAGCGCTCCAGGAACAGCGCCTGCGTCGGCGCATCCATCTCCCGGTAGCGCTGCGGCTTGCCGACATTGAACTGGCCGATGATGGAGCCGTCGCGGAAGGGCGCCAGTACGGCCGCCGCATTCACAGTGAGCCCAAGATGCGCGGCTACCCGGCGGATCGCCGCCTCGGTGGAGAAGCAGATCTCGTTATAGGTGAAGAGCTCGACACCCGGCACGGACGACCAGGCCGTGAAATAGTCCATCTGCACGTCAAGGGAATGGATAGCATCGGCGGGCGTGTGAATCTCGGCAAACGGCAGGAGGCCCAGCTTGCGCGCCCGTGCGCCGTTGTCCGCCATGGACATGGCCATTTCGCGCGGGTCGCGGATGCTGGCCGAGGCCTTCACCGCGCCCGAGGCAATGCGCTCGCCCACACCCGGATCGAGCGGCCCGTGGGTCTTCAGCACCACGTCGCGCCCCCGCGCCGCCGCCGCGATGCGGTCGAGGAAGGTGGGAGAGATGCGGTCGAAATAGTTCTCGAGCTTGGCGCTGCCGGGCTGGCGGATGCGCCCGCAGCTGCGGCCGGACACCACCAGGATTTCCTCGGTGAGCTGATAGAGGAAGGTGCTCGCCGACTTGGTGACGCCGTAGCAGATATAGATCATCGCACCCCGCGCCGCCGGCGCCATCGCTCTCCTGTCCTTCTATCGCGAGGGCAGGAGGGGTCAAGTCGGCGGGCGCAGACCTGCGCAAAGGCCGCCGCCCCGAGGAGCAGGCGGCAGCGCTAATGCAAAGGGATGTACGTCAGGCGGAGGCGGTGCCGGGCTGGCGCACGACGCGCAGATAGGGCTTCACCGTCTTCCAGCCTTCCGGGAACTTCTCCTTGGCCGCCTCGTCGGAGACGGAGGGGACGATGATGACGTCATCGCCCTGCTTCCAGTCCACCGGCGTGGCGACGGAATGCTGGGCGGTGAGCTGGAGCGAATCCACCACGCGCAGGATTTCCTGGAAGTTGCGGCCCGTGCTCGCCGGATAGGTCAGCGTCAGCTTCAGCTTCTTGTCCGGCCCGATGACGAAGACGGACCGCACGGTGGCGGTGTCGCTCGCATTCGGATGGATCAGGTCATAGAGGTCGGAGACCTTCTTGTCGCTGTCGGCGATGAGCGGGAAATTCAGGTTCGCGCCGGTGGCGTCCTTGATGTCCGCGACCCAGGCCGGATGGTTTTCGATCGTGTCCACGGACAGGCCGATGACCTTCACGTTGCGCTTGTCGAACTCGCCCTTCAGATGCGCCACCTGCCCCAGCTCGGTGGTGCAGACGGGGGTGAAGTTCTTCGGATGCGAGAACAGGATGCCCCACGAATTGCCGAGCCACTCGTGAAAGCTGATGGGCCCCTCGGTGGTCTGGGCGGTGAAGTCGGGAACCGTATCGCCAAGGCGGAGCGTCATGGATGCCTCCAAACTACAAATCGAAAATGTGACTATCAAATATCATACACATGATCGATGAAGTTTGGAAGACGCAGGGCCTATCCCCTGTCCACATGGCGCATCGGTCGCAGTTGGGGCCGCAGTGGCCAGCCGGCCGGCCATTGGCCGAACGGACCAACCGGCGTGCAGGCGAGGTTCCGAACGTCCGTGAAGCGTCTTCCTCACCGCCCAATTTGGGACGTGGCAGGGAACGCATCGCGGAAGCGACCCCAGAAGGCCACACCTTGCAAACGGACAGGCGGCTCGGCATAAGCAACGCGGCGCCTACCAAAGCACCGTACCGTTAACAGGCCTGAGGGGTGGGCTCCTCGTGAATATTCCTGCGTTGACCGGCGCCCGGTTTTTCGCAGCCGCCGCGATTGTGCTGTATCACTCGCAATTGCCACCCTTCTTTCCCGCCGATGCGTTCTGGCCGCTGGATCCGAGCGGCGGCGTGCCGTTCTTCTTCGTGCTGTCCGGCTTCGTCCTCACGCTGCACGCGGAGAAATACCGCTCGCATCTGCAGTTCATGATCGCCCGCCTGGCGCGCATCTGGCCGGCCTATCTGGCGGCGGTGGCCTTCTGGTTTGCGCTGTTCTGGCCGTACAGCCGGATGCTGATCGAGAGCAGCGGCACGCAAGTGGCAATCCTGGTCGCCAACCTCGCCATGGTGCAGGCCTGGGTGCCCGACAGGATCGTCTATTGGTCGATCAATGCGCCGTCCTGGTCCGTATCGGCGGAGATGTTCTTCTATGCCGTCTTCCCCGCCGTGCTGTGGCGGATGCGCCGGCACGGGCTCGTCTGGCTGGCGCTGCTGACCCTCGCGGTGATTGCCGCACAGATGGCGGTGTGGACATTGTTTCCCGGCGTGGATGTGCTCTGGCTCGGCCGGTACAATCCCGTGATCTACCTGCCGGCCTTCGCCGCCGGAGTCCTGGCGGGACATTGGTTCAAGGCCACCGGGCGCAGCCCGCGCGAGGGCACGCGCATCCAGTGGGGCGCACTGGCGCTGATGCTGGCGGCCAACATGCTGTTCAAGGTGGAATGGCTGGGGGCCCTGCCGCTGCCGCTGGCGATGGCCATCGCCGCCACCGGCGCCGCACCCGCCTATGCGGCGCTGATCCTGGCGCTGGGGCGCTATGACGGCGGCCCCAGCCGCTGGCTCTCGCGCCCGTCCATCGTGTTCCTCGGGGAGATCAGCTATGGGCTGTATCTCTTCCATCAGCTCATTATCCGCTGGCATACGGACCACCTGGCCGCGTTCTCGGGCGTGCCGGTCTGGGGGCAATATGCCGGCATCTGGATCGCCGCGCTGCTGATCTCCGCTGTGTGCTACCTGCTGATCGAGCGGCCCGGCCGCCGCGGCATCGTCGCCCTGGGCGCGTCCGCACGGGCGGCCTTGGCGCAGAAGCGGTCAGGGCCAATCAGTGATCGGCCCTGATGGGGGGCGCCGTCAGCGGGTGAGCTTCTTCTCCACCAGCCAGTTCTGGATCACGCCCGCCACCTCGTCGCTGTTGCGGTCCATCATGATGAGGTGGCTGTTGCCCTTGATGCCCTTCTCCGGAAGGTTGATGACATCGACGCTGCCGCCGGCATCGCGGACCAGCTTCACGAAGTCCATGGCCCGCGCGCGGATGGTCGGCCAGCGGCTGTCGGTGGCGATATAGTCGCCATAGACCATCAGGATCGGCACGCCGGCGAGCTTGGAGGCCAGTTTGGGATCGCCCGTGACGGCGGGCTCCACGGCGATGAGCGCCTTCACCTTGTCCGGATGCTTCTGGGCCATCTCGAAGCCGAACTTGCCGGACTGGCTGTGCACGAGGATGACACAGGGGCAGACCTTCTCGATTTCCTGGCTGTAGGCATCGAGGATGAAGTCGTCCGTGGTCGTCCAGCGCGGCACGTTCTGCTTCACGAACTGGATGTAGGAATCGACCGGGAACTGGTTGCCCGGCAGCACCTTGCGCTTGGCCGGATCGTCGGACCAGGAGCCGGCGCCATCGCCGATGCGGAAGCGCTCGAAGGGACCGTTCACGGTCAGGAACACCGGCTCGCCGGGGAAGATGTCCGGCGATTGCGCCCAGCCGGAGCGGCCCCGCTCCACCGCGTCGGAATTGTAGACCGCCCAGCCCTTGCGCAGGAAGTAATTGAGCCATCCCTCACGCCCGTCCGGCGTGGTCTCATAGGTCACGCCGGTGAGGCCGCCGCCGTGCCACAGCAGCAGGGGCACGGTGCCTTTCTGATCCTGCGGAATGAAATACTGCACATACATCTGGCCGGCGATGTAGGTGCCGTTGGGATCGATCTTGGCCGGCACGCCGCCGGGCGAGAACACGACTTCCTTCACGGGCTTGCCGGAAATATCGACGGTCTTGCCGCCGATATGGAAGGAGCCCATGGCCTTGAGCGTGATCGGCGGCTGCGCCGGGGGCGTAGCCTGCTGCGCAAAGGCCGAGCCGGTGCAGGCGAGGGCAAGGGACAGCGCCGCCGTGGCGACGGCGGTTTTCAGAATGGGCGTCATGCGAGCCTCCCCGGATGCCGAAGGCACCCTTATGCGTCCGTGCAGCCGAGCGACAGCCGGACCTTGGGAACATCCGAATCGGACGTTCGCCGGGGATTAGAGCAACGGGCCAGCCGGAGGCCAAGCCACTCCAGAGCAAGCGATCGATAAGAGACGCCGCCCGCGCAAAGCGCGGACGGTCAAGCCTCAGGCCGCCAGCGTGCCGTCGAGGGCCTTGGCGATGAGCGCCCGCGTCTCCGGGATGCCGTAGATGGCGACGAACGAGCCGAAGCGCGGTCCCCGCTCCTGCCCGATCAGAACCTGATAGATCGTGTTGAACCATTCCACCGAGACGCCCGGCTTCTCCGGCGTCGCGCCCTTGGCCTTGAGGTCCTGATAGCGCGGGATGGGACGGGCCACGTCATAGAGCACCGTCTGGATGTCCTCCGCGCTCGCCCCCTCGGGCAAGGCGGCGAGCGCCGCATCGAGCGTCGCGAGGGCGTCCCGCTCAACGTCGTCAGGGGCACGGAAGCGCTTGTTGGGCTTCACGAAGTCATTGAAATACTTCACCGCATAGCCCACCAGCTCGTTGAGCTTGGGATGGGTCTGAGGCGAGATACCTTCCACGTGACGGTTGAGGAAGCCCCACAGCACGCCCTCGTCCTCGGTGTTGGACGCCGAGGCGAGGTTGAGCAGCATGGAGAAGGACACCGGCATGTCCACCGCCGGCGGATTGCCGGAATGGATGTGCCACACCGGATTGCCGAGGCGCAGCTTCCAGTCCTGCGCCGGATAGCGGGCGAGGAAGTTGAAATACTCGTCCACCGCCTTCGGGATGACGTCGAAGTGCAGCTTCTTGGCCGAGCGCGGCGACTGGAACATGTAGAGCGCGAGGCTCTCCGGGCTCGCGTAAGTCAGCCACTCGTCGATGGTGAGGCCATTGCCCTTGGACTTGGAGATCTTCTGGCCGTTCTCATCGAGGAACAGCTCATAGACATAATGCTCGGGCGCCACGCCGCCGAGGATCTCGCAGATCCTGTCATAGACCGGCGCGTTGGTCTGGTGATCCTTGCCGAACATCTCGAAATCGACGCCGAGCGCCGCCCAGCGGGCGCCGAAGTCCGGCTTCCACTGAAGCTTCACCTTGCCCCCGGTCACGGGGAGGGTCTTGTCCACCCCGTCCTCGTCCGTGAAGGTGATGGTGCCGGCCTTGGCGTCCACGGCCTTCAGCGGCACGTAGAGCACGCGCCCGCTGGTGGGCGAGATGGGCAGGAACGGGCTGTAGGTGGCCTGCCGCTCCTCGCCGAGCGTCGGCAGCATCACGGCCATGATGTCATCGTACTTCTCGGCCGCGCGCAGCAGCACGGCGTCCAGCTTGCCGGTCTTGTAATAATCGGTAGCGCTGGCGAATTCGTAATCGAAGCCAAAGGTGTCGAGGAAGCGCCGCAGCATGGCGTTGTTGTGGTCGCCGAAGCTCGGATAGTCGCCGCCGAACGGATTGGGCACGGAGGTCAGCGGCATCTGGAGATAGGGCTCCAGCGCGGCGCGGTCCGGCACGTTGTCCGGGATCTTGCGCATGCCGTCCATATCGTCCGAGAAGCACAGCAGCCGGGTCTTCACCTTGTCCTCGGTGAGCACGCGGAAGGCGTGGCGCACCATGGTGGTGCGCGCCACTTCGCCGAACGTGCCGATGTGCGGCAGGCCGGAGGGGCCATAGCCGGTCTCGAACAGCACCTCGTCCTTGGGCTTGCGCTTCAGCCGCTCGACGATCTTGCGCGCTTCCTCGAACGGCCAGGCGCCTGCGGTCTCCGCAAACGTGCGCAGTTCGGTGGCAAGGTCTTCGGTCGTCGCGGCCGTGGTCATGTCAAATCTCCGGTCAGGGCGCCAACGGGCGAGGCAGGCGGCCTGGTGGCTGCGCGGCCGCGCCAGCCGTCCTCGAAAGGAAGGCTACGGCCGGGCTCGCGTGGACACGCATCCGCCAGCCTTCGCCAGCGCGTGCGCGCCCCTGCTCTAGAACATGTCGATAGAAAGTGCGATCCGCTTTTGTGCAGGGCGGCTGCGCGCCGCCCGCTACCGCGACAGCATCCCTGCCCCGTCACATGGCGGGAACCACGTCGCCCCGGCCCACGATGACGCGCTGGCTGGCGATCGCCCCGTCGCTGCCCTTGGTGCCGCGGATCACCACATGGGCGCCGGGCTTCACCTCGGCCATGGTGCCCGGCACGAAGCGCACCAGCGAGGTCTGCGGCGTCACCACCACCTGCTTCTCCCCGCCGGCATAGGCGATGGTGAGGCGGTCACCCGTCTTCTCCACCAGTTTCTGCGCCATGGCCCCATTGGTCATGGTGGCGTTGGGGGCCAGGTCATAGCCGCGCGAGCCTTCGCCCGCGCCCCGCATCTCCTCCGGAAACACATGGATGGACACCGCCACCTCCGGCGCCCCGGCGGGCGCCCCCGCCTGCGGCATGGAAGCGACGCCCACATAAGCGTTGGCCGGAATGTCGGCGAGGGTGATGCGCTCCAGCCCGGTCACGCGGATCGGCTCGCTCAGCACCACCGCCACATCCTGCCCCTCGCGGCTGTGCACCTTCAGGTTCCCGCCCTCGGCGGCAACGATGGTGCCCCGCACGCTCGCCGCCTGCTGGGCGAGGACGGGCGAGGCGAACAGCACGGAGAGAAGGGCGGCGGACAGGAGGGAAGAGGCGCGCATGGACGAACTCCGACGAGAGGCCGCGATCTTGATCCGCCCCCGAGACGCGCGCGAGCCACCCCGCGCACACCATCGCGTGAGAACGTCAGTAGAAGCCGATGGGGAACCAGCGCAGATAGAGGTCCGTGTAGACGCCCTTCTCCCACACGCGCTGGAGCGCATAGTCGATGGCCCGGCGGAGCTGATCGTTGCCGGACTTCACGGCCACGGAGAGGCCATCGCCGAAATAGCGGCTCTCGGTGAAGGGGCCGCCCACGAAGCGGCAGCAGCCATTGGCCTGCGTGCCATTGAGCCAGAGCGACAGGCCGATGCCATCGCCGAACAGGAGGTCCGCCTCGCCGGCGAGGAGCGCGGCGCGCGCGGCCGCCACATCGGGATAGGGCTGGATCTTCGCTTGGGGGAAGAAGGCTTTCAAATAAGCCTCGTGGGACGTGCCGGCCGCCACCGCCACACGCCGTGCCCCCACATCCGCCGGGGTCGCGCCCGGCAGGGAGAGGCCGGTGCGCGCGACAAAGCGGGCCGGCGTGCCGAGATAGCGCTCGGAGAAATCCACCTTGGCGCGGTTGGCCGGCGTCGCTGCGAGGCCGGCAATGACCGCGTCACCCTTGTTCTGGTCGAGGGCGTCCAGCAGCGTGTCGAAGTCGACCGCCTGGAGCGTGCAGGTCAGGGCAAGTTCCGCGCAGACGGCCCGTGCGAGGTCCACGTTGAAGCCCATCAGCGCCCCGTCGGGGCCGCTGAAATTGAAGGGCGGATAGTCATCGCTGGTGAGGAAGCGCAGGGTCGACGGCAGGCGCGTGGTGTCGGGCCGTTCGAGGCGCCGCGAGGCACTCCAGAAGCTCGGCACCACCGGCCCGGCCGGCGCCGGCTGGGCGAGAAGGGGGACAGGCGCAAAAGCCACAATCATTGCGAGCAATGATTGAAAAATAAGACTTTTACGCGATTTTTTCCCTAGCGGCATCGTGAGCGCCTGATTATCGTTTGACCGACACGTCTCCGGGGGGAGAAGACGATGGTGGGCGAGGCGGCATCTGACCGCAAGCGGACCTTCTATGCCAAAGCGGACGCCCTGTCCCCTCCCAGCCGGTGGCCGGTCGAACTTCAGGCCCTGCATGGCACCCTGCCCGACAGTCTAATCGACTGGGCCGCCGCACGGGCGCGCGACCTGCGGGTCGGCGGCGACGAGGTGCTGATCTGCGCCGGCCTTCTCACCGGGCCGCAGGCGAGCGCCCGGCTCGCCGCCCATCTCGGCCTCGCCCTCCAGCCCCCGGATGTCCCCCTGCCGGTGCCGCCCGACCTTGCACCCACCGTGCTCCGGCTCCAGACCTTCCAGACGCCGCCGGAAGACGATCTGCCCGGCTATGTCATCGCTGCGCGGGGCCTCTATGCCCGGCGCCTCGCCTCCGCGCTCAGGGAGGACCCGACCCTGAAGCGGCGCGCTCGGGTAATCGCGACCGAGCATCTCCACGGCACTCTCGCCCGCCAGTGCGCGGACGGCATCGGCCGCGCCGCCGCCTTCGACCTGCGCGCCCATCGTCCGGACGTCTCGGCAGGCACCATCCGCTTTACCCGACGAATGCTCCTGCCCGCGACCATGGCCGGCGCGGCGGTGGCGACGGCCGGCCTCAGCGCACCGCTCGAAACGCTCCTGATCGTCCAGTCCCTGCTCTCGAGCATCTTCCTCGCCAGCGCGACGCTGCGCATCGCGACCTGCCTCGCGCGGCCGGAGGAGCCGCCGCCGCTCGGCCTGCCGGACGCCGCCCTGCCGCTCTACAGCATTATCGTGCCGCTCTACCGGGAGGAGCGGGTGCTACCCCGTCTCGTGCGGGCCTTGCAGGCCATCGACTATCCGCCGGAGAAGCTCGACATCAAGATCGTGGTGGAGCCGGACGATGCGCCCGTTCATGCCGCTCTCGCCCGCATGGCGCTGCCGCCATGGTTCGAGATCATCGTGGCGCCGGATGTGGGGCCGCGCACCAAGCCCAAGGCGCTCAACTGCGCGCTGCCCTTTACCCGCGGCAGCTTTGTGGTGGTGTTCGACGCCGAGGACGTACCCGACCCCGACCAGCTGAAGCGGGCGCTCGCCGCCTTCCGGCAAGGCGGCCGTAACCTGGCCTGCGTGCAAGCCCGCCTCTCGGTCGAGAATGCCGATGAAACCTGGATCAGCCGCCTGTTCGCCGCCGAATATGCCGGACAGTTCGACGTTCTGCTGCCCGGCCTCGCCCAATTGCGCATGCCCATCCTGCTCGGCGGCACGTCGAACCATTTCCGCCGCAGCATGCTGGAGCTGATCGGCGCCTGGGACCCCTACAACGTCACGGAGGATGCCGACCTCGGCGTGCGTCTCGCGCGCGCCGGCTGGACGACGGCGGTCATCGGCTCGTCGACTGCGGAGGAGGCGCCCATCACCCGCGCAGCCTGGATGCGCCAGCGCACGCGCTGGCTGAAGGGCTGGGCCCAGACGCTGCTGGTGCATGGCCGCCAGCCGCTGCGGCTGGTGCGGGAGCTCGGCTGGGGGAACCTTGTCCCCTTGCTCCTGCTCACCGCCGGTCCCTTCGCCTCGGCCCTGCTGCATCCCTTGTGCGTCGCGTGGCTGATTGCGGATGTCGTGCGCGGCGTTTTCCTGACGACACCGGGCACCACGCTCGGCGTCGTCGCCACTGCGCTCTCGCTGACCAATCTCGCCATCGGCTACGGGGCGGCGGCGTGGAGCTGCGGCCTCGGCCTCAAGCGGCGCGGCCAGTTCGCCCTGGCCCCCATCCTGATCCTGCTGCCGTTCTACTGGCTGCTGCTCTCGGTGGCGGCGTGGCGGGCGGTGGTGCAGCTCATCGTGCGACCGTACTGGTGGGACAAGACCGAGCACGGGCTGGGGCGGCTGCGGCCACAGGCGCCGCTACCGGCCGGCGCCCCGGCCCGCGCGCCCGCCGGCATCCTCACAGATAGCGCTTGAGATCCGCCGCCGCCTCGGCAGGGGGACGCTTGGTGTTGAAGGGCGCGATGAAATTGCCCGCCTTGTCCATGAGATAGACCACCGCCGTGTGATCCATGGTGTAGTCGCCATCCTTCAGCGGCACCTTGCGCGAGAAAACGCGATATTCCTTCTTCACCACCTCGATCTGCTCCGGCGTGCCGGTGAGGCCGTGGATCTGCGGCACGAAGCTTGACACGTAGGACTTCATGATCTCGGGCGTGTCGCGCTCGGGGTCCACGGTGATGAAGAAAGCCTGCGCCTTGTCGGCATCGGGGCCAAGGGCGCGGAAGATCTCGGACATCTCGAACAGCGCCGTCGGGCACACGTCAGGGCAGTGAGTGAAGCCGAAGAAGACGAGCGAGGGCTTCCCCTTGAGGACGGCCTCCGTCACCGGCTGGGCGCCATCGTCCACGAGCTTGAACGGGCCGCCCACCGCCGACGACAAAGCGGGACCGGCGCGCCCCGGCATCAGGAGCGTCACGCCGGCCACGAGCACGAGCGCACCTGCCGCGAAGGCGCAGAACAGGGCGATGATCTTGGTACGGGAGGACAAGGCGGCCATGGGCGGGAGAAATCCGTGCGGCAGGAAGGCGGAGGCGTCGGACCGTCAAAAGCACGTCGCGAGGCCGGCGACCACCGTATCGAAGAAGATTGCGACGCCGTGGCGCATCCAGAGAAAGCCGGCGGCACCGGTGAGCAGGACCGCCACCAGCCCCATGCCGACCAGCGCGCCGCGATTGAGGCGCGCCTCCCCGTCGGTGGCCGCGAGGCCGCCGTTGGCTTCGGCACCGCCCCGGGGGGCGGCAGGCTGGGGGAGGACCTGCATCTCGATCCGTCTGGGCTGTCCATGATGGCGCGATACGCGCATGAGCCGACAATCTAGCGGAAGCCGCCTTGCGCCAAAAGCAACTTGCCGCGACCGGCCATGAGCGACGCGCAAGGCTACGCCCGTTGACGCGGCGCGCCCATCCCCCTAACGTCCAAAAGATGAGCATTTCTGGGCACGAGATGCGCGCGCTTGTAGGCGCGCCGCGAATTCTCCGCCCGGTCGACCAGGTCGGCCGGGCACGCTGAATCGCATCTGACGTCTCGTTTTTCCGGATTCCTTCCCATGTCTGACCATGCCCAGGTGCCTGCCGGCGCCCACTATCGCCTTGTCGTCGAAGCCGCTGCGGATGCCAACGTGCTGCTGCGCCTGCTGGAGCCCTTCGTGATCCACGACGTTCTGCCGCACCGCATCGACGTGGCCCATGCCAACGATGCCTTGCAGGTGGAACTGGAGATCACCGCTGCGCCGGAGATCGCGGACCGCCTCGAAAGCCGCCTGCGCGCCATGGTGCCGGTGTTCGACGTGGCCATGGCCTGCCTGCGGCCGGCACCCGTGCTCACCGCCGCCTGATCTCATTCCATGCTGGGCATTCTCGCAGACCTTGCGCTCATCGTTCTTCCGGTCTTCGGGATTGTCGGCGTGGGATACGGGGCGGCAAAGACCCGCCTCATCAGCGACAGCGCGTCCGACGGCCTCGCGGAATATGTGTTCAGCCTCGCGGTGCCGATCCTCATCTTCAAGACGCTGAGCGAGAGCAAGCTGCCCGACGCCCAGCCCTGGGGCTACTGGATCGCCTATTTCACCGGCGCCTTCGCGGTCTTCGCGCTGGCCGCCGTGGTGGCCGCGAAGGTGTTCAAGCGCTCGCACACGGAAGCCGTCATCCACGGCTTCTCGGCGGGACAGGCCAATACGGTCTTCGTCGGCGTGCCGCTGATCCTCAAGGCCTATGGCGAAGCCGGCGCGGTGCCGCTGTTCCTGCTCATCGCCGTGCACCTGCCGGTAATGCTAGTGGCCGCCACCATCGCGGTGGAGGGCGGCTCCGGCTTCTCGCGGGCCACGGTGAAGCGGCTGTTCCGCTCGCTCGCCTTCAATCCCATCCTGCTCGGCATCTATGCGGGCGGGATCGGGCGGCTCATGGGCTTCGAGGCCCATGGGGTGCTGAAGCAGGTGCTGGACATGATGGCGGCCTCCGCCACGCCCTGCGCCCTCGTTTCCCTCGGCCTCGCCCTCAAGCGCTACGGCATTTCCGGCGATCTGCGGCCCACCGTCTTCATCTCCACGCTGAAGCTCATCGTGCATCCGCTGCTGGTGCTGGGGCTCACCCGCATCCTGCCCATGCCGCCGGTGTGGGCGGGCGTGGCCGTGCTGTTCGCGGCCATGCCCTGCGGCATCAATGCCTATCTGCTGGCCCAGCGTTATGGCGTCGGCGTCGGCACCAGTTCCAGCTCCGTCTCGCTGTCCACGGCCCTCGGCCTCTTCACCATCACCTTCTGGCTCTACGTGCTCGGGGTGGGCTGAGACGCCGGCTCCAGCCCGTGTGCGATGAGCGCGCGCACCTCGTCCGGCGTGGTGCCGAGCGCGCGCAGGGACGACAGGCTCGCCGCCCCCGTGCTTTTAGACAGCTTGCGCCCGTCGCGGTCCAGCACCAGCGCGTGGTGATGATAGATGGGCGCCGGCAGGCCGAGCAGCGCCTGGAGCAGGCGATGGATGGCGGTGGCGGCGTAAAGGTCGCGGCCGCGGATCACATGCGTGATGCCCTGCAGGTCGTCATCCATCACCACCGCCAGATGATAGCTCGCCGGCACGTCCTTGCGGGCGAGCACCACATCGCCCCAGGCTGCCGGATCGGCCTGAACCGGCAGGGGCTCCGCCAGCGGATCGCCAGGCGCCTCGTGCCAGGAGAGGCCGGCACCCGCCAGCGCATAGGCCTGCCCCATGTCGAGGCGCAGCACATAAGGCTCGCCCTCGGCCTTGCGGCGCGCGCGGGCCGCCTCCGTCATGCTCTCGCGGGAAAAGGGATAGAGCGGCACACCGTCGGGATCACGCGGCCAGGACCGGCCCGCCGCCTCGCGGGCGAGGACGGCGCGGGCGATCTCCGCGCGGGTCTCGAAAGAAGCGTAGAGCAGCCCCATCTCCTCAAGGCGCGCGAGGGCTGCGGCGTAATCGTCGAAGTGCCGGCTCTGGTGGCGGGGCGGCTCGGGCGGGAGGATGCCGAGCCAGTCCAGATCGTCGATGATGCCCTGCTCGTATTCCGGGCGACATCGGGTGGTGTCGATGTCTTCCATGCGCAACAGGAAGCGGCCGGCGGCGCGCGTGGCGGCGGCATGGTTCACCAGAGCCGAATGCGCGTGGCCGAGATGCAGGAAGCCGTTGGGGCTTGGGGCGAAGCGGCAGACGATGGTCATGGCAGGCCATGTCATCGCATGACCGCCGCTCCGGCGCGAGAGGGCAAAAGGGCAAGGAGGCGCGGCATGATGGGCGAGGTTCACCTGAGCGACCAAGCGACCTTCGAGGCGGCGCTCGACCGGCTTCTGTCGCTGGACGACCGCCTGCATGCGCTGGTGGCGGAGGCCGGTCGGCCGCCGTTGCGGCGGCGGGCGCCGGACTTCGCGGGGCTGGTCAACATCATCATCGCCCAGCAGCTCTCCGTCGCCGCCGCCCGCGCCATCTCCGCGCGCACGGAGCAGGTGCTCGGCGGCCCGCCGACGGTCGAGGCGCTGTTGAACGCCTCGCCGGAGACGCTGAAGGCCGGCGGCCTTTCCGCGCCGAAGATCCGCACCCTCACCCGTATTGCTCGCGCGCTCGCCGACGGGGTGGTGGACCTCGCCCATGTGGAGGCGATGGAAGCGGACGCGGCGGCCGACTATCTGACCCGCCTGCCCGGCATCGGCCGCTGGACGGCGGACATCTATCTTCTCTTCTGCCTCGGCCGCAGCGACGCCTTCCCCGAGGGCGACCTTGCCCTCCAGGTGGCGGCCGCCGATGCCTTCGGCCTGCCGGGCCGGGCCTCGGCGCTGGGCCTTAAGGCGATCGCGGAGGACTGGCGGCCCTATCGCGGCGTGGCGGCCCATCTGCTCTGGGCCTATTATGGCGCCCGCCGCGCCCGTCTTGGCGCCCCCGCCTGATCCCGGATTTTCCGAATGTCCCTCACCGAAGGTCCCCGCCTCGCCCCGTCTGCGGGCGGTCCCGCCGATTCGCTCGTGGTGCTGGTGCACGGTTATGGCGCGGACGGCCGCGACCTCATCGATCTCGGCGCCGCCTGGGCGGAAATCCTGCCCCACACCGCCTTCGTCGCCCCCCATGCCCCGCATCCCTGCGACCAGATGCCGGTGGGGCGGCAGTGGTTTCCCCTCTCGCTCGCGGATCCTCACGCCATTGCGCGCGACACGCTCTCAGCCCTGCCCGCCTTCGCCCGGCTTCTGGATGAGGAACGCACGCGCCTTGATCTGCCCTGGAGCCGGGTGGCGCTGTTCGGTTTCAGCCAGGGAGCCATGATGGCGCTCTCCTTCGCGGTGACGGCGCCCGAGCCCATCGCCGCCGTGGTGGGCGCGTCCGGCTTCCTGCCGCCGCTGCTGCCGCCGGGCCTCGCGCCGTCGCGGCCGCCCGTGCTGCTGATGCATGGCGGGCGCGATGAGGTGGTGCCGGTCTATGCACTCACCGCCACCGCCGCCGCCCTCTCGGCCGCCGGCGTCCGCGCCGAGACGCACCTTACCCAATCGCTCGGCCACGGCATCGACGAGGAGGGCGTGGAGCGGGCCGGCCTCTTTCTCGCCGCCCACCTCGCCCCGCCGACCGGCTGACGCGTTAACCATTTGGGCAGGAAGACACTTTCTGCCGATCACGGGCAGATTCCAGCAACGTCAGGTATATTTTCCAGCGGTAACAAGATGGGCGTCCACGCGTCTATCCGCCGCTTCGGCGGGATTTTGTGCGGGCCTTCACAAGGCTGACATGGAGCCTATACAGTATCCGCGCGTGCCGAACGGGACTGCTCGATTCGGCTGGGATGGAGGGCGAGGAGAAGATCCTTGACCGCTGCTTTATCACCGGGCGCGTGGCCAGCTCTTGTGCTGAATGCGGACTACCGCCCGCTCAGCTATTACCCGCTGTCTGTCTGGTCGTGGCAGGATACCATCAAGGCGGTCTTCCTCGACCGCGTGAATATCGTCGAATATTACGACAAGGCGGTCCGAAGTCCGGGCTTTGAACTGAAGCTACCGAGCGTCGTTTCGCTTCGCACCTTCGTCAAGCCGACCCGTCAGCCGGCTTTCACCCGCTTCAACGTCTTCCTGCGCGACCGCTTCACCTGCCAGTATTGCGGCACCCGCGAGGATCTCACCTTCGACCACGTCATTCCGCGCTCGCGGGGCGGCCAGACCACCTGGGAAAACGTGGTGGCGGCCTGCTCCCCCTGCAATCTGCGCAAGGGCGGCCTGATGCCAGACGATGCCAAAATGTGGCCCGCGCAGACGCCTTTCCAGCCCAGCGTCCACGACCTGCACCAGAACGGCCGGCACTTCCCGCCGAACTATCTGCACGAGAGCTGGCTCGACTATCTCTACTGGGACACCGAACTCGACCCCTGAGGATTCGAGCCTCAGCGCCGGGCGAGCGCGCCCTTGAGGCTGATGCCGGTGAGGCCGAGTGCAATGACGGCGTTCCAGCCGGCCATGGAGATGCCGAACAGGCGCCAGGCCGCCTCGTCGCAACGGGGCACCCGCGTCGTCTTCAGCGCCGACATGATGTCCGTGACCATGGGGGGCGTGGAGCCCGTGCAGGTGGTCGGCCCCGGCCAGAACTGCCATTCGACGCCCGCATGATAGATGGCGATGCCAGCATCCACCGCCATCAGGGCGGCGAGGAGCCAGAGGCCATAGCGGGCAAGGTCCGGCCGGCTGCGCCCAACGAACGCGAGCAGCAGCCCCACAGGCACCGCCGTATAATAGGGCAGGCGCTGGTCGAGGCAGAGCGGACAGGGCGCAAGCCCCACCACGAGCTGGAAGAACCAAGCCGCAGCAAGGGTCGCCGCCGCCGCCAGCGCGACGAAAAGGGCCACCAGGACCGGAGAGCGAAAAAGATGCGTCACGCCTCGGCTCCGCCTATGGATCATGAACCGTCCCGGCCTCACGCGAGCCCCGCGCCAGCTTTCCCCTGGAGGATGGCGGCAGCGGAACCTGAGGCTGTTGCAGCGCGATAGCCCGCGGGAGACGGCCTGTCCATGCGCCCCATGATCACGAGGAAGGCATTGCAGCGGCTTGATTTACTTTAGTCCAGCTACAATCTGTAATGGTGGCAATGAGGCGCGGGATCAGGTATAGCTGAAAAATGATCGCCGCCTCACAGTGGCTCCCCCAGCAGCAATGCGATTGCATAGATTGAGATTGCTAGCGCGACCATGAACGAGATGACTCGAATCCGTACGAGCCTGGGTTCCGGCGCCGCCCGTGTCCAGGTGGACCCTGAAGAGGCCGTGCTGCCCGTGGCGCAGCTGCGCGACGTAAACAATGCGCGCCGCACCGGCTGCCCGTTCCACGACGTGCGCGAGATGCTCCGTGAGGTCGGCCTGCGTCCCACCCGTCAGCGTCTGGCGCTGGGCTGGCTTCTATTCGCCAAGGGTGACCGCCACGTGACGGCCGAAATGCTGCACGAGGAAGCCATCCGCGCCCGCTTCCCGGTGTCGCTCGCCACGGTTTACAATACGCTGCACCAGTTCACGGAAGTGAGCCTGCTGCGCGAGGTCGCTGTTGACGGGTCGAAGACCTATTTCGACACCAACTCCTCCGACCACCACCATTTCTATGTCGAGGGCCACAACGAGCTCGTCGACATTCCGGAGGCCTCCGTCACCGTGGACCGCCTGCCGGAAGCCCCCGAGGGCTTCGAGGTGGCGCGTGTGGACGTGGTGGTGCGCCTGCGCAAGAAGAGTGCCAAGGCCTGAGGCGCAGCCGGCCTCCCGCCGGCGCAAAAGAGAAATCAGACCCCGTGCCGGTGACGGCGCGGGGTTTTTCTTTGCCCGGCGGTCAGCAGGCCGCGCAAGAGCCCGGGCGCCGCGACGCCCGGGCTTTTCTGAAACGGGACTGCCGGCCGTCAGGCCGCCACGACGCGGGCCAGAAAGTCCTCCAGCGCCGCGTTGAGCTGGCTGTTGTCGTCGGCGAGCCGGCGCGTGGCGTCCGTCACCCGGCTGGCGCAAGTGTCGGTCTCATTCACCGCCTGCATCACATGGGTGATGTTGGACGCCACCGTGGCACTGCCCTGCGAGGCGGCGACGATGTTCCGCGTGATCTCGCCGGTGGCGGCATTCTGCTGGGTGACGGCCGAGGCGATGGCGCTGGTGTAGCGGTCCACATCGCCGATGGTGACGACGATCTGCTCGATGGCCTGCACCACATCGGCGGTCGCGCCCTGGATGCTCTGGATCTGGTGGCCGATCTCTTCGGTCGCCTTGCCGGTCTGGGCGGCGAGTTCCTTCACCTCCTGCGCCACCACGGCGAAACCCTTGCCCATCTCGCCGGCCCGCGCCGCCTCGATGGTGGCGTTGAGGGCCAGGAGGTTGGTCTGGGCGGCGATGGCCTGGATGAGTTCCACCACCTTGCCGATCCGCTCGGCGCCTTCCGACAGTTCCCGCACCTTGCTGCCCGTGCTCTGGGCGCCGCGGGTGGCATCGGCGACGACGGTGGAGGCGCGTGACACCTGGGAGGTGATCTCGCCGATGGATGCCGAGAGCTCCTCCGTGGCGCCGGCCACGCCCTGCACGGAGTTGCTGGCCTCCTGGGAGGCCCGGTCGGCTTCCACCGTCCGTGCCGTAGTGCGGGCCGCCACCTGCGAGAGACTGCCCGCCACATCCAGAAGCTCGCCGGTATTGAGACGCACCGCGTCCACCATGCGGCTCATGCGGGTGCGGAAGGCGGCGATGATGGCGTCCACCTCCTCCTGCCGGGCGAGGCGCTGGGCGGTCTGGCGCTCCTGCTCTGCCTGAAGCACGCGGCGCTCGTCCGCATGGTCGCGGAACACCTGAATGGTGTGGGCCATCACGCCGAACTCGTTCTTCTTGTCCTGGTGGGGGATTTCCACGGACAGGTCGTCCTGCGCGAGGCGTTCCATCACGCCCGCCAACTGGCCGATGGGACGCAGCAGGCGGCTCGCCAGCAGCACCGCGACGCCGGCCAGCAGCAGGGTGAGCACGATGGAAAGGCCAATGATGGTGCGGAGCAGGGAGTTGAGGCGCGCATCCACCTCATCCTGCTTCACGCCACCATAGACCACGCCGATGACCGAGCCGGACGGATCGAACACCGGCAGATAGACCGTGTAATAGGGCACATCGAGAATGGTGGCCTCGCCACGATAGATGGTGCCCGCCTTCATGGCCGGATAGGCCGCGGACTGGCGGCCGAGGACCGTGCCCACGGCCCGCGTGCCATCGGCCTTCTTCACGGAGGTGGAGAGGCGCACGAAATCGTCCTTGCCGGCGTCATACGCGAACACCGTGGCCGTGCCGCCGGAGATGCGAGAGACATCATCGATGAGGCCATGGTCACCGGGCTCCGGCAGGCGCGGCAGCACGATGCGGCTCACGGTATTGCCGGACCAGTCGATCCGGCTGCCGGGCACGGCCTTGGCCAGCGCGATTGCTGCAGCACGGATCGCAACATTCTGGCGATTAATGGCATTTTGCGCTGCATCATCATCCAGCATCCAGGCGACGACAGCGATCAGCAGGGCGGCGGTGACGGCGACGCAGGAGAACACCATCAGCGCGACGGCGTGCGAAACCTTGAGATTCAAGCGGGGCATGGGCGGCACATCCTCGGGCGGAGAGGGCGTACGCCAAGGGCATACGTATTATTACGTATAGCCTGGAAAGCTTGCGCGGGGCGGTCGAATTCTTGCTTGAGGCAACATGTTGAAGGCGATTGAGAGTCGACGCTCGTCACGGGATCGCCATATCGTATGTAAACAAATGTATATCGGAGCAAAGCATTCAGAAGAGAATACTTTTTAGACTCCAACTGCCGCATTGCAGCAATTTTCCGGTATTAGGTAGCAAACTCACCTATAAAAAATGATGTCAACGCAATGCGTTGGCGTAAACGATCTGATATGAATGGGGTTAGGAACGCCCCTGGCCAATCGCCGTTTCCCCCATGGAACAGAAGGAGGCGGGGAATGGAATATCTACCACGCCATGAGCCCATTAATCGCGCTGAGGTTTTCGAACGGACCGACGATCCCGGCGTTTGGAGCGTCGAAGCGATCGGGACGGACGGAGAGATTTATCAATCGTTCTTCGTCGGCCCTGAGGCCAAGCAGCGGGCAAGGGATTACGCCACGCTTGCCTACGGCGTTCAGTGATCCACCTCTAGCGCCACGTTCTTTACGCAGGTTTGAGGTTTTTTATGACTATCTCCGGTGTGCCAAGCGCCATCTCGGAGACGGCGCCTTGAAGATGCCTTAGTTCAAAACACCTCCACTCTCCACCAAAGGGGAGCCCCGTTGAGCTACCTCCGGCGAACTGGAATGCAAGCGCTTGCTCTCCATTGTCTGACCACCCGACAGCATGAGGGCAAATCTCGCGTGGGTACCCTCGGTATGTGCACACGATTTGCTTTTTCTCTTCGATTGCGCGCTCAAACAGCCGGAACGTCTCGCTCTTGTACATCGCCCGCTTCCCCGCCCTCTGGTTGTGGAGAAGCTTATGGTTGAGCCTCAGGTTCTGTCTACCTTGAGACGCAAGCGCGATGAAATCGAAGCCTACATAGGCAAGCTCGAACGCCAGATAGCGGACGCGAAGCGCGACCTCATGTCCGTGAACGCCACCATCTGCATCTTCGAAGTCAACGGGGAGCCCAGAGAGTTCCCGGCCCATGTGGAGCTTCATCGCCTCTTTAAGAGAGGCGAAATGACAGCCATATGCAAGGCTGCGCTGGTACAGGAAGGACCTCTGGACACGCGGGAACTGGCGCTGCGCGTCATCAGCGTCAAGGGTCTGGATGAGAGCGACAAGACGCTGCGGCAGACGATAGCGCTTAGAATCGTGCAGGCGTTGAGGCTTCAAGCAAGACGTGGATTGCTTGAGTCCGGCACCCGACGTGGCGTTCGTCTCTGGCACTTAAGGTCGGCGTCACAATGTGCTGGCGATTAACCTAAGTTGATACAACCCAAGCTTGACCTACTGGCACGCGGATATAAGTTCCCAACGAAAGACCGGGGGGAGCTTAGATGGCTGTGGGAGAGGGGGCTGTCGTCCTGCGTTTGGATAGCGAGCAGGCGGCTTGGAATGCGCTAAATGCACTTCTTGATAAAACCATTGACGCCAAGAATGTAATTCTGGACCTAGACGACATGTCTTGGGCTGGGCTTCGCCTTATATATAAGGGTAATTCGTTTGATGGGACTATTCCAACTTCAGTGATGAAGTCGTTAGTTGAGTTTCAGAATGACTTCTACAGAACGGCGGCTCTGATACTCAAGGATGATGATCGAGTCACGCGACTAACTGACCAGGAAAAAGAAGATCTAGAATTAATTTTTACCTTAAAAAAGGGAAGTTCCGATTTTTGGGCGTTCGCAGAAAAGCAAATAAAGGGCATCGGAGAGAAGGCGATAGATAAAATGACTGGCCGCCAAATCCTGATAGGCTTTATCGTCGCCATTCTCGTGTACTTCACGCAAGCAGGCGTGACGGCATACATAAACTCGCAGCTTGAAATGAAGAAGATTGAACTTCAGGAAAAACAAATTGAATCAAATGGAAAGGAAAAGAAAGATTTATATGAATTTTTAGAAAAAGTAATTAATGATAGGAGAACGGAGAGCACTACCTTAAAGAAGGCGGAGCGAAAATCTCCTATAGCGGCGAAGATTTATGAGCATAGCAACCATGCAATGTCGGAGATAATAAAGAATTCCACATCTGTTGACGAGCTAAATATTCAAGGTGCTGTATTTGATTCTAGTTCAATTTCTATTCTAACCAGATCAACCAGATCGAAGTCGTCTAAAATTGTAATAAAAAAACAGTTTTATGTCAGGGGTGTCGATACAGAGCAGACCTCGGCTTTTCAAGTGCGCCTAGAGTCTGTTGATGGTGAAGATAGGTTTACTGCGATCTTGGAAGACCCATTGGTCGGAGCCAAATACCAAAAGGCAATTGAACGTGCGGAGTGGAGTCAAAAACCCGTAGTGGTTCACGTCAACGCCCGAAGGGTCGGGGAAGAAATTCGCGATGCCAAGATTGTGAGGGCGCACACTCCAAGGTCGAGAACGGCCTAAAGTCACCGCTGCCAGTAGCCCTTCCACACTCGGCTCACCGGGTGAGCCAGAGCGGAGCCGACCGTCATCAGGTACTGGCTCGCCATTGCTCACCCGGCGATGATCCTCACGCCACGCCATTTCGGCGGAATACGCAGCGAGGTACGGGCCGCTGATGTGGTGGTGAATGCCGATCTCAGCGCGGCGGATGCGGGAGAAGAAGCTTTCCGCCCCGTTGGTGCAGGCTTCGCCGTCTGAATAGCTCTCCTGATGGTTGATGCGCTTGGTCAGGTATAGCGCGTGCAGTTTGTCCCAATGGGCGGCTTCATCGGCATGGATGATCGAGCCGGGCGCCACGCGCTGGGCAATCGTTTCGATTGCATGCGCTTCGGCCTTAAACACGAAGGGGAGCGTCCGCCCGCCGCGCTCACGCATGATGACCACAACGCGGCGCTTGCCGGTCTGGTGTTGGGCTAGGCGGCGGTCCTTGCGGTCTTCCTTGCGGTTCTCTCGGCGAATGTGGCCGCCGAAATAGGCGCCATCCACCTCAACCGTGCCGGAAACTGTCATGTCCTTCATTTCCGCCGCAAGCGCTTCGCGGATCTTGTGAGCCATGACGAAAGCCGTCTTGTACTGCACGTCGAGATCGCGGGAAAGCTGGAGGGCGCTATGGCCCTTGGCGCCGTTGACGAAGATGGCGATAGCAAGGAGGTAGTCGCGGATCGGCAGCTTGCGGCTGGCGAAGATGGTGCCCAACGTGACCGAGAACTGATGCGCGCAAGCCTTGCACTTATAGAGCTTGCGGGTCTTGTAGGTGAGGGTTTCGGCGCAGGCGCAACGCGGGCAAACCGGCTTGCCGTCAGTGGCCGCCCAACGGATGTTGCGGAAGGCGTCGTGGGCTTCCTCGTCGCTCATACGCGCGACCTTCGCCAGACTGATAGTCCGGGCAGCGCGTGAGAGAAGGAAGTGCTGAGCCATTTCCGCGCCAACGATTTGCGTTGACCTCAGTGATAATGGCGTAAAGAGTTGGCGTCAACGAAAAACGTTGGGGTTGACCAAAAATGATTTCGCGCTTAAGCGGAACGGATGACGCCTGAACAGTGCCGTGCAGCAAGGGCTTGGATTGACTGGTCGCAAGACGATCTTGCGCGCGCGGCCAGCGTTTCCCTATCGACCGTCCGCGACTTTGAGAAGGGGCGCCGCGTTCCGATAGCAAACAATCTATCGGCAATGAGAGCTGCTCTGGAAAAACAGGGAATTTCATTTTTCGACCGCGAAGGGTCATCGGGCATAGCATCCCAGGCTCAGTGCAATTAATTGCAACTGGACGGAATCCAGAGATTCCACTAATTTAAATAGGTCGGCGCACCGAGCTTTTGCCCAGTGCGCCGATGGTGGAGCTAGAGGGACTTGCACCCTCGGGGACTTGGATGGAAAGCCGGACCCCGCACTATGCTAGCCCCGCAGATGGGGTGCCCGCCGGGGCACCACTGCTACCGCAGTGTCAACCGGCGGGACTTCGTCAATCTAATAAGACCACAGGCTTAGCGGCCCTTACCGCCTCCTTGTTTGTGGGTTTTGCGTCACCCGGCTCCGCCAAGAACGTGGGTGGCACACTCGTTCAAAAAGCGGTTGCACTTTAGGGCGCAGCCGCTTTTTTATTACCCCATCACCCCGCCGCCTTGTGAGCCGCCTTCTGGCGGGCTACGCAGAGTAGCGTGCGGAGGGATAATCCCTGCATCCTTCAAATCGTCTTCGGTCAATCCAGTTACGCGAGACGCAAGCGCAACCTTAAGGCCGTCGCGAGAAATCAACTTTTTCCCTTTCATAAGGGAAAGAGTGGGGGAAACGGTTGTCATCGGGACTTCCCGCCCCAGAGCGCGGGATGCTGCTTCCTGCAATTGGTTCGCAGTCCACCAAAGTTGCGCTCCAGAGAGTAGGTGGATCAAAACCTCCTCGGTCGTCTCTTTCCCGGTAAGCGTAACCTCTTGGGGCTGCACCGCACTGGTCTGACTTGGCTCATAGTCGCGAGCGTCAAACACACCCTGCGGGTGCCCAAGGCGCTTTAGAACGCGCTCTGCCATTTCAAGCTCGGCGTCCTCAGTTTTGAGGGCATCGATCAAGCGCTTGACTTCGCCGCGGCGCGCGAGGACATCGGAGAGAGTTGGGTTGAATGACGGCATGTATGCACCTTGCACTGAATCGCGGCTGTCTGCAAGCGCGATTGTGGAGCATCAATGGAGCGTATCAACCGCCTTGATGGCGTGGCAGGCACTAGGTGAGTTTGCTACCTAATGCCGCAATTTTCCACCCACCGCCGCGTCCCACATCCGCATCCACGGACGCGCGCCAATCTCGACATCCCCAGCGCGCGATTTTATCTATAATTCATGACCAGCCGCACTGAAGACACCATCGCCATCCGCATCAGCCGCACCCTCGCCGACCGGATCATCTCCGGCGAGATCGAGCCAGGGAGCCGGCTGCGTCAGGACCATGTGGCCGCCGAGTTCGAGACCAGCCATGTCCCGGTGCGCGAGGCCTTCCGCCGGCTTGAGGCACAGGGACTGGCGGTGAGCGAACCCCGGCGCGGCGTGCGGGTGGCCGCCTTCGACCTCAGGGACGTCCGCGAGGTCGCCGAGATGCGGGCAGCGCTGGAAGTGCTGGCCCTGCGCAATGCCGCGCCCAACATCACCGCCACCATCCTGCAACAGGCGGAGGAAGCGACGCGCGCCGGCGACATCTCCCGCGACGTGCGCTCCTGGGAAGAGGCGAACCGCCGGTTCCACCGCCTCATCATCACGCCCTGCGCCATGCCGCGCCTGCTCGCCACCATTGACGACCTGCACGCCGCCAGCGCCCGCTTCCTCTTCGCCGCCTGGCGGCAGGACTGGGAGGCCCGCACGGACCATGACCACCGCGCCATCCTCGACGCCCTGCGGCGCGGGCAGGTAGAGGCCGCCTGCACCATCCTCGCCAACCACGTGCAGTGGATCGGACGCCGGCCGGTGAAGTCCCGATCGGGCCCGGAGCGGGAGATGTTCGCCATCGAGGGGTGAGCCCCTTGCATTCCGGTCACGCCCATGGACTCCTATAGATACTGGAATCAAATTATCTATAATTGGAGTTCGCCCATGTTGACCTCTCTGCTCGACGGCACGCGCCGCAGCCTCCTGCTGCGGCAGGCGGCGCTCATCCTGGCCGGCGTGGCGCTGCTCACCCTCAGCGCCAAGGTGCAGATCCCCTTCTGGCCGGTGCCCATGACCCTCCAGACCGCCGCCGTCATGGCCATCGCGCTGGCGGTGCCGCCGCGCATGGCGCTCGCGGTCTTCGGCGCTTACCTCGCGGCCGGCGCGCTCGGCCTGCCTGTCTTCGCCGGCACCCCGGAGCGCGGGATCGGCCTTGCCTATATGACGGGCCCCACGGGCGGCTATCTGGCCGGCTACTGGCTGGCAGGTGGCCTCGTCAGCGCCCTCGCCCGCAGCGCCCCCCTTGCCCCCCTCGGCGTATGGGGACGCACCATCGCCATGCTGGCCGGCCTCGCTGCGGTCTATGCGCTGGGCCTGCTCTGGCTCACCGCCTTCGTGCCGGCCCGTGCCCTGCTGGCACAGGGCTTCCTGCCCTTCATCCTGGGCGACCTCCTGAAGATCGCTCTGGTGGCGGCCGCCTCCGCCGCCCTGCCGGGCCGCCGCGCGGGCGACGCGCAATGAGCGCCGCAATCGCCGCAACCGCTCGACCCGCCGCCGAGATGCGCACGCGCGCCCTTTATGACCTCCCGCTCCCGGAGCTCATGTTCCGGGCGCAGGCGGTACACCGGGCCCATTTCGATGCCTGCTCGGTCGAGACGGCACAGCTTCTCAGCATCAAGACCGGTGGCTGCCCGGAGGATTGCGGCTACTGCTCGCAGAGCGCGCATCACGACACCGGCGTTGCCGCCACCCGGCTCATGGACGTGGAGGCAGTGCTCGCCGAGGCCCGCAAGGCAAAGGCCGCGGGCGCCGCCCGCTTCTGCATGGGCGCGGCCTGGCGCGCGCCCAAGGACCGGGACATGGATGCGGTCTGCGCCATGATCTCGGGCGTGCGGGCGCTTGGCCTTGAAACCTGCGTGACGCTGGGCATGCTCACGCCCGCGCAGGTGGATCGGCTCAGCGCCGCCGGGCTCGATTACTACAACCACAATGTGGATACCTCGCCGGCCTATTATCCGCGCATCACCTCCACCCGTACCCTCGATGACCGGCTGGAGACGCTCGGCCATGTGCGGGCGGGCGGCATCAAGGTGTGCTGCGGCGGCATCGTCGGCATGGGCGAGACCATCGAGGACCGCCTCGCCATGCTGGAGCTGCTCGCAGGCCTCGATCCGCATCCCGAGAGCGTGCCACTCAACATGTGGACGCCCATCGACGGCACGCCGGTGAAGGCCTTCGAGGAGAAGGTGGACCCCATCGCCTTCGTCCGGCTGGTGGCGGTGGCCCGCCTCCTCATGCCACGCAGCGTGGTGCGGCTCTCGGCCGGCCGCCACACCCTCAGCGACGAGGCGCAGGCCCTGTGCTTCCTCGCCGGGGCCAACTCCATCTTCGTGGGCGACACACTGCTGACGACGCCCAACATGGAGGAGAGCCGGGATGCGGTCCTTCTCGCCCGTCTCGGCCTGCGGCCCGCCCCGGCGCAACCGTCCGCCTGAGGCAGACCTGCCCTGCCCGTCAGCCGGCCATGCCGCGCTTGCGGGCGGGGAAGGCGGTACGGATCCGGGCGCAATCCTCCGCCTCCTCCACCAGCACGCTGCCGCCGAGCTGGCCGGCAAAGCCGTGGGCGAGATCCGCCTTGCCCACGTCGAGCCGGCCCTCCGCGGGCTCGGACGCCTCGGCCACAAGCTCGAAGGTCCCGCCCTGGAGTGCGGCCTTGAGGGTGATGCGCACCGGCCGCGCCGCGTCGGGTCGGGTGAGCGCCATCACGATCTCGGTCACCAGCAGCGCCAGCGGCACGGCGAAATCGGTGGGCAGGGTGATCTCGTCCCCCGCCTCCACCAGCACGGCGGCGCTACGGTCCGAGGCGCCTTCGAGCAGCACGGCGAGTTCGCGCAGCAGCTCGCGGACGCGCACCTCAGAGCCCTCGGCCGCCTCGTAGAAGACCCGGTGGACCACCGCCAGCGAGTTCATCCGCACCCGCAGGCGCTCGAAGCGCGGCCGGTCGGCCGGCGCGACGCCGGCGCCATAGAGACTTAGGAGCGACACCACCACCTGAAGGCTGTTCTTGATGCGGTGATGGATCTCCCGCACGAGCGCGGTCTTCTCCGCGAGGCCTTCGCGCAAGCGGTTGTCGCGCTCGCGCACCGCAAGCGCCATGTCCTCGATGGCATGGCCAAGCACCCGGAATTCGCTGGGCGCGCGATGCATGCGGGTCGGCCGGAAGCCGTAATGGCCCTGCGCATACACCACCGTAACCCGGCGGATGTAGAGCAGCCATTGCAGCACGATGCGGTCGGTCGCCAGCCACATGGCCACCAGCGTGAACACCACCATCACCACCGGCAGGACGAAGCCGAGCAGCACGTGGAAGGTGGTCCAGCGGAAGAGGTCCGCCGTCGGCCGGGCGATGGCGACGAACAGGCCGTGCCGCTCCAGCGGGGCGGCGGCAAAGCTCCAGGCGCGACCCTGCGCGTCCTTCGCCTCTCCGAGCCGCTCCATGTAGTTGTCGATGGTGCGGCCGTCGAACAGCTGGCTGGCGGCATCGGCCGCATTGGAGGCGACCTGCACGCCCTTGTCGTTGATCAGCGCCACGACGCCGACCGAAGGCGGCACCGCCTCGCGCAGCAGATTGTCCAGCGAGGCGGCATTGATGGCCATGGCCAGCGCGCCGTCGAACACGCCGTCCGCGCCGAAGAGGGGCAGGATGCCCACCAGAATGTCCGAACGCGTGACCGGGCTGATCTGGCGCGGCCCGATGGTGAAGCCCCGCTCGTTGCGCGCCGCGAGCCACCACTTGCGATCCCCCACGGAGGACTGGGTCTGCGGCAGCGCGGAGCAGAGCACCTGCCCGTTCTTGTCGATATAGGCGATGTTGGAACTGAACAGCACGCTGAGATTGGCGCCTGCCAGCGTCGCCTGGCAGTCGGCATTGGCGTCACGGACGTCGTTCGCGTTCTTCAACGCCTGCAGGACGTTCTCGGCGGAAGAGAAGATGTTGCGGGCGCTCGCGGCGGCGGCGGCGGCGGACTGGACGAGGCTCTGCTGCGCATCCTCGCCGGCGCGGCGCAGTTGCAGCAGGCCCTGAAGCATGCAGGCGGAGGCGAGCGGCAGAACCGCTATGAGGATCACCAGCATCAGCCGGCGCCGCACGCTATCCAGCAGGGAGCGGGGCTGTCCGACGGCGGATGCGAAGATGGCGGCGCGCTCCCGGCCCCACGCCTCGACCAGTGCCCGCCGCCTTGATGACATACACAGCTCCGTCCACACCCGGCCGCATCCGGGCATCCGTCTCGACGCAGAGCATCCGCAATGGGATGCCCCCTCCCCATGCGCTCGCTATAATGCCACGAGCCGCAACCTTGTTCCTCGGAACAGGGAACTTTCTCCCCAACGCTGCGTTGTTAGCGACTTGTTCGAAGGCGATGCCCAGAATGCCACAGCAACAGCTCATCAAGCAGCTTCCGCTCCTCCGCCGTTATGCCCGTGCCCTTCTGGGCTCCCAGGAGGCGGGTGACCGCCTCGTGCGCGACACGCTGCAGGCGGTGGTGGACGGACAGGTGTCCATCGACCCCAACGTCTCCCCCCGCGTGGCCCTCTACCGCGCGCTGCACCAGATCTGGGAACCCCGCAGCACCCCGGACGTCGCCGTGGGCAGCCATGCCGACCAGCGCCTCCAGTCGCTGAACGCGAGTTCGCGCGTGGCGCTCCTGCTCACCGCCATGGAAGGCTTCTCCTATGCCGAGGCGAGCGCCATTCTGCGTGTCGGCCTCGAGGATGTGGAGCAGCAGGTGGTGGCGGCGCAGGCCGAGATCGACCGCCAGCTCGCCACCCGCGTCCTCATCATCGAGGACGAATGGGTCATCGCGCTCGACCTGAAAACCCTCGTCACCGATCTCGGCCACGAAGTGGTGGGCGTGGCGCCGACCCACACCAAGGCGCTGGAACTCGCCAAGGACGGCGATTTCGGTCTGGTGCTCGCGGACATCCAGCTGGCGGACGGGTCCTCCGGCATCGATGCGGTCACCGACATCCTCGGCTCGTTCGACGTGCCGGTGATCTTCATCACCGCCTTCCCGGATCGCCTTCTGACGGGCGAGCGGCCCGAGCCGACCTATCTGATCACCAAGCCGTTCCTCAGCGAGACGGTGAAGGCCACGATCGCTCAGGCACTTTTCTTCCATCAGACGAAGTCCGACGCAGCGCAGGAACGCGCCCAGCGCATCGCCTGACCGCGCGGTACCACGGCCGCGCGCAAGCTGGAACTTCGCCGCCGCGGGGACGTTCTGACCGGTGTGCCTCCAGAGCGGGGCACACCCTCAGATCCAACGGAGATCCCCATGTCGGAAAAGCCGGACCTCTCGGCCACGCAAGACAATCTGGCCGACCTCAGGGCGGACCTCGAACAGCTGCGCGGCGACGTGGCCAAGCTGGTGGAAACGCTGGGCAAGACCGCCAAGCAGAGCGTGAAGAGCGCCGCTGCCGACGCGGAGAACGCCGCCGGCGAGATGACCGACTGGGCGGAAGACCAAGCGGAGACGCTGCGCAGCTCGATCCAGGCGCAGCCCTTCACGGCGGTCGCCATTGCCGCCGGCGTCGGTGCCCTGCTCGGCCAGCTTCTGATGCGCCGCTAGGCCCGACGATGGCCAAACGCGCGCTGCTGCTCTTCCTCGCCGCGGGCTTCGCCTGGATCACGCAAGTGTTCCTGGCGATCAGCCTTTATGCCGCCATCGAACCGCATCTGAAGGCGCCCCTCGCGGCGCTCATCACGGCGGCGGCGACCCTCGCCCTCACCGGACTTCTGGCCGCCATCGCGCTCTGGCGTCGCCGGCAGCCGGCACCTGTGCTGGGCGCGTCGGCACTCGGCTTCAGCACACTTTCTGCGGTGTCCCGATTTGCCGAGCGCCATCCCATGGCGACGGTGGCCGTTGCGGCCGGGGCCGGCCTTCTTCAGGCGCTCCTCGCGACGCGGCGGCGCTGAGCCGCGGCGTCACCGGGCGGGGCAGAGGCCCCGCCGCCCTCCTCAGGCCTCCACTGAAAATCCGAGTGTCCGCAGCGCACTGCGCAGCGCGGCCGTATCATAGGGCTTGGGCAGCAGCGCCGTGCGCCCGCCGGACGGAAAGCGCTGCAGCAGTTCGTCCGCGCCATAGCCGCTGGCGATCATCACGGGCAGATCCGGACGGAACGCGGTGATCTGCTGGACCAGCGCGTCACCCGACATGTCCGGCAGGCCGATATCGACCACCGCCAGCACCAGTTCCTGGGGTCCCGCCTCCAGCACGGACAGCGCGCCGGCGCCCGTATTGGCGTGGGAGACATGGAAGCCCTCATCCTCGAGGATCTGCCGCGCGACCATCGCCACGAACGGCTCGTCCTCGACCAGCAAGGCCATTCCCCGCGCCTCGAGTTGCTCCGACACATTTCACCTTTCGCTGCGGGTTCCACCGGTCGGCCGGTCCCATCAGGAGATAGGCCAAGCCGGCGCCGTGTCCACTGCCAAGAGCGACACGGAGAACGCATGCCGATCCAGCGTGACCGGCACAGTGTACAAACAATAACAGGCTTGGAGCTTGACGGTTCCAAAGTTGTCACGGGCGCGTGACAGGTTGTCGAGCCGCGGGTGCAAGCTCGCCTCCGGCATCAAGCGTGCAGGCCGGAGCACGAGAGCCCCGCAACCGGTCAAATTGCGTCAAGCGTTTTTCCCCAACTCCCCGATCATCCATGCCCACCTTCCACCGGAACACGCCATTCCTGCCCAAAGCAACGCGGGATTCTGAAAATTAGGATTTTGGCAAGGTTTCCGGGCCAGCCTGCGCGGGCCGTCAGTTGCTCGCGCCCAGCAGCAGGCCCTGACGAAAAGAACGCCCATAAGCGGAACGAACGCACCGCAGCGGCGTTTTCGACCACGATTTCGCCATCAACGCGCCAGGAACGAACCATCATGTCCATGCTCAGGGAAGGCTCCTTCGTGCTGATGGCCACGGTGCTGGCGATCACGGCCGGCATCAGCATCAGCCGGCTGGTGGACAGCCCGCAGCGCTGGGCGGAAGGCCAGGTGGTCATCCACGACGCCGACACCCCGCCGGCCGTGCCGGCCACCGGACGGCTGGTGGTGAAGCCCGCCACCCGGCCCTGAGCCATTGCCTTTTGCCCGCCCGGCCTCCATCTACTGAACAGAAGGATCAAGACCGACCAGCCGCACCGGCGGCATCGGCCAGCGGCGGGAGGCCGTCTTGACGCACACCGACCATCATCGCCCGTCTCATCGCCTGGGAGCCTCCGCGCTTGCCGTGGCGCTCGCCTGCACGCTCATGGGCGCGTCCGTCGCGCAGGCCCAGCAGACGAAGCCGGTGATCGTATCCCCGACCTACATCGCCCCCATCCCGGGCCAGAACCTTTCCCCGCCCGCGCCGCGCCAGAACATGGTGCCCACGCCCCCGCCGCCCACGCGGCCCGGCGAAGGCGATTCCGCACGGCGCATCCAGGGCGGCAGCAGCCAGCGCCAGCCGCTGCCGAACAACAACAACTGACCGAAAGACGGCGGATCGTGTATTCGCCGCCACAGTCGCGCAGAATTCATCGCAAACTGATTTAAAGCAATGCGTTGTGGAAACGGCTGAGCTTGCCGCCCGCGCGGATTTCATGGCACCACGGAACAGGCATCCGACCTGCGAGGCTCCATGTTCCGCGCGCTTTCCGACTTCATCTCCGACATCGCCGGCGAGCGACGGGAAGCCAGCGCCTTCCAGGACAATGACTATCGCCTCGCGGCTGCGGTCCTGCTGGTGCATGTGATGGCCATCGACGGCGCGGTGACGGATGAGGAGCGCGGCGTGCTGCGGGACATCCTCTCCAGCCGCTTCGACCTGAGCGCAGCCGACACCGACAGCCTCGTGGAACTCGCCATCGCGCGCGATGCGGAAGCCGTTGATCTTTATGCCTTCACCAGCGTGCTGAACCGCGCCCTCGACGAGGAGGGTCGGCTGCGCGTCGTGGAGATGATGTTCGAGGTCGCCTATGCCGATGGGAGCCTCACGGAATTTGAAGACAATCTGGTGTGGCGGGCGGCCGAATTGCTGAACATCGGCTCGCGCGATCGCGTGCGGATCCGCCGCGAGGTTCGCAGAGAGGTGGAAGGGGACGGTGGACATTCGGACTGACGCGCGCGCCCCCTGGGAGGCACGCCACAAGGGTCGCATCCTGACCATCCTGCATCAGGCGACCTCCACGCCCGGCCGGATCGGTCGCTTCCTCGAGCTGCGCGGCTACGAGCTCGACATCCGCCGCCCTGCGCTGGGCGAAGCCCTTCCGGACACCCTTGAGGACCATGTGGGCACCGTCGTCTTCGGCGGCCCCATGAGCGCCAACGATCCCTTCCCCTGGATCGCCGAGGAAATGACGCTCATCGGCAAGGCGCTCGACGCCGACGCGCCGTTGCTCGGGGTCTGCCTCGGCGCCCAGCTCATGGCCCGCACGCTCGGCGCGACCGTCTCCCGGCACGAGGCCGGCCTCAGCGAAATCGGCTATTATCCGCTGCGCCCGACGGCGCTCGGCTCCGAGCTGCTGCCCTGGCCCGACCATGTCTATCACTGGCATTCGGAAGGCTTCGAGCTGCCGGCGGGCGCCGACCTTCTGGCCCAGGGCGACGTCTTCCCCAATCAGGCCTTCCGCTACGGCCAGCACGCCTTCGCCGTGCAGTTCCATCCGGAAGTGACGCACGAGATGATGTGCCGCTGGACCACCAAGGGCGCGGCCAAGCTCTCGACCCCCGGCGCGCAGCCGAGCGACGCCCACTTCGATGGCTGGTACCGGCACGATCCGGCGGTTTGCCACTGGCTCGAGCATTTCCTCGATGCCTGGCTGGACCTCACTGTCGTCGAGGTCGAGGAAGAGGCCTGAGCCGTCTTTCTCTCGGCGGCGGCATCCTGTTACGGTTCGCCATGCCCTGCCGATCGCGCGCCTCCCTGCCCTCCGCCGCCGCACTCCCGCGGAGCGGCCTGTCATGCTGATGCAGCGCCGCCCCAAGGACCGCCGCCGCTTCCGGCGCGGCATCCGCAACGTCTCCATCATCGCGGTACTCGGCGCCTGCGTCTCCATCGCCATCGTGATGGCCGTGGGCTTCGCCAGCTTCCGGGAATTCGCGGCCAGCCAGCATGCGCGCGAGGATCTGATCTATTCCTCCAGCATCCGCGCGGAATTGCAGTCGATCTATGAGCAGTTGCTGACGGTGGAGAGCGCCACGCGCGGCTTCATCATCACCGGCGAAGCCGAATTCCGCCCGCCGCTCGACGAGGACCGGACGCGCATCCTCGCCCGCATCGCGGCCGTGACGAAATTCGCCGTCGAACGCCCGGAGCACACTGACGACCTTGCCCGCCTCAAGAGGCTCGCAGAGGCGGAGCTGCGGCTGCTGGGAGAGATGATCGACGCCCGCATGCATTCGGATGCGACGCCCGCCGGCAGCATCCTCCAGGTGCGGCAGAGCAAGGGCCTGATGGACCAGATCGCCGAGACGGTGGAGAGCATCGCCGAGGCGGAAATCGGCGCCATCAACGCCCGCACCCAGGAGGTGCGCGTCGTCGGCCAGCGCACCAAGACAACCCTGCTCGCCCTTCTCGGCGCGGCCATCGCCGTGGTCTTCGGCTCCACCGCCGTGATGCTCACCCATCTGGTGGGCCGCCGCCGGGCGGAGCGGGCGCTGGGCGATGCCCTCTCGCGCCAGCGGGCCATTCTCGCCAGCGCCATCGATTCCATCGTCACGGTGAATGTCGAGGGTCGCATCGAGAGCGCCAATCCCGCCACCACGCGCCTGCTCGGCTGGCAGCCGGAGGAGATTGCGGGCAAGCCGCTCGGCACGCTGTTCAGCCTGCCGGAAGGCACCACGCCCACCGATTTCATGACAGAACTGTCCTCGACCGCCAAGGACGGCGGCGGCGTGCGCGAACTGATCGGGCTGCGCAAGGACGGCGGCACTGTGCCCGTGGACGTGGCCATCGGCCGGATGCGGGACAGCGGCGGCCAGAATCTCGTTGCCGTGCTGCACGACATCACCGAGCGCAAGCGGGCCGAGGTGATGAAGAACGAATTCGTCTCCACCGTCAGCCACGAGCTGCGCACCCCGCTCACCTCCATCGCCGGCTCGCTCGGCCTGCTGGCCGGCGGCGCCACCGGCTCCCTGCCGGAAGGGGCGCAGAGGCTCGTCACCATCGCCTCCCAGAACTGCCGGCGGCTGGTGCGGCTCATCAACGACATTCTCGACATCGAGAAGATGCAGTCCTCGGGCATCACCTTCGCCCGCGACACCGTCTCGCTGGCCGAGGTCGCCGAGCGGTCGGTGGAGCAGAACAGCGGCTTTGCGCTCGAACACCAGGTCGCCCTCACCCTTGAGGTGGAGCCGGGCGACCTGCGGGTGACGGGCGATGCGGACCGGCTGATCCAGGTGCTGACCAACCTTCTGTCCAATGCGGTGAAATTCTCCCCCGCCGGCAGCACGGTGGAGGTGAGCGTCGCCCGCCGCGGCGACCATGTGCGGGCCACCGTGCGCGATCACGGCATGGGCATTCCGGAGAGCTTCCGCTCCGCCATCTTCACCCGCTTCGCGCAGGCGGACAATTCCGATACCCGCCAGCGGGGCGGCACCGGGCTTGGCCTCGCCATCGCCCGCGAGATCGCCGATCATCACGACGGGACGCTCAGCTTCGAGACCGAGGAAGGCGTGGGCACCGCCTTTCATCTGGACTTGCCGGCGCTCGAGGCGCCATAGCGGAACGTCCGGACAGCCGCGAGATCCGCCATGGCGCTCACCATCCTCTATGTGGACGACGAAGCCGACATCCGCGAGATCGCGAGCCTGTCGCTCGGGCTCGACCCCGGCCTCACGGCGCTCACCGCGGCTTCCGGCCCCGAGGCGGTGGCGCGGGCGAAGGCGGGCGGCATCGACCTCATCCTCATGGACGTGATGATGCCGGGCGTGGACGGGCCGACCACCCTCGCCACGCTGCGGGCGGATGCGGCCACGCAGGCCATTCCGGTCGCCTTCGTCACCGCGCGGACCCAGGCGCACGAGGTGGAACATTTCCGCTCGCTGGGGGCCGTCGGCGTCATCGCCAAGCCCTTCGATCCCATGACGCTCGCCGCCACGGTGCGGCGCCTTCATGCCACTGCCATGGAATGACCGTCTGATAGGCAGGGCAAGATTCGGGCAGGCCCTCCGCGAACGGCTGTGCTAAAGCAACCGGGCCGCAAGGCTCTGGTGTGCGCTCAGCGTTCCGGCCTCTCCGAGAGAACGTGCCGATCGAACCGGTTTTCGCGCCGATCGGACGCACGGTCTCGTCAAAATCTCAGGGACCGCCTCACCGATCAGGTCCGCCCGGCCGGATCGGCGCAGCCTCCCGCGTGAAGGAACCGATTATGGACGCGCTCTCTCCCGCCCCCGCCCTTCTCGGCATCGGCTATTCGATCCGCGCCACCTCACCGGAGTTCGAGGACCTGCCCGCCAAGCTCGACGAGGCCGAGCGACTCGGCGTCGATTTCGTGGAGCTGCCCACCTTCGCCTGGACGTTGGTGGTGAACGGCCGCATCCTCGACGACCGGCTGAAGCGCCTCGTCGCCGCCACCCGTGACCGGCCCTTCGGCTACACGGTGCACGGCCCGCTCGCCATCAACCTCATGGACGTGCCGGCCCGCCTGCCGCGCCACGAGGCGCTGCTGGCCGCTTCCATCGAGATCGCCGGAGCGCTGGGCGCCGAGAATTACGTGATGCACACCGGCTGCGTGCGCGAGCAGGACGACGACATCGAGGTCGCCTACAAACGCCAGCGCGACGCCCTCGCCCTGGCCGGCGACCTGGCCGCCCGCCATGACCTCACGGTTTGCGTGGAGAACGTCTTCCGCTTCGAGAAGATGCGCGAGACGGCTCTGCCCTCGCGCCTTGCCGCAGAGCTGGACGCGCTCGATCACGCCCATGTGCGGGCGACCCTCGATGTCAGCCACGCCTATCAGCGCTGCACCGAGGCCAAGGTGCCGCTGCTGCCGGAACTCGCTGCCCTCGCTCCGTTCGCCAAGCATGTGCATGTCCATGACAGCTTCGGCCGCGCCATGGAGAGCTGGAGCGTGGATGAAGCCGAGCGCCTCGGTCTCGGCGAAGGCGACCTCCACCTGCCGGTGGGCTGGGGCGACCTGCCGTGGGAGACCATCGCCGCCCAGTGCCGGCTTGCTCCCCGCGCCATCCTGAACCTCGAACTGCACCGCCGCTACTGGAGCGAGCTGCCCAGCCAGATCCCGGTGATGCGCCAGCTTGCCGACGCCTTCGCGACGGCAGCCGCCACCGCCGCCTGAGCCGCGCTCGCGGCGCTCGGGCCGGTCTTCCATGCGATCGCCCCGAGATTTGACGGGTAAGCGGTAATTGAATGCTTCCGGTCCGCCGGATGGCACTCTACCTTCGCCGTGCGGCGCCAGACCGCGCCGGACGGTCCCTCCCGGAGAGGACCGGCCGGCGTGCTGCCCCTGTGGCGCGCGAGGAGGAAAACCATGTCCGGCGGACTTCAACCCGGCACCGTTCTTTGGCTGCGGCGCTACAGCTTCTTCTTTGCCGTCGTCGCGCTCGCCACCCTCGCCCTCATCCTGTCCTTCGCCAGCCATGCGGCGTGGACCTGGGTGTTCGCGGCGATGATGCCCTTCGTCGCCATCGGCCTGTTCGATGCATTCCAGACGCGCCACTCGCTGCTGCGCAACTATCCGCTCATCGGCTCCATGCGCTGGCTGTTCGAGGCCCTGCGGCCCTATCTGCGCCAGTACATTGTGGAAGGCGACGAGGAGGGGCGGCCCTATCCGCGCATGGACCGCAGCCTCGTCTATGCCCGCGCGAAGCAGGAAGAGGATCGCCAGCCCTTCGGCACGGAGCTGAACGCCTATTCCAGCGAATATGAGTGGATGACCCACTCCCTCGCCCCCATGCCGGTGGCCGAGGAGCCCTTCCGCGTCACCGTAGGCGGGCCGCAGTGCGCGAAGCCCTATTCCGCGTCCGTCCTCAACATATCGGCCATGAGCTTCGGCTCGCTCGGCCGCAACGCCATCGAGGCCCTGAACCTCGGTGCCAAGACCGGCGGCTTCTATCACGACACCGGCGAAGGCGGCCTCTCGCCCTATCATCGCACCTATGGCGGCGACATCGTCTGGGAACTGGGCTCGGGCTATTTCGGCTGCCGCAACCGCGACGGCTCCTTCTCCCCCGAGCGCTTTGCCGAGAAGGCTGCGGACGACCAGGTGAAGATGGTCGAGATCAAGCTCAGCCAGGGCGCCAAGCCCGGCCATGGCGGCGTGCTCCCGGCGGCCAAGGTGACGCCGGAAATCGCGGAGATCCGTGGCATCGCGCTCGGCGAGGACTGCATCTCGCCCTCCCGGCACCCGGCCTTCAACAGCCCGGTGCAGCTCATGGAGTTCGTGGCGAAGCTGCGCGAGCTGTCCGGCGGCAAGCCGGTGGGCTTCAAGCTGTGCGTCGGCCATCCCAGCGAGACCTTCGCCATCGTGAAGGCCATGCTGAAGACCGGCATCCGCCCCGATTTCATCGTGGTGGACGGTTCGGAAGGCGGCACGGGCGCCGCCCCGCGCGAGCTCGCGGACCATGTGGGCATGCCGCTGCGCGAGGGGCTGGTGCTGATGCGCAACGCGCTCGTCGGCGCCGGCCTGCGCGGGGAAGTGAAGCTTGCCGCCAGCGGCAAGGTCACGTCCGGCTTCTCCATGGCGGCCAACATGGCCATCGGCGCCGACTGGTGCAACGCCGCCCGCGCCTTCATGTTCTCGCTCGGCTGCGTGCAGTCCCTGCGCTGCCACACGGGCCTGTGCCCTACCGGCGTCGCCACCAACGACCCGCACCTCCAGCGCGGCCTCGTGGTGGAGGACAAGGCGGAGCGCGTGGCCAACTTTCAGCGCCACACGGTCCACGCGCTCGCCGAACTCGTGGCGGCGGCGGGCCTCTCCCATCCCTCGGAGCTGCTGCCGCACCATCTCTGGCACCGCGTGAGCCCCATCGAGGTGCGCCCGCTCGACAAGCTCTATCCCTTCCTCGCTCCCTTCGCCCTCGTGGAGGCGCCCGAGGAGACGCCCTATGGCGCCGAATGGCGGGCAGCGGACGCCGAGAGCTTCACGCCCCGCATGGACGTCGGCCCGCTGCGGGCGGCGTGACCGACCTCAAGCTTGGCGCTGTAATGGAGAACCATCCCCAGGCAACCCTCCGGGCGGACACTTGCGCCATGGGGGGTTGAGTCCCATATGCGCAATCAACGGGGTGCCTTGCAGGGCCCCGTCGGGAACGGACCGGACAGGTTCGTGCCCAAGACCCGCAAAGTCGCTTGATGAGGACTTTGATACATGTCGCGACTCTCTTCGCTGTCGAGCCCGTTTCTGTTGGGTTTCGACGAGGTCGAGCGCACGCTCGACCGGGTTGCCAAGAGCGCCGATGGATATCCTCCCTACAATGTGGAGAGGATTGAAAGCGGTTCCGGTTCGCCCCTTCGCCTGCGCATCACGCTGGCGGTGGCCGGCTTCAGCCAGGATGAACTCGAGGTGTCCATCGAAGAGAAGGAACTGACCATCCGCGGCCGTCAGGTCGAGGATGGAGAGGAGCGGATCTTCCTTCACAGGGGGATCGCCGCCCGGCAGTTCCAGCGCACATTCGTTCTGGCCGAGGGGATGAATGTCCTCGGAGCCGAACTGCGCAATGGCCTCCTGTCCATCGACCTTGTGCGGCCCGAGCCCGTCCGGCAGGCGAAACGGATCGACATCGTTTCGCGTTCCTGATCCGGCAAGGCCCAAGCGCGCTGCGGGAAGAGAGGGTTGCATCATGAATACCGAGAAGATCAACGAGACGAATATCCCCATGACCCCCGAGGCACTGGCCGTGCTGGGCGGGGGCGAGATCGCCTATCTGCGGACCATCAAGTCGGAAGACGCCCAGCGGCTGTTCCCGCAGGCGCCCGAAATGCAGCCGGGCCTGACGCTGTTCACCCTGCACGCCGCCGACGGCACGCCGATCATGCTGACCGACAGCCGTGAGGCCGCCCTGGCGAATGCGTTCCAGAACGAACTGACCACGGTGAGCGTCCACTGACGCTCACCCCGGCCGGGCGGGAAAGGCCTTGCCCTGATGGCCGACATCGCCTGTTCTGATGACAGCGCGGCCCCCGCCGCGCCGAACAGGACGGCAGGTATGGCGTTTCCCATCGACCCGGGCACCGGCAAGGAACACCGGGAATTCTTCGAGATCGACGAAGTCGACGGCTGGGTGGAAGTGGCCCCCGGCATCGAGGCCAAGGTGCTCGCCGGCAGCATCGATGAGGCCGCCCGCAAGGGGCATCTGAACCGTCTCGTGCGCTGGGCGCCCCATGCCCGCATCGACGAGGTGAAGGTTCACGATTTCTACGAGGAAGTCTTCGTCGCCCGCGGCAGCCTGATCGTTGCCGCCCAGACCCCACCCCACACGCCCGAAACCTTCAACGCGCCAAGCTTCGCCTGTCGGCCGCCGGGCGCGCTGCACGGCCCCTTCCAGGCGGGGCCGGACGGCTGCCTGCTGTTCGAAACGCAATTCTATCTCTGACCGGTGGATGCGCTGCCATCGGGTGCGTCGCGAGGCGGCGGCGGATGGCAGCCGACACCGGCGCGAGAGCTCCATGTCGCAGCCCGCCCTCAACCGGAACGGCGTGCCTTATCATCTGCCGGATTTCGGCCCACCGGCACGCTGGCTGAAGCTGGTCTTCTCAGACCCGGCCGACGCCAGCGATCTGCCGGCGCTCGGCTATTACGAGTGCGATGCCGACGATGTGTGCCGCCGCGCCATCGACATCCGCGCCGATGGCGGTGTCCGGTTGGCGTTTCCCGGCGGGCCCGACGGCGACCGGCTGCCCAAGAGACCCCTCCATGTGCCGCCCGAACGCGAGGGGGGAGACACGCTCTACGGCGCGATCAGCCAACAGGAATTCGAGGCCCTCCGGCGCGCCTTCAGCCGAGCCTGAGGACATTCGCCGATCCTGACCGAACAGAGACGCGGCGCCCAGCGGAGGCAGCAGCGCTGGCCGTTCAGGCCGCGTCGGAGGCGGGTGTGGTGGTGAGGAGCGCGTAGATGTCCGCCGCCTCGCGGGTGCCGCGCAGCTTGTCGGCGGTGGCGGGGTCGCGCAGCATCCGGGCGATGCGGGCGAGCGACTTCAGATGGTCGGCGCCGGCCGCTTCGGGGGCGAGGAGCAGAAACACGAGATCCACCGGCTCGCCGTCCAGCGCCTCGAAATCGATGGGCTTCTCCAGCCGCGCGAAGGCACCGAAGAGCTTGTCCAGCTTGGGCAGCTTGCCGTGCGGAATGGCGATGCCGTTGCCGACACCGGTGGAGCCGAGGCGCTCGCGCTGGAGGAGGGTTTCGAAGATTTCGCGCGCATCGCGGCCCAGAAGGGTCGCGGCGTGCTGCGCCAGTTCCTGAAGCGCCTGCTTCTTGCTGCTCGCCCTCAGGGAGGGGAACACCGCTTCGCGGGCCACGAGATCGGCGAGGGGCATCCAGTAAAATCCCTGACGACGGATGGCCGGGTGGAGGCAAGGGCACGTCCCGGCCCGGCCGGATGCCGGCCGGATCGGGAAGCATCCCCGACAACGCGATGTGGAGACTGGCGCACCGGTCAGGTCGCACGCAACCTGACCGGCTCAGGCCCCACAGACGGCGGCGGACGCTAGTCCCAAGCCCCCACGTCGGTCAATGGCTTTCCTCGGGCGAAATCGCGGAGGGGTCGATCCAGCCCACATGCCCGTCGGCGCGCCGGTAAACGACGCTCACGCGGCCATGTCCGGCATGGCGGAAGACCACCACCGGCGCGCCCGTCACCTCCAGTTCCACCACCGCATCGCGCACGGAGAGCGTCTTGAGGCGGGTGGGATGCTCGGCCACCACCGTCGGGCTCCAGCCCTCGATATCCTCCTCCTCGGCTTCCTCGAGGGGCGAGATGTCGAGCACGTAGCTCTGGGCAAGGTAGCTGTCGACGCCGTTGACCGGCTGGGGATGGCGGCCCTTGAGGCGCTGCTTGTAGCGGCGCAGGCGCTTCTCGATCTTCTCCATGGCCGCATCGGCGCAGGCATTGGGTTCCTGCGCATTGCCGTGGGCCTGGAGATTGGTGCCCGAATCGAGATGGAGCAGCAGTTCGGACCTGTAGCCCGACCCCTCGCGGCAGACAGTGGCGTGGCCGGACCACCCACCATCGAAATACTTGCCGACCACCTCGGAGACGCGGTCCGAAAAACGCTGCCTGAGCGCTTCACCGACGTCCATGTTCTTTCCCGAGACACGAAGAGCCATGCGATTTGATCCCTGTTGGGCGCAAGTGACGGAGTGCCCTCCGCCGCCTGCGCCTTTGTTCTTGCAAACCGGCCGGCCTATCAGTGGTAGGAGCGCTTTGGAGAACTGTCAACGGAGCGTCATTCCGTTCTGGAAGCTGTTGACGGCGCAGGGCCCGCTTCCCCGCCGGCGCCCGGCGGGGCCAGGATTCGCCGGGCCTTGCGGCGCTTCGGCCCGGCCGCGCCACCTTGCCAGATACCGCTGCGCACGCGAGAAGGTGATCAGGTCCGCGACGGATCGCCACGAAGGAGCCTTCCCATGACGGACGCCACACCGAACCTGTCCATCGACGAGCAGATCCTGATCGAGACCCGGCTCGCCAACGAAGGACCGAGCCTTGTCGTCGCCTATCTCCTGTGGATCTTCCTCGGCATCGTCTCGGCCCACCGCTTCTATCTCGGGCGCGCGGGCACGGCGGTGATCCAGATCCTCACCTTCTTCATCGGCATCGGCTTCATCTGGCTGCTGGTGGACGGCTTCCTCATCCCCGGCCTTGCCCGCCAGAAGCGCGAGCGGATGCGCCAGCAGATGATCGTGGAGCGCGTCGCCCAGCTCGCCACCGCCCCGCGCGCCGTGCTGCCGCAGGGCTGAGGGCGCTCAGGCGCCCTCCCGCACGCCCTCCAGCGCCGGGCGGTCCAGCCGGGCGGAGAGCAGGCTGAGGCCCAGCGCCGTCGTGCTCAGGGCCACGCCCACCAGCGGCAGATGCTGGTAGGCGATGCCATGGGTGATGGCGACCGCCCCGATCCAGGCGCCGATGGCGTTGCCGAGGTTGAAGGCGCCCTGATTGAGGGTGGAGGCAAGATTCGGCGCCGCATGCGCCGTATCCACCACCCGCAATTGCAGCAGCGGCACGAGGGCGAAGGCGAGCACGCCCCACACCAGCAGCGTCGCCAGCGCCGGGACCGTCGAGGCGCTGGTGCCGGTGAAGGCCGCGAGCACGACGATCAGCACCACCAGCGTGCCGATGAGCGAGGGCATGAGCCGCCAGTCGGCGAGCCGCCCGCCCAGCATGTTGCCGGCGGTGAGGCCGACGCCGAACAGCAGCAGCGCGCCGGTGACCGCTTCCGCAGAGAAATGCGTCACGTCCCGCAGCAGCGGCGAGATGTAGGTGAAGACGCTGAACAGGCTCGCCGAGCACACCACGCTGATGACCATGGCGAGGAAGACCTGCCGGTCTTTCAGCACCCGGAATTCGGTGAGGATGCGGCTCTGCTTCATGGGGATGCGGCCGGGCAGCAGCAGCACCAGCGCGACGAGCGCGGCAAGGCCGATTCCCACCACCGCCCAGAAGGTGGCGCGCCAGCCGAGCCACTGGCCGAACGCGGTACCCGCCGGCACGCCCAGCACATTGGCGAGCGTCAGGCCGGCGAACATGAGCGCGATGGCCTGCGCGCGCTTGTTGCGCGGCACGAGATCGGCCGCCACCACCGAGCCGATGCCGAAGAAGGCGGCATGGCAGAAGGCGGTAACGATGCGCGCGCCCATCAACAGCCCGTAGGTGGGCGAGAGGGCGCAGAGGACGTTGCCGACGATGAACAGGCCCATGAGGCCCACCAGCGTCGCCTTGCGCGGCAGGCGGGCGGTGAGGATGGCGAGCAGCGGTGCGCCGATGACGACGCCCAGCGCATAGCCGGACACCAGCAGCCCGGCATCGGGAATGCTCACCCCGAGGTCGCGGGCCACATCGGGCAACAGGCCCATGATGACGAATTCGGTGGTGCCGATGCCGAAGGCGGCGACGGCAAGCGAAAGCAGGGACAAGGGCATCGGGGGCGGGCCGAGCTGACGTTTCGGGATTTGCCCTCAGGATGCGCGGGTTGCTGCGATGCAGCAAGTGACGCCTGCGGGAGGCAGCCATGCGGCGCGGCGGCGGAACCGTTTCGGTGGCGCGGTTGGGGGCTTGTGGGTACTGCGTGGCGGATGGCGGGCCGGGTGGCGGACGGCCGGCGTGCGCTCCCCCGTTCCCTTCCAGCCCGAGCACGCCCTGTTCCCTTGGCGCGCCGTCATGCGCGGGCTTGTCCCGCGCATTCACGCCGGGCCGCCAGTGCGACGGCGGGAGGTATCCGGACCAGCGCCGTGGGTGGCCGGATCACCTCCGGCCATGACGAGCGGAGAGGGCGTATGTGTATGGGGGCGGCGTCCCTGTGTGCCGCTCAGCCTGCCCCCTCCCAACCCTCCCCCGCAAGCGGGAGAGGGCCTTGTCCGCCCGGATTTCAGGCGGGTCATGACGGCGAGCGCGACAGGCTCCCTCTCCCGCTTGCGGGGGAGGGTTGGGGAGGGGGAAACCGGGGCAGCCGGAAAAGCCGAAAGACGCCGCCCTTCAAACTTCAGAGCGGGCTCCGGAGCCCCCTGCCCCGCCTCAGCCTCAGGCCGGAAGGACGATGACCTTCGTCTTCACCGGGGTCTTGTCATAGAGGTCGATCATGTCCTGCGTGAGCAGGCCGACGCAGCCGCTGGTGATGCCGGAGCCGATGGTCTCCGGGTCGGAGGTCGCATAGATGGTGTAGAGCGTGTAGCTGCCGTTCTGGTAGAGATGCAGCGTGCGCGCGCCGAGCGGATTGTCGAGACCGCCGGGCATGCCGCCGGCCCATTTGGCCGCCTCGGGCTGGCGCTTGATCATCTCCCTGGGCGGGGTCCAGGTGGCCCACTCGCTCTTGCGGCCCACATAGGCCTCGCCGTTCCAGCGGAAGCCGTCGCGGCCCACATTGGCGCCGTAGCGGGTCGCCTTGCCGTCTTCCTCGATGCGGTAGACGTAGTAATTGGCCGGATCGACGATGATGGTGCCCACCGCTTCCTTGGTCTCGTAGGGCACGGTGCGGCGGAAGTATTTCGGGTCCACCTTGCTGACGTCGGCGGCGGGGATGGCGAACTTCTTGTCCGGCACCGGCCCGTAGAGCTTCTGCGCCTCGGCCAGCGTCATGCCGTCCTGCGAGGCGCAGCCGGCGAGCCCCAGCGCGCCGAGGCTGACGGCCGAGCCGGCCAGAAACGCGCGGCGGGAGAGGCCGGCACGCGGCGCCTCTCCCTTATGGGGGGCTGACGAGAAAGGTCCAGCGCTCCTGATCATGATCTGGCGGTATCCCGTATTCCGATGCGTGAGCCGGCCCCACGGGCCTGGCCCTTTTCAGCGCGGGACATTGCCGCCTTGCGGGGCGGGTTGCAAGCGGGGTGGGCAGGAACGCTCACCAAACCACGAACACCCCTATCTGTTTCCTGAACGACCGGGAAAGCAGCACGCACTTGATATTCGTTTAATCTCAATACAAAATTACGCCAAAATCAGCACACAACCCTCGCGATCGGAGGGTACATAAAATGTTCAAAACAAACTTTTAATATTGAGGAATTAGAATGTTTGGATCCGCACTATATTATCCTCACATCGACATTCCAGACAGGGAATGGATAAGATCCGCCATCATATTTTGGGATAGAATAAAAACAATCGCTCCATTATCTATAGAAAATCCATACCAGAACAAGGACACTCATATACTTTATGAAGAAGGAATAATTGAGCCGCTACGATGCGAACTTTATCCTCAGACTCTAGATAGTCTAGCAACCAAAATAATCAACCTAGTGGAGGGCAGCCTGACATGTAAAGTCGGATCTGAAGACCCTAACGCTCACACCCTGCTCAAGGCTGAAATGGCCGGAAATATTGTCCGCGACAATGTCCGGAGCGCACATATCCACCCGAAAAAATTCTCGCATATGCTAATAAATTTTATTGAAAAAATGAAATATTCACCAACTAATTCAAGCCCGAACAGTGATAAACCATTAAAATTCGCGCCAGAACTACGCGAGATCATGCACTATTACGGAAGATCCGGAAATGAAGATAACTGGTTAATTGTTGACAATTTTTTTGCGGCATTTTACATGTCCGCCCTAGCATCTCTTCTAGCTAAAGATACCGGCTTATCAGCACTAACGAATGAGGAAATGCCGCTAGGATTTAGCTTACAATCCGTTTTATCTGACATCAATAAAAATTTACCGGAAGGCAAAGATAACTCAAAAGGCGCACTTGTTTCATTTGTAATGGAAACAATTCGCATAGATCCTCAGACGGATATCCAAAAAATCATAAACTTCCGCCGATCCCGTGAAACTCAAATAGCGGAGCTATCGGCGCAATTTAGCGAAATATCCGCCAAATTACCCCTATTTGAAACAGAAACAGATCTAAAAGAAAATGTAAAAGACACATATTCTAAAAAAATTAGACCAAAATTAGAGTCACTGAAAGACGAATTAAATGACGTCGGAATTTCTTCTATTTGGGAAGGGTTCCAGAGGGCTGTGACATATACCCTTCCAGCCGGAAGCGCAATTGGATGCTTGACCGGAATAACAGGGACAACATTGATTGCGGCCGGGGCCGCAATAGCTATTACAGACGTAGCAATTAAAAATCATTTAGCATCCAAAAAAATACGCCGAGCCTCTCCTTATACATATCTTCTTGACGTTAAGAGAAAATTTTCGACAACTTCGTGATTTATATTATAATCAATTCGAATCTCACACTCGCACCACCCGTCTCGGCGGCTCCTCCTCGTCGAAGGAGCCTTCGAACACGCCGATCAGCGCGCGCCGGATGGTGGATTGCCGCGCGGCGCCGGTGATCTTCGCGCCCATGAGGTCGGTCACGTAGAACACGTCCACCGCCCGCTCGCCGAAGGTCGCCACATGCGCCGAGGCGATGTTGAGGTTGAGGCGCGAGAGCGTGTTGGTGAGCTCGAACAGGAGGCCCGGACGGTCGATGCCGGAGACCTCCACCACCGTGTGGCGGTTGGACCAGGTGTTGTTCACCGTCACTTCCGGCTCCACCGAGAAGGTGCGGCGGGCCTTCGGCAGCTTCTTGGCCATCACTTCGGGCAGGCGCACCTCGCCGGTGAGCGCCTTCTCGATGGCGTCGCGGATGCGGCCGGCGCGGCGCTCCTCGTCCTCGTCCCGGTCGAAGGCGCGGCGCACGGCGATGGTGTCGAGCGCGAGGCCGTCCGTGGTGGTGGAGATCTGCGCATCCACGATGTTCGCCCCCGCCGCCGCGCAGGCCCCCGCGATCACCGACAGGAGCTTGGGATGATCCGGCGCCAGAACGGTGAGCACGGTGATGCCCCGCTCCGCCACGATCTCCGCGCAGGTGGCGAGCGCCTTGCCCGCCTCTTCGGTGGCCAGGATGAAGCGGGCGTGCCGCACCTTGGTCTCAAGGTCCACCCGCAGCCAGTAGGGCGGGTAATGGCGGGCGGCATAGGTTGAGAACTGCTCGTCGGTCCAGTCCGCCAGCGCGTGGCGGAGCTGGGCCTGCGCCACCTGCACGCGCTTGCCCCGGTCCACCTCCGAGAAGCCGCCGGTCAGCACCGGCTCGGTCTCGTAATAGAGCGTGCGCAGGAGCTGCGCCTTCCAGCCGTTCCACACGCCGGGGCCGACCGCGCGGATGTCCGCCGTGGTGAGCACGGTCAGCATCTTCATGCGGTCGAGGTTCTGCACCACGGCGGCGAAATTCTCGATGGTCTTGCGGTCGGAGAGATCGCGCGACTGGGCGACGGTGGACATGACGAGATGCTGCTCCACCAGCCAGGCCACCGTCTCCGTCTCGGCCGCCGAGAGGCCGAAGCGCGGGCACAGCTTGCGGCAGATGCGGGCGCCGGCGATCGAGTGGTCCTCGGGCCGGCCCTTGGCGATGTCGTGCAGCAGCAGCGCCACATAGAGCAGATGGCGCGGCTTGATAGTGGCCATCAGATCGTTGGCAAGGCCGTTCTCGGGATTGGTCTTGCGCTCGATCTCCGAGAGGATGCCGATGCAGCGCAGCAGGTGCTCGTCCACCGTATAGTGGTGGTACATGTTGAACTGCATCATGGCGACGACCTTGCCGAACTCGGGCACGAAGCGCCCCAGAACGCCGGTCTCGTTCATCCGCCGCAGCACTTCCTCGGGCGCGTTCTTCGAGCACAGCACGTCGAGGAACAGCCGGTTCGCCTCCGGATTCTCCCGAAGCTTGCCGTCGATGAGGTTCAGCGAGCGGGCGGCGAGGCGCAGGGCATCCGGGTGGAAGTTCACGTCGCGCTTGTCGGCGATGGCGAACAGGCGGATGAGGTTCACCGGATCGCGCCGGAACACCTCGTCGTCGATGACATTGAGGCGCTCGTTGTCGATCCAGAAATCGGCGCTCTCCTTCAGCTTCACGCGCTTGGGCGCCCCGCGCAGGCGGGCCACCATGCCCTTGAGGCCGGGCACGCTCTTGTCGTGGCGCGCCTCCAGCGCGGCGGAGAGGATGGCGGTGAGGTCGCCCACCTCCTTCGCCACCAGGAAGTAGTGCTTCATGAAGCGCTCCACATCCTGCTGGCCGGGATGGGAGGTGTAGCCGAGCCGCTCGGCCATCTCGCGCTGCACGTCGAACGACAGGCGCTCCTCGGCCCGGTTGGTCAGGAAGTGCAGATGGCAGCGCACCGACCAGAGGAAATCCTCGCAGCGGGTGAAGAGGCGGGCCTCCTCCTTGGTGAAGACGCCCTTCGCCACCAGTTCGTCCGTGGAATGGACGCGATAGACGTATTTCGCCATCCAGAAGAGCGTGTGCAGGTCCCTGAGGCCGCCCTTGCTCTCCTTGACGTTGGGCTCCACCAGATAGCGCGACGTGCCGGCGCGGCGCAGGCGCTCCTCCCGCTCGGCCATCTTGGCGGCGACGAACTCGGCGGCGGTGCCCTCCACCACCTCCTTGTCGAAGCGCGCCTCCAGATCCTCGAACAGCGCCTTGTCGCCCACGAGGAAGCGGGATTCGAGGATGGCGGTGCGGATGGTGACATCGGCGCGCGCCTGCCGCAGGCACTCGTCCACCGAGCGGGTGGCGTGGCCCACCTTCAGGCCGAGGTCCCACAGGATGTAGAGCATGGCCTCGGCGACGCTCTCGCCCCAGGCCGTCTGCTTGTAGGGCAGCACGAAGAGGATGTCGGTGTCCGAGCCCGGCGCCATCATGCCGCGGCCATAGCCGCCCACCGCCACCACAGCCATGCGCTCGGCCCGGCTCGGGTTGTCGATGGGATACATGACGGTGGTCGCCACCTCATGCGCGGCGGCGATCACGGCATCCTGAAGGGCCGAGAGGCGGATGGCGCACATGCGGCCGGAGCCGTCCGCATTCAGGAGGCGCTCGGCCTCGGCGCGGCCTTCGGCCATCGCCTGCTTCAGCCGGGCCACGAGCGCCGGGCGCAGGTCCGCCTTGGGGCCGGCGTGGGCCTTGGCAAGCGCCAGCACCTCCGCCTTGAGACGCGTGCCCTCGAAGGGCTCGCCGATGGTGCGGGAAGGGCGGGAGGGGCGCGGTGCGGTCATGGATGTCTTCAGGCTGCCCGACGGGGCTTCTCTCTCTGGCTTAGCCCAATCCTGCGGCGCCGTCACGGCGCGAGGCTTGCACGCCACGCCCGCGCGGGAATTGCACCGGCATCGGGGATGATCGGGTAACCGAACCTTAAATGGCCGCAATCGAAGGTCTTTGAGGGTCTCCTCTCACGCAACGGATGACGGGACTCTTCATGGCTGGGCGCGGAACGGGCGGGCAGGAACGGCGCGAACCCTCGATGCGCGCAGCATCGGGATCGCCCGAGCCGTCGTTCGACATCCGGCTCGATCCGGAAGACCGGCCGGGGGGCGGTCGCAAGCCTGCCCGCAAGGCGGACGCCGCCGGCGGGGGCCGGCCGGCACGGGACCAGCGCGCGCGCGTCGAGCCGAGCCTCGATGGCGACGCCGCGGAAAGCGAGGACATGGCCGCAGCCCCCCGCCGCAGCAAGACCGAGGGTTCGTCCCGAACCTCCAAGGGCTCCACCTCCTCGGGCGGCCGCGGCAAGGCGAAATCCGAGCGGCGCCGCAAGCGCGGCTTCTTCTCCCTGTTCGGCCTCATCAAGTGGCTGTTCATCCTGGGGCTGTGGGCGGCGGTTGGTGTGGGCGCGCTGGTGGCCTATGAGGCCTCCAAGCTGCCGCCCATGCAGACGCTGATGGTGCCCAAGCGCCCGCCCACCGTCATGATCCAGTCCTTCGACGGCAAGCCTCTGGCCACGCGCGGCGACATGGGCGGGGCGGCGGTGCCCATCAAGGAACTGCCCGCCTATCTGCCCAAGGCCTTCGTCGCCATCGAGGACCGGCGCTTCTACGACCATTTCGGCCTCGACATCTGGGGTCTTGCCCGCGCCATGGCCGCCAATGCCGTCTCCCGCCGCGTGCGGCAGGGCGGCTCCACGCTCACCCAGCAGCTCGCCAAGAACCTCTTCCTCACGCAGGAGCGCACCTTCTCCCGCAAGATCCAGGAGCTGGTGCTGGCCCTGTGGCTGGAGAAGAAGTTCACCAAGACCGAGATCCTCGATCTCTATCTGAACCGCGTCTATTTCGGGAACGGCGCCTATGGCGTCGAGGCGGCGGCGCAGCGCTACTTCAACAAGTCGGCGCGCAACGTCACCCTGTCGGAGGCGGCCATGCTGGCGGGCCTCGTCAATGCCCCCTCGCGCCTTGCGCCCACGCGCAACCTCAAGGCCGCGCAGGACCGCGCCAATCTCGTGCTCGCCGCCATGCGCGAGCAGGGCTTCATCACCGAGGACATGGCGAAGGTGGCCCTCGCCCGCCCGGCGACGCTCGCCAAGCCCTCGACGCCCGATTCCATCGGCTATGTGGCCGACTGGGTGATGGACCAGCTCGATTCCTACGTGGGCACGCTGCCCGGCGACGTGATCGTGCGCACCACCATCGACCCCGTGCTCCAGCAGACGGCGCAGGCCTCGCTCACGGATGCGCTGAACAAGCAGGGCCAGAAATACGGCGTCGGTCAGGGCGCCGTGGTCTCGCTCGACACGGACGGGGCCGTGAAGGCGCTGGTGGGCGGGCGCTCCTATGAGGACAGCCAGTACAACCGCGCCGTCACCGCGCGCCGTCAGCCGGGCTCCTCCTTCAAGCCCTTCATCTATCTCACCGCGCTGGAAAAGGGCCTGACTCCCGAGACGGTGCGCGAGGACGGGCCGATCCAGCTCAAGGGCTGGAAGCCGGAGAATGCCAGCCACCAGTATCTCGGCCCTGTTCAGCTCCAGCAGGCGCTCGCCATGTCGCTGAACACGGTCTCCGTGCGCCTCGCGCTGGAAGTGGGGCCGAAAGCGGTGGTGGCGACCGCCCACCGGCTCGGCATCACCTCGACGCTCGATCCGAACCCGTCCATCGCGCTCGGCACGTCGGAAGTCTCCGTGCTGGAGCTGGCCTCCGCTTACGTGCCCTTCGCCAATGGCGGCATCGGCGTCATCCCCTACGTGATCGAGAGCGTGAAGGGACCGGATGGCAAGATGCTCTATTCCCGCTCCACCTCGGGGCCGGGGCGGGTCATCGATCCGGCCTATGTGGGCATGATGAACCATATGCTGGAGCAGACCATCGCGGTGGGCACCGGCCGCCGCGCCGAGCTGCCCGGCTGGGATGCCGCCGGCAAGACCGGCACCTCGCAGGATTATCGCGACGCCTGGTTCGTGGGCTACACGGCCCGCATCGTAACGGCGGTGTGGATCGGCAATGACGATTCCTCCCCCACCAAGAAGGCCTCAGGCGCCAATTTGCCGGCGGAGATCTGGAGCCGCTACATGAAGGTGGCCCACAAGGACCTGCCGCCCACCGAACTGCCCGGTGCCGGCCGCAGCTATGTGGCCTCCGGCACCTTCGGCTTCGGCCAGCAGGGCGGCATGCTGCCCCCCGGCCAGGTGCCGGACGAGGCGCCGCCGGCCATCGTCGGCAACCTCCCGCCCCAGCAGCCGCGCCCGCAGCAGGATGAGCCCATGACGCTCGACCGCTGGTTCGTGGACACCTTCCTCGGCGGCCGCAGGTGACCCGGCCACCTCGCACCACCGACGCCTTGCGAGGCGTCGGCAGCGGGGACGTCACCGGCTGCCGACGGCGAGGACGAAGCCCTTTTCCGTGAGCTGCATCGCGCCGACGTCGAGCCCCATTCCGCCAGCGATCTTGCGCGCGGCGGCGCTGACCTGACGCATCTGCGCCGGATTTCCCTTGGCCTGATCGACGGCGCCGTCGATCAGGACGGCCTGGACCAGCAGCGCTTCGGCGAGTTCCTGCTTCTGCGCATCGGTGGCCGTCCGGATGCCATCGGCGCCACTCAACGCCTCGGCGGCCTGCCGCCGCACCGCGTTCACGGTGCGCGGAGGCGGCGTATCGTTGCTCCCCCGCGCGGCGGCCCAGACGGTCGTCCACCAGACGGCAAAGGCATCGCCGAGGTCATCCACCCTCAAGCCCTGCGGCCGGAGGCGCGCGTCGATGCTGGCGATGATGTCGCTTTCCGCGAACAGCTTCTGGAGGTCAGCCGCGCCGGCTGGATCGCTCGCCCGTGTCTTTTCGACCATGCCGGCGAGGTTCGCGGCCCGGCGGGCCTTTGATGGCGTGTAGCGCAGGACAGCGGTGTCGACCGCCGGCTGGCTGCGCGGCACAGCCGATTGGCCCTGCGCCGCGCGGCGGGCCCGCTCCTCATCCTGCCGCCTCAGGTCGCGCAGGTGGAGGCCGAGCACATCGGTGCCGGTGATGGAGGGGATGATGATGCTCCACCCCCAGCCGTCCACGACCTGTGCGCCGGCCGGCCCGCCCCAGATCAGCGGAGCGGCCAGCGCCACGACCCTCACAAACCGCCTCATGCCGGGCTCCCGTCCTCGAACCGTTAAAGGGAGACGGACGACGCATCGGCCTCCCGGCGGACGCGCTCTCCATGGAGGGTGCGCCGTCAGCCGAGAGCGCAGAACGCCGGGCGGATGGCCGGGTTCCCGTCCCCGGAGCCGCAGCCGGCTCCACGGGATGGGTAAAGGCGGCTGCATGGACCAGAGATGAACGCCGCCCGTGGCAGACCGGTCAGCGCGATCACGCGCCCTCTAACCTCAAGAAAGAGACCGCGTGATCCGATCAGATAGCGTTGCAACCTGACCGGCGCGTGCTCTAGCGGGCCGGGTTCCCGGACGGTTGGCGCGTGGCGAAGAAGCTGCCGTCGATGGTGGATCGGAAACCGCAGAAGGGTGGGCTGCCGAACTCCGCCTCGCGGGGGCGCTGGAGCTCGGCGGACAGGGTGGCCCCCTCGCGGGTCAGCTTCACCGTCCAGCCGTCATTGTCCTTGCGCTCCTCCTCGCTGCCGCCGACGAGCAGCGTATTGCCCGAGACGGCGCCGGAGGCCGAGAGCGTGCAGGTGGGATAGCTCGGATAGGGCTGCACGGTGGAAATCTCCACCTTGAAGCCGCTTCCGGCCGTGCTGCCGCTGACGTCGCCATAGACGTTGGTCCAGGTGCCGGCGAAGCCGGCGCGCGGGACGGGCTCGATGGATTCGAGGAAAGCCGCGCGGCCGGTGAGATCGGCCTTCAGGTCATAATCGCTGCGGCGGGCCTGGATGTCGCGCGCTTCAAGGAACGTCCGCTGGTCCATGCGCAGCGCCGTGCGGCCCGGCGCATCGAGGGCGGCAAGCAGCTTCTGGTAGGCGGCCGCGATGCGGCGGTCCAGCGCCGAAAGGGCCGGATCGGCGCAGATGGCCTTCTCGATCTTGGAGCGGGCGGCACGGCAGTCGAAGGACGGCCCATCGGAAGCGGCTCGGGCCGGAATCGTGCCAGCGGCCGCGGCACACAGGAGGAGAAGCGCCATGCCAGCGCCCCTCTGGCACAAACGGCGGCGGGCGACATGGGCGGGCAGCATGGGGCTCTCCGGACAGACGCATCACGCGCGGCCCCGCGCCTCCACCGCGCGGGACCGACACCGTTCAGATGGCATTCCGGACGCCCTGGACGCAAGCAAGCGATCGACCGCCGGCTGCGGCAGAGACGCTCCCCCACAGCAAAAAGCCCGGCACGACGGCCGGGCTTTGGAAAGGACAAGATTTCTGTCTGTGCGCTCAGCCGCCGGCGGTAGGCATGGCGAGCGATGCCGCGCCGGCCGCCACGAGGCGGCGCTCGCTGCCGGTGTCGCGCACGCGCGGCAGGTCGAGGCGATTCCACACGTCGTTCAGCGCATCGGCGAGGTGCGCGATGAGCTTGTCGTTATGGAAGGGCGTCGGCGTGATGCGCAGGCGCTCCGTGCCGCGCGGCACGGTGGGATAGTTGATGGGCTGGATGTAGATGTTGTGCTCGTTGAGGAGCACGTCGCTGGCGGCCTTGCAGGCCTTCGCGTCGCCCACCATCACGGGAACGATGTGGGTGGGGGTTTCCATCTGCGGCAGGCCGGCGGCGGCGAGCGCCGCCTTGACCTTGGCGACCTGACGGCGCTGGCCGTCGCGCTCGGCGTTCGAGGCCTTCAGATGCCGGATGGAGGCCGTGGCGGCGGCGGCAACCGCCGGCGGCAGGGCCGTGGTGAAGATGAAGCCCGGGGCATAGGAGCGCACGGCGTCCATCACCACCCGCTTGCCGGTGAGATAGCCGCCCACCACGCCGAAGGCCTTGCCCAGCGTGCCCTCGATCACGTCGATGCGGTCCATGACGCCGTCGCGCTCGGCAACGCCGCCGCCGCGCGGGCCATACATGCCCACCGCGTGGACCTCATCGAGATACGTCATGGCGCCGTAGCGCTCGGCCAGATCGCAGATGGCGGCCATGGGCGCGATGTCGCCATCCATGGAATAGACGCTCTCGAAGACGATCAGCTTCGGCCGGTCCGCGACCGCCTGGAGGATCTCTTCCAGATGGGCGAGGTCGTTATGGCGGAAGATGAACTTCTGCCGGCCGCCCTGGCGGACGCCCTCGATCATGGAATTGTGGTTCAGCTCGTCCGAGATCACCACGCAGTCGGGGATCAGCTTGGCGATGGTCGAGATGCCCGTGGCGTTCGACACATAGCCCGAGGTGAAGACGAGGCCCTGCTCCTTGCCGTGCAGGTCGGCCAGTTCACGCTCCAGCAGGACGATCTCGTGGCTGTTGCCCGAGATGTTGCGCGTGCCGCCCGCGCCTGCCCCCCGGCGCAGCGCGGTCTCGCGCATGGCTTCCACCACGGCGGGGTGGCTGCCCATGCCCAGATAGTCGTTGGAGCACCACACGACGATTTCCCGCGGGCCGCCGGGCGAGTGCCACGTGGCACGGGGGAAGCGCGTGGCGTCCCGCTCGACATCGGCGAAGGTGCGGTAACGACGCTCGCGGCGAAGCGCATCGACAGCGTCGGCGAAGAAGTGATCGTAGCTCATTCGATATCCGGGGGCGGAACGTGGACGCGAACTTTTCTAATCTTATGCTGGCACCTTGCGCCCTCCCTTGCGCTCGATCAAGTGCGGGAAAGCCGCAGGGTGCCCAAGGGCGCGCCATCGTGATCGTCGTCATGACAGCACGGGCACCCGCTGGCGACACGCCCGTCTAAGTTATTGATAAAAATAACATTTCTCTCTGCACGCCCCGGACCCCTCAAGCGGGCCGCATCCTGCGCAGGGGAGGCATGCGGCGCTGCGTGGCACCGGCGTTTCCCAAAGGCCGTCGTGCGTTCGCGCCATTTTGGAGCCGATCGGACGACCCTGAGCCGGCGATGCTCCCAGATAGGCGCAAAATGAGGCGCCCTGCCGCGAAATTGCCGCTTGCGAAGGCGAGCGAATTTCCCTAAATCGCGTCCTGCCCAATTTCGCACGTGCCTGTGGTTGCGTGCCGATCGGCGGAAGTCCGGACAAGAGGCCGGAAAGCCGCCAGCCAGATCGGTAGCCGGAGGGAACCGGCCCACCCTGCTCTCAGCAGGGGACGTGACTTGAAGCAACGACGTAGCGGGCTTTTTTGGTCTCTGCCGGCCCTCCAAAGGTCGGGGTTACTGAAGAGGCACTACATCTTGCCGGCCGTGCGGAGAGGGAATTCCCTTTCCAATCGTGCGCATCATCTTCCCAACGCCTGGCGTTTTTGCCGCGCGAAGGGAGCGGTGCCGCTCGGCGCGATTTGCGGCCGGTGAGAACCCGGCGAAGCGGGTACGGCCCGTCGGACGAAGGCGCTTCCATCACGCCTCCGGACGCAGGTGCGCGTGCCCCGGATTGGCGGCGGTGAACGTCGCGATCCGCCTGACTGTCGTCGCGCGGCGAAGGCCGCGCTTCACGAGGCTTCTAGGTCACGGGAGGTTGCCATGACCGATCGCATCCGCGAATTCCTTCGGAACCGACGTGAGGATGGTCCCTGCGTCGTCGTTGACCTCGATGTGGTGCGCGCGAACTATACTGCGTTCGCCCGTGCGCTGCCTGACACCCGTGTCTTCTACGCGGTGAAGGCCAATCCCGACGCGGCCATCCTGAAGGCCCTCGCCGAGCTGGGCTCGTGCTTCGACTGCGCCTCGGTGCAGGAGATCGAGATGGCGCTGTTCGCCGGCGCCACCCCCGACCGCATCTCCTTCGGCAACACGATCAAGAAGGAGCGCGACATCGAGCGCGCCTACAAGATCGGCGTGCGCCTGTTCGCGGTCGACTGCTACGAGGAAGTCGAGAAGATCGCCCGCGTTGCCCCCGGCGCGCGCGTGTTCTGCCGCATCCTCTGCGACGGCGCGGGCGCCGAATGGCCGCTCTCGCGCAAGTTCGGCTGCGTCCCGGAGATGGCGCCGGACGTGCTGGAGCATGCCTTCCGCCTCGGCCTCTCGCCCTATGGCGTGTCCTTCCATGTGGGCTCGCAGCAGAAGAACGTGCATGCCTGGGATCAGGCGCTCGGCTCTGCGGCCTATATCTTCCGCGAGTGCGCCGTGCGCGGCATCTCGCTCTCCATGGTGAACCTCGGCGGCGGCTTCCCGACGAAGTATCTTCAGGATGTTCCCAAGGCGCAGGCCTATGGCGAGGCGATCTTCGATTCGCTGCGCCGCCATTTCGGCAACGCCATCCCCGAGACCATCATGGAGCCCGGTCGCGGCATGGTCGGCAATGCCGGCATCATCGAGACCGAGGTGGTGCTGATCTCCAAGAAGGCCGAGAGCGACACCATGCGCTGGGTCTATCTGGACATCGGCAAGTTCGGCGGGCTCGCCGAGACCATGGACGAGGCGATCCGCTACCCGCTGCGCACGCCGCGCGACGGGGACGACACCGCCCCGTGCGTCCTCGCCGGCCCGACCTGCGATTCGGCCGACGTGCTCTATGAGAAGACACCGGTGGAACTGCCCCTGTCGCTGTCCATCGGCGACAAGGTGCTCATCGAGGCCTGCGGCGCCTACACCACCACCTATTCGGCGGTGGCGTTCAATGGCTTCCCGCCGCTGAAGTCCTACGTGATCTGATCGCAGCCGGCGGCAGCAACGCCGCCGGCTCCGGGCGAGGCGCCAACGGCGCGCGGCTTCCGCCGCGCCGCGCGGGTGGCCTCGCCCGTGCTTTCCCGAGGGGCGGGTCCCCTTTTTCCTCCGCACCCCTTCCATAAGCCTTCGGGCTGGCGCGGCTTGCTGCGCCGGATGGGCATCCTTCGGCCGCTGAAGGCGGCACGGGAGATGTCGATGATCGAGATCGTCGCTGAGAAACGGGAAGAAGCCGCCGCACGCGAGGCCCTGCTGGACCTCTGCCTGCCGGAGCGGTTCGAGAAGGCATCCGAGCGGATCCGCGAGGACCGGTTGCCGGCGGAGGGTCTGGCGCTCGCCGCCCATGGGCCGGACGGCCGGCTGGCGGCAACGGTGCGCCTGTGGCACGTCTCCGCCGGACCCGCCCGACCGGCGCTGCTGCTCGGCCCGCTCGCGGTCCACCCCTGGTTCCGCGATCGCGGCCTCGGCGGCCAGATGATGCGTGCGGCCCTCGAACGCGCCGAAGCGCTCGGCCACGACGCCGTGCTGCTGGTGGGCGATGCGCCTTATTATGCGCGCTTCGGCTTTTCGGCACAGAAGACCAGCGGGCTCTGGATGCCCGGCCCGTTCGATCCGGCACGCCTGCTCGGCCTCGAACTGAAGCCCGGCGCGCTCGACGGCGCCCGCGGCCTCATCAGCCCCACCGGCCTGCCGGCGGAGAAGCCCTCCCTCGACGCGCTCATCGCGGCGACCGCCAAGCGCTCGGCCTGAACGAGCGCCCTGCCCGCCAAGGCGGATGAAGCAGACAAAAGAAAAGCCCCGGTGCGCGCACCGGGGCTTTTCTCGTTTCAGACGGGCTTGGACGTCAGGCGACGTCCACCTTGCCCTTCATGCGCTTGCGCTCGTTCGGATCGAGATAGCGCTTGCGCAGGCGGATGGACTTGGGCGTCACTTCCACCAGCTCGTCGTCCTGGATCCAGGCCAGCGACCGCTCCAGCGTCATGCGGATCGGCGGGGTCAGGCGCACCGCCTCGTCCTTGGAGGTGGTGCGGATGTTGGTGAGCTTCTTGCCCTTCAGCACGTTCACTTCCAGGTCGTTGTCCCGGTTGTGGATGCCGATGATCATGCCCTGATAGACCTTCCAGCCGGGCTCGATCACCATCGGGCCGCGATCTTCCAGGTTCCACAGCGCATAGGCCACCGCCTCGCCCTGTTCGTTGGAGATGAGCACGCCGTTGATGCGGCCGGGGATGTCGCCCTTGAACGGCTGATAGGAGTGGAACAGGCGGTTCATGATCGCCGTGCCACGGGTGTCGGTCAGCAGTTCGGACTGGTAGCCAATGAGGCCGCGGGTCGGAGCGTGGAACAGGAGGCGCTGGCGATTGCCGCCGGAGGGGCGCATCTCCACCATCTCGGCGCGGCGCTCGGACATCTTCTGCACCACCGTGCCGGAATATTCCTCGTCCACGTCGATGACGACTTCCTCGATCGGCTCCAGCGTGTTGCCGTCCTCATCCTGGGAGAAGACGACGCGCGGACGCGACACGGCGAGCTCGAAGCCCTCGCGGCGCATGGTCTCGATGAGGATGGCGAGCTGGAGTTCGCCGCGGCCGGAGACGAAGAACGAATCCTTGTCGGCGGATTCCTCGATCTTCAGCGTGACGTTGCCCTCGGCCTCCTTGAACAGGCGGTCGCGGATCATGCGGCTCGTCACCTTGTCGCCCTCGGTGCCCGCGAGCGGGCTGTCGTTGACGATGAAGCTCATGGTGACGGTGGGCGGATCAATCGGCTGCGCCTGGATGGGCGTATCCACCGAGGGATCGCAGAAGGTGTCGGCCACCGAGCCCTTCACGAGGCCGGCGATGGAGACGATGTCGCCCGCCTCACCCACTTCGATCGGCGAACGCTCGATGCCGCGGAAAGCGAGGATCTTGGAGACGCGGCCCGTCTCGACCAGCTTGCCCTCGCGGTCGATGACCTTGATGGACTGGTTGGGCTTCACGGTGCCGGAGGCGATGCGGCCGGTGATGATGCGGCCGAGGAAGGGGTTGGCTTCCAGCAGCGTGCCGAGCATGCGGAACGCGCCGTCCTCGGTCTTCGCCGGGGGCACGTGCTTGACCACGAGCTCGAACAGCGGGCCGAGGCCCTCGTCCTTCGGGCCTTCCGGGGTCAGCGCCATCCAGCCGTCGCGGCCGGAACCGTAGAGGATCGGGAAGTCGAGCTGCTCGTCATTGGCGTCCAGCGCCGCGAACAGGTCGAACACCTCGTTGATGACTTCCTGCGGACGCCCGTCGGGACGGTCCACCTTGTTGATGGCGACGATGGGCTTGAGGCCGATCTTCAGCGCCTTGCCGACCACGAACTTGGTCTGCGGCATGGGGCCTTCGGCCGCGTCCACGAGAACGATGGCGCCGTCCACCATGGAGAGGATGCGCTCGACCTCGCCGCCGAAGTCGGCGTGGCCGGGGGTGTCCACGATGTTGATGCGGATGTCGTTCCACACCACCGAGGTCGCCTTGGCGAGAATGGTGATGCCGCGCTCTTTTTCGAGGTCGTTCGAATCCATCACGCGTTCGGCCACGCGCTGGTTCTCGCGGAAGGAGCCGGACTGCTGGAGGAGCTTGTCCACCAGCGTGGTCTTTCCGTGGTCGACGTGGGCGATGATGGCGATGTTGCGCAGCTGCATGGGGTTCCTGAACAGCAAAACGCGGGCCCGATTGGCTCGAACCCGCTTCCTTGATTTTGCGGCGCAAAATACACGATACCCGGCGGAGATCAACGCCCGTGCGCATTTCCGGGCGCACGGGCGGGAGCGGGATTGATCCGCCGGCTAAACGCAACCCTGCGCTGTGGTTCGCACAGGTCTCAGATCGCCCGCAACGCCCAGCGGCGGTAGATCTGGTCGGGCTTCATCACCTCGCCCTTGTCGGTGCGCAGCCAGGCCAGCTCGCGATTGGCCGGCGACTGGGTCATGGCGAACACCACCGCATCCTCCACCGTGTCGAAGCCATAGGGCTCCGGCCAGCTGTCGGGGGCGTCCACCGTGTGGGAGCTCGGCCAGTATTGCAGCTTGACCGGCTTGTCCTGTGCTGTGTTCGGCGTCATGAGCGTGCCTCCTTGTCTGGAGAGGTCGCGCGCCGTTCCTTTTCGTCCGCGCCGGCGGGAACATGAGCTTTTCCGGGAATGGCCGCCCGGTTCACCGGCTCGCGGGCGGCGGGGCTTCCGCACGGCGTCGCGATGGGTCGCATCATAACACATCCCGTCCTCGCCGGGTTCCGGCGCCCGGGGGGCGCGGCACGTCCGCCGGGACGCGCGAGAGGCCTTGTTATTTCCCCACTCGACGGCCATGGACGGAAACGGCGCAGGTGGAGTTGGATGAATGCCCGCAGAGCTGGTCTACGGAATCCTCATCAGCCTCATCACGGTGGTCATCCATTCGGTGGCCAGCGTCTTCCTCGTGCGGGCGCTGCTCGTGTTCACGAAGCGGGTACGCCTGCGCCACGCCATGCGCGGCCTGCTGCTCGGCATGATGCTGACCGGCGCCATCCTCACCTTCGCCCATCTCGTGGAGGTGGCGGTGTGGGCCGTGGCCTATGTCGCAGTGGACGGCGTGGTGCAGGACAAGGATTCCTATTACCTCGCCTTCGTGAATTTCACGACGCTCGGCTATGGCGACCTCCTGCCCGCCAAGCCCTGGCGCCTGCTCGGACCGGTGACGGCGGCGAACGGCATGCTGCTGTTCGGCTGGTCCACCGCCCTCATCTTCGCCGTGCTGACGCGCCTGTCCGAGCAGCTGGGCGTGCACCACCTATCGGACAAGGGCGAGTAGGGCCTGCGCCGCCGCCGGCGCCCGCACCTTGGCGCCGTTGATCATGTAGACGAACACGTCGCGCCTGGCCGCCTTCTTCGGCTTGGGAGCGGGATCACCATAGGACGGGAGATCCTCGGGCACGCCTCCGGCTTCCCAAATGCGCGCCCGTTCGAGCCATCCCTTGAGAACGTCGGGGCTGTAGCCGGTGGGCTCTTCCTCCCGCGCCCGCTGGAGGCGGGCGTAGACGAAATCCGCCGTCACGTCGGCGATGGCGGGATAGTCGTCATCATCAGCGAAAATGACCGCCATCTTGTGCTTTCGGGCCAGCGCCACGAATTCCGCTGTGCAAAAGGAGGCATGGCGCACTTCCAAGGCGTGGCGCAGCTTCACCCCGTCCACGGTCTCCGGCAGATGGTTGAGGAAAGCGCCGAAATCGTCGGGGTCGAAGGCCTTGGTGGGCGGGAACTGCCAGTTGATGGGGCCGAGCTTGTCGCCCAGTTCCGCAAGGCCGCTCTCCACGAAGCGGGCGATGCTCTCGCCGCCCTCCGCCAGCACCCGGCGGTTCGTGGCGTAGCGCGGCGCCTTCAGGGAGAAGACGAAACCGTCCGGCACCTGCGCGGCCCAACTGGCGAAGGTCTTGGGGGTCTGGGTCCGGTAGAAGGTGCCGTTGACCTCGATGGTCGTCACCTGGCCCGCGGCATATTCCAGCTCGCGGGCATGGGGCAGGCCGGGCGGGAAGAAGGTGCCGCGCCAGGGTTCGAAGGTCCAGCCGCCGATGCCGACGCGAATGGTCATCGCTTTCTCTCCCTTGGGTCCGTCCTGACGCGCGATCCGCTCAGCTTGAACCCATCGGAGCCGGGAATCGCCTCAAAATCTGCGAGGAAGCGGGATGTGGCCGGCGGTGTCTCTCGGGGCAACCCGTTTCCGCCGCGGACAAGGCGTGCCGCAAGAACTGGAATGTCATACCGCGAGATGACACCCCGGCGGCAAAATCTACCAAACTAGTCGCCATCCGGAGGATAGATCGGCAAGAACCACCCGCTGGACGGCGCTATCCTCCCGGAACCGCCTCTCGCGCGGCACCAAGAAGCAGACCATCCGGAGGACGACATCGTGACCACGGCGCAAGAGCTGGAGATCCTCGCCGAACTGGAGCGCAAGGCGCTCTGGCTCGCCAGCTGGACCATCCACAATGCCAACCACCTGCGCCCCTCCACGGATGGCCTCAAGGTGGGCGGGCATCAGGCGTCCTCCGCCTCGCTCGCCACGATCATGACCGCGCTCTACTTCCACACCCTCCGGCCACAGGACCGGGTAGCGGTGAAGCCGCACGCGAGCCCCATCTTCCATGCCATCCAGTATCTGCTCGGCGCCCAAACGCGCGAGAAGCTGGAGGCGTTCCGCGCCTATAAGGGCGCCCAGTCCTATCCCTCCCGCACCAAGGATACGGACGACGTGGACTTCTCCACCGGCTCCGTGGGCCTCGGGGTCGCGCAGACGCTGTTCGCCTCGCTGGCGCAGGATTATGTGCGCGCCCACGGCCTCACCGATCGGCCGGAGGGCCGCATGATCGCCCTCGTGGGCGATGCGGAACTGGACGAGGGCAATGTGTTCGAGGCCCTGCTGGAGGGCTGGAAGCACGACGTGCGCAACACCTGGTGGATCGTCGATTACAACCGCCAGAGCCTCGATGCCGTGGTGCGCGAGGGTCTGTACGAGCGCTTCATCGGCATCTTCGAGGCCATGGGCTGGCAGGTGGTCGTGCTCAAATACGGCTCGCTCCAGCAGGCCGCCTTCCGCGAGCCCGGCGGCGAGAAGCTGCGCCACTGGATCGACACCTGCCCGAACGGCGAATATTCCGCCCTCACCTTCCAGGGCGGCGCGGCGTGGCGCAAGCGCCTGATGGATGATCTGGGCGATCAGGGCGACGTGACCCGCCTCGTCGAGGCGCGCTCGGATGCCGAACTCTCCGCCCTGATGACCAATCTGGGCGGACACGACCTGCCGACCATCCTCGACGCCTTCGACGGCATCGACCACGACCGGCCGGTCTGCTTCCTCTGCTACACGGTGAAGGGCTTCGGCCTGCCGCTCGCCGGCCACAAGGACAATCACGCCGGCCTCATGACGCCGACGCAGATGGACACGCTGCGCGCCGCCATGAACATCCGCGCGGGCCATGAGTGGGACCGCTTCGAGGGGCTCACCCTGCCGCCCGCGACGCTGGAGCGTTTCCTGAAGGACGTGCCCTTCCGCCGCGAGGGCACCCGGCGCTATTCCGACGCTGCGCTGGCCGTCCCGTCCATCGCGCCGCCGCCCAATGCCTCGCTCTCCACGCAGGCCGGCTTCGGCCTCATCCTTCAGGATCTGGCGCGGGGCGACAGCGCGCTCGCGAGCCGCATCGTCACAACCTCGCCGGACGTGACCGTCTCCACCAATCTCGGCCCGTGGGTGAACCGGCGCGGCCTCTTCGCCCAGCGGGAGCTGGCGGACGTGTTCAAGCGCGAGCGCATCCCCTCCACCTTCAACTGGGAGTTCTCGCCGGACGGGCAGCACATGGAACTGGGCATCGCCGAGATGAACCTGTTCCTCATGCTCTCGGCCCTCGGCCTCTCCCACTCGCTGTTCGGTGCCCGGCTCATCCCCGTGGGCACGCTCTACGACCCCTTCATCTGCCGGGGTCTCGATGCCCTGAACTATGCCTGCTATCAGGACGCCCGCTTCATCCTCGTGGCCACCCCGTCCGGCATCACGCTGGCGCCGGAGGGCGGAGCGCACCAGTCCATCGCCACCCCGCTCATCGGCATGTCGCAGGATGGGCTTGCCGCCTTCGAGCCGGCCTTCGTGGACGAACTGGCGGTGCTGGTGGAATTCGCCTTCGATTACGTGCAGCGTGACGGCGGCGGCCCGGACGAGGCCCGCAACTGGCTGCGGGACGAGACCGGCGGCTCGGTCTATTTCCGCCTCTCCACCCGCGCGCTGGAACAGCCCCGCCGCGCCTTCACGCAAACCCAGAAGCGGCACATGGTGGACGGCGCCTATTGGCTGCGTGAGCCCGGACCCAACGCGGAGGTGGTGATCGCCGTGCAGGGCGCGCTGGCGCCGGAAGCCATCGAGGCGGTGGGCCTGATCGCCGAGGACCGGCGGGACGTCGGCCTGCTCATGGTCACCTCCGCCGACCGGCTGAACGCCGGCTGGACCGCCGCGTCACGGGCGCGCGAGCAGGGCCATTACAGCGCCGAGAGCCATGTGGAGCGCCTGCTGGCGCCCCTGCCCCGCCATTGCGGGCTGGTGAGCGTGATCGACGGCCATCCCGCGACGCTCGGCTGGCTCGGCTCGGTGATGGGCCACCGGCAGCGGGCGCTGGGTGTCGAGCATTTCGGCCAGACCGGCAGCCTGCAGGATCTCTATCGCCACCATGGCGTCGATGCGGCTGCCATCGTCTCGGCCGCGCAGGCCATCGCGCCCGGCCGCCCCATGCGCCACCTCAGGGCGCTGGGCTGAGGAGCGCCCGCCATCGCCGCGAGGGCCGAGCCGAACAGGAGAGCCGAGCCCCCCCAGCGCCACGGCGGCGCTGCGGGAAATCCCGAGCGGGGTGGCAAAGCGCCCCGCGGCTTTGGCCAGCACATGGCCCATGACCACCCACAGGGTGCCGATGAGCGCCAGTTCCACCGCGAACAGGCCGAAGGCGCCCGGAAGGGCCGGCGGATCGCCCTGCGGGAAGATCACGAAGGCGAAGATCAGCCCCTTGGGGTTCAGCAGCCTGACGGCTCGGCATCGCGACAGCTATGGGGCGGCTGGCCCCGTCCGCGCAATTCGGGAATTGTCGGATACGTCCTTTCCGAGCCGTATGCGGGAAACTGCGGATTTTACCTCCACGCCGCGCGCGATAGTGTTTCGACGCACTTCCCGTGCCGGACCTGATCCATGACCTATGCGCTGCTGTTCGTGGCCATCGTCGCCGAAGTCATCGCCACCTCGGCGCTCAAGGCAGCCGAGGGCTTCACCCGGCTGGTGCCGAGCCTGATCGTCATCGTCGGATATGGCGTGGCGTTCGTCTGCCTGTCGCTGACGCTGAAGACGATTCCGGTGGGCATCGCCTATGCCACATGGTCGGGCGTCGGCATCGTGCTGGTGGCCGGCGTGGGCTGGGCGCTCTACGGCCAGAGCCTCGATCTTGCCGGCGCGGTGGGCCTCGGGCTCATCATCGCCGGCGTCCTAATCGTCAATCTGGTATCGAAGACGGCGGTGCACTGACCGCCGGGCGACTCAGGCCCCGGTGGGGCTCAGCACCAGGCTCAGCATGCGCTGGCCGGCGGTCCACTGGGCCTGGAACAGCGCGCCGGCCATGCCCTGCGCATCGGCCGTGGCCTCGCGGGTGAGTGAGGCGAGCGTCGGGAAGGGCGCCTTCAGCTGCGCCACCACTTCATCGGTCTCGAAGGTGAAGTCGGCGTCGAACTTGCGGGCGATCTGCTGCATGCGGCGGTTGCGGGCGAGGCAGCTCATGTGCAGCGTGCGGATGCCACGGTTGCGGGCGCACAGCACGGTGCGGCTCATGAGCAAAGTGCCGAGACCCAGATTCTGGAACGCGGCCTCGACGCTGAAGGCAGCCTCGCCTTCCGTCGGCAGGATTTCGGAGAAGGGATAAAGCTCGGCAGCGGCGCGGAGCACGCCGTCCACGAAGCAGCCATGAACCACGGAGCCGGAGCGGAACACCCGTTCGGAATAATGGGTGATGAACTCGTCGCTGACGGCGGAGCCGAAACGGCTGCGGCGGGTCTCGGTGTCCAGGCGCAGGAGATGCTCACGGAAGATCTGAACTTCGCCGGGCCACAGCTTGCGGATGATGCCCGGTGCGCGCTCGTCGCTCATGGTGAAACTCCTGATGTCCTCGCCAGCCTCCCCCATCGGCTTGTGCTGCGAAACTATGTGCATCGCAGCAAAGGTCAAGGGAACTGACCTACCACATTGGAGCAATTCCCCGCGCCTGCCGGGGACGGAGCGGAGCAAGCGGCTGATATATCAGAGCTTCACAAAGGCCATGCGAACGGCGCAGCCCTGCTGCGCCGCAGCAACATGCAACATTGTCGGCTATGGAGCAGAGCCGGCTCAGCGAATGAGGATGGCGCGGAAGTCGTTGACGTTGGTCAGTGTCGGCCCCGTCACCACCAACCGGTCCAGCGCCGCGAAGAAGCTGTAGCCGTCATTGTTGGCGAGGAAGGCATCGGCCGAGAGGCCCTTGGCGCGGGCCTCTTCCAGAATGGCCGCGTCGAACCACGCCCCCGCATTGTCCTCCGTGCCGTCCACCCCGTCCGTGTCGCAGGCGATGGCGCTGAGACCGGCCTCGCCCTTCAGCGCGAGGGCGAGCGCCAGCAGGAACTCCACATTGCGCCCGCCGCGCCCCTTGCCGCGCACCGTGACGGTGGTCTCGCCGCCCGAGAGCAGCACGCAGGGCGCCTTCACCGGCAGGCCATGGGTGGCCGCCGAGCGGGAGATGCCGGCGAAGACGTTCGCCGCCTCGCGCGCCTCGCCCTCGATGGCGTCCCCGAGAATGAGAGGGGTGAGACCGAAGTCGCGGGCTTTGGCTTCCGCCGCCTGAAGCGCCATGAGCGGGGTCGCGATCATGTGCACCTCCTGCCCGGGCAGGGCCTCGCCGGAGACCACATTGGCGCGGATGACGGCCTCAAGCTCCGGGCTCGCCTCGATGCCCCAGGCCCGCATGAGGCGCAGCACCTCTTCCGGGTCCGAGGCCTCGGGAATAGTGGGGCCGGAGCCGATGGCCGCGGGGTCGTCCCCCGGCACGTCGGAGATGAGATAGGTCACGGCCCGCGCGGGCGCGATGGCGGCTGCCAGCCGCCCGCCCTTGATGGCGGAGACGGACTTGCGCACCCGGTTCATGATGCCGATGGGCGCGCCGGACTTCAGAAGCTGCTTGTTCAGCGCCTGCTTGTCAGCCAGCGTCAGCCCCTCGGCCGGCAGCGTCAGAAGCGCCGAGGCGCCGCCGGACATGAGGCACACCACGAGATCATCCGGTCCCGCGGAGCGGGCGAGTTCCAGAATGCGACGTGCGGCATCGAGCCCGGCCTGATCGGGCACCGGATGGGCGGCTTCCACAATCTCGATATGCTGCGTCTCGCAGCCATGGCCGTAGCGGGTCACGATCAGGCCCTCGCAGGGCCGTCCCCACGCCGCCTCGAAGGCCCGCGCCATGCGGGCGGACGCCTTGCCGGCGCCGATCACGATGGTGCGCCCCTTCGGCGGCTCCGGCAGGCGGCCCTCGAACTTGCCCTCGGGCACGGCGGCATTCAGCGCGGCATCGAACAGGGCGAGCAGGATGTCCCGATCGGACGGCATGGCGTTCCCCTTTGTATACTTTATGCCAATAGTCCTAGCGCGCGCGCAGGCCGAGGGCAACGCCGCCGCGGCTCCGCCAGCGCTCACCATGGGAAATTCGTCGAAGGCCCGCAAAAGCCTCTGGCCTTTGGCCGGAGAGGCGATAGCCTCACTCCCAAAGCAAAACAAAACTGATTTGGGAGAACGCCCTTGAGAAAACTCGCGCTTGCTGCGCTTGCAGCCGTTTTCGCCCTCTCCCCGCTTGCGGCGCGGGCAGACTTCATCAACATCCTGACAGGCGGCACATCGGGCGTTTACTATCCGCTCGGCGTCGCCATCTCGAAGATCGTCTCGGACAAGGTGCCGGGCGCCCGCCCCTCCGTGCAGGCCACCAAGGCCTCGGTGGAGAATCTCATCCTCATCCAGCAGGGCAAGGGCGAGATCGGGTTCACGCTCGCCGACAGCCTCGCGGACGGCTGGGCGGGCAAGGAGGACGCCGGCTTCAAGACGCCGCTCAAGAAGGTGCGCGCGCTGGCGGCCATCTATCCCAACTACATCCAGATCGTCGCGTCCAAGGACAGCGGCATCAAGAGCATCGCCGATCTGAAGGGCAAGCGCCTCTCGGTGGGTGCGCCGAAGTCCGGCACGGAGCTCAATGCCCGCGCCATCCTGAATGCCGCCGGCCTCAAATATGAGGATCTCGGCAAGGTGGAATATCTGCCCTTCGCCGAATCCGTGGAGCTGATGAAAAACCGCCAGCTCGACGCCACGCTCCAGTCCGCCGGCCTCGGCGTTGCTTCCATCAAGGATCTCGCCACCTCCGTGGAGATCAACGTGGTGGAGATTCCGGCGAGCGTCGTGGAGAAAGTGGGCACGCCCTATCTGAAGGCCTCCATTCCCGCCGGCACCTATACCGGGCAGGACAAGGACGTGCCGACCGCCGCCGTGCCGAACTTCCTCGTGGTGCGCGAGGACATGAAGGAGGGTGATGTCTATGCCATCACCAAGGCCATCTTCGAGAACCTGCCGGAGTTGCAGGCGGCCCATGTGGCGGCGAAGTCCATCTCCCTTAAAGATGCCATGAAGGGGTCTCCCGTGCCCTTCCATCCGGGCGCCGAGAAATACTTCAAGGAGCAGGGCGTCACGCCCTGAGGGTTCCTGCGCCGCGCCAGGCGGCCCGTGATGCGACGTTTGAGTGGGCGCCGTGGGGTGCCCACCCGCCCGCGTTTTCCTCCTGCCTCATCGCGTAGCCGCCTCCGGCGGCGCCGACCCGTGGAGCGATGCCTTCATGAGCACGCCGAGCATCCCCGCCGACAGCGACATCACCCCGCCCCAGACCTTCGCCCCCATCGACGACATGGAACATGGCCTGCCGCCCGGCTTCGGCACGGGCTTCAAGGGCACGCTGCTGTTCTGGATCGCCATCGCCTTCTCGGCCTACCAGCTCTTCGTCTCCACCTATGCCATCCTGCCCAGCCAGGTGATCCGCGCGCTGCACGTGGGCTTCCTGTGCCTCATCTCGGCGGCGCTCATCGCCAACCACCGCTCGACGAACAAGGCGACGCTGGCGCTCGGCTGGGGGCTGGGGCTCATCGGCTTCGGCACCGGGCTCTACCAGTGGATCTTCTATAACGACCTGATCCTGCGGGCCGGCGAGATCTCGCAGGCCGATTTCGTGATGGGCATCGCGCTCATCGTGGTGGTGTTCGTCATCTCCTGGCAGATGATGGGGGCGGCCCTGCCGCTCATCTGCGGCGCCTTCCTGCTCTATGGTCTGTTCGGCCAGTATCTGCCCGCCCCGCTCGACCATCGCGGCTATTCGCTGGAGCAGATCGTGGAGCAGATGTCCTTCGGCACGGAGGGCATCTACGGCACGCCCATCGCGGTCTCCGCCACCTACATCTTCCTCTTCGTCCTGTTCGGCACGTTCCTGGAGCGGGCCGGCATGATCCAGCTCTTCAACGACATCGCGCTGGGCCTCTTCGGGCGCGCGCGGGGCGGGCCGGCGAAGGTGGCGGTCTTCTCCTCCGCCCTCATGGGCACCATTTCCGGCTCGGGCGTCGCCAATGTGGTGACGGTCGGCCAGTTCACCATCCCGCTGATGAAGCGCTTCGGCTATTCCGCCTCCTTCGCGGGCGGGGTGGAGGCCACCGCCTCCATGGGCGGGCAGATCATGCCGCCGGTGATGGGGGCGGTGGCCTTCATCATGGCCGAGACCATCGGCGTGCCTTACGCCACCATCGTAAAGGCCGCCATCATCCCGGCCATCCTCTATTTCGCCTCCGCCTTCTGGATGGTGCATCTGGAAGCCGGCAAGCACGGCCTCGTCGGCATCCCGAAGGACAGGGTGCCGCGCGTGATCCCGGCGCTGCGGCGCGGCTGGTATCTGCTGCTGCCGCTCGCCGTGCTCGTCTATCTGCTGTTCGCGGGCTACACGCCTTTGTTCGCCGGCGCCGTAGGCCTCGCGCTCACCGTGGTGCTCATCCTCGGCCAGAGCCTTGCCGGCGAAGCGGGAAAGCCCGCGCTACGCCTCGCCTTCTGGATCCTCATCGGGCTCGTGTGCGCCAGCTTCTTCCAGTTCGGCGTCATGGTCATCGTCGGCCTCGTGCTGGCGCTCATCGTCGTGAACGGGATCACCCGCGGCGGGCGGGCGACGCTGGCGCTCTGCCGTGACGGGCTGGCGGAAGGTGCCCGGCAGGCGCTGCCCGTGGGCATGGCCTGCGCCATCGTCGGCACGGTCATCGGCGTGCTCACGCTCACCGGCACGGCGACGATCTTCGGCGGCTGGGTGGTGTCCATCGGCAAGGAGACGCTGTGGCTCTCGCTGCTGCTGACCATCGTCACCAGCATCATCCTCGGCACCGGCATCCCGACGATCCCCACCTACATCATCACCGCCTCGCTGGCGGCGCCCGCCATGCTCTCGCTGGGCGTGCCGCTGATCGTCAGCCACATGTTCGTCTTCTATTACGGCATCATCGCCGACCTGACGCCGCCTGTGGCCCTCGCCGCCCTCGCCGCGGCGCCCATCGCCAAGGCCTCGCCCGATGCCATCGGCTGGCAAGCCTGCCGCATCGCGCTCGCCGGCTTTCTCATTCCGGTGATGGCTGTCTACGAGCCGACCCTCATGCTCCAGCAGGGCGGCGAGATCGCTGCCCATTACGGCTACTGGGTCGAGGTAGCCTACGTGTTCACCAAGGCCTGCATCGTCATCGGGCTGCTGGGGGCCATCGCCATCGGCTGGCTGTTCGGACCGCTCGGCCTCATCGAGCGCATCGTCGCGGGGCTGGCGGCGCTGCTTTTCGTCGCCGCCGTGCCCATGTCGGACATTTCCGGCTTCGCGCTCCTCGCCGTCTTCCTCGGCTGGCACCTGCTCCAGGTGCGGCGCGCGCCGCCGCGTCCGGTGTGACAGATCCCCGCGCGGTGCGGGCCGCGCGGGGATGAGTTCGCGCTCAGAAGGGCGCGTCGATGTCCACCACGTCGATGAGCTTGTGGTTGACGAACTCCTTGAGCCCGAGACCAAGGAGTTCGCGCCCATAGCCCGAGCGGCGGATGCCGCCGAAAGGCAGGTCCGCCTTCACCATGGTAGGGTGGTTCACGAACACCATGCCGGTGGAGATGCGCTTCGCAACTTCCGCGCCATGCTTGGTATCGGACGTGAAGACCGAGCCGCCGAGACCGAAGGGCGAGTCGTTGGCGATGCGCACCGCATCGTCCTCGTCCTTGGCGCGGAAGAGCATGGAGACGGGACCGAAGAACTCCCAGTAGCGGGCCGGATTGTCCTCGGTGATGTTGGTGAGGATGGTGGGCTGCACGAAGGCGCCCTGGTTCGGCACCGGCGCGCCCACCTCGATGGCGGTGGCGCCATGGGCGACCGCCTCCTGGATCTTCTGCTTCACCTCGTCCGCGGCCCCCTGCGAAGACAGGGGCGCGAGCGTCGTCTGCGCATCGAAGGGATCGCCCGCCTTCAGGCCCGCGACACCCGCCTTGTACTGCTCGAAGAAGGCGTCATAGACCTCGTCCACGATGATCATGCGCTTGGACGAGACGCACACCTGCCCGCCGTTCCAGTGGCGGCCGAAGACCGCCCATTTCACCGTCTTGGCAAGGTCCGCATCCTTAAGCACGACGAAGGCGTCGGCGCCGCCAAGCTCCATGGTGGATTTCTTGAGCGCCTTGCCAGCAACGGACGCCACCTCCGCACCCGCCCCTTCCGAGCCGGTGAGGGCAACGCCATGGACACGCGGATCGTTGAGGATGAGCTCAATCTGCGCGCGGGTGGCGTAAAGGTTGCGGAAGGCGCCCTTCGGCAGTCCGGCCTCCAGCATCAGACGCTCGAAGGCGGCGGCGCTCTGGGGCACGTTGGAGGCGTGCTTCAGCAGGACGGTATTCCCCGCCGAGAGCTGCGGCGCGATGATGCGGGCGATCTGGTAGTAGGGGAAGTTCCACGGCTCGATGGCCAGCAGCACCCCAAGCGGCTCGCAGACCAGAACAGCCTTCCCTTCCGCCGGATCGGCCACGGGCAGCGGCTCGGGCTCGAGCAGACGCTCGGCATTCTGGACATAATATTCAAAGATGCGGGCGGAGAGTTCCACCTCGCCCTTCGCCTCGGAGAAGAGCTTGCCCATCTCCAGCGTCAGCAGGCGGGCATAGCCGTCCACATCGCGACGCAGCAGGTCGGCGGCGTTCTGGAGGATGCGGGCGCGATAGGCGAAGGACGTCTCGCGCCAGCCCAGGAATGCGGCATGGGCGGCGTCGATGGCCGCCACCACCTCGGCATCGGTGGCGTTGGGAAAGGTCTGGAGGACCTCGGCGGTGAAGGGATTGGTGCTTGCGTAAGCCATGGCCGTTTCCATTCGGTGAGAGGACCGGGCCCGCCGGTCGGCAGGCATCCTGCTGGAGCCCCAAGGGACGCCGCCCGCACGCGGCACCGCCCGGGCGCCGTGCGCCCTGCTCCCCGTCGATCAGCGATGCGTCCGGGGATGCGGCACTGTCCTGCCGCGCCGCATCGGCTGCGTTGATCCGCATCAAGCAATGCAACGGTGCCGTTGCGACACCTGTTGAGCAAAAATTCCAATAACGCCATACCGCCCGCCGGAGTGAACGCTCCGTCACTGGCAGGAGCTTGATGCGGATCAAGGTGCGCCCCGGCGGCCTGCGGTCTTCTCCGCGGCAGAAGGAGACCGGCCATGACCAACATGATGAAAGCCGCCGTCGTCCACCAGCTGGGCCAGCCCCTCGTGATCGAGCAGGTGCCCGTGCCAGAGCCAGGCCCCGAGCAGATTCTCGTGCGCATCGCCGCCACCGGCGTGTGCCACACCGATCTGCATGCGGTGAAGGGCGACTGGCCGGTGAAGCCGAAGCCGCCGTTCATTCCCGGCCATGAGGGCGTCGGCACCGTGGTCGGCGTCGGCAGCCGGGTGAAGCGCGTGAAGGAAGGCGACCGCGTGGGCATTCCGTGGCTGCACACCGCCTGCGGCTATTGTCCCCACTGCCGCACGGGGTGGGAAACGCTTTGCGCCGACCAGCAGAACACCGGCTATTCCGTCAACGGCAGCTTTGCCGAATATGCGGTGGCTGACCCCAATTACGTGGGCCGCCTGCCCGACAAGCTGGACTGGGGTCCGGCCGCGCCCGTGCTGTGCGCCGGCGTGACGGTTTACAAGGGCCTGAAGGAAACCGAGGTGAAGCCGGGCGAATGGGTCGCCATTTCGGGCATCGGCGGGCTCGGCCACATGGCCGTGCAGTATGCCAAGGCCATGGGCATGCATGTGGTGGCCATCGACGTGCACCCCGACAAGCTGGAACTGGCGAAGAAGCTGGGTGCCGAACTGGTCGTGAACGCCCGTGAGGAAGATCCGGGTGCCGTGGTGCAGAAGGCCATCGGCGGCGTCCACGGTGTGCTCGTCACGGCCGTCTCGCCCAAGGCGTTCGAACAGGCGTTCAACGTGCTGCGCGCCCACGGCACCATGGCCCTGTGCGGCCTGCCTCCGGGCATGTTCGCCATGCCCATCTTCGACACGGTGCTGAAGCGCATCACCGTGCGCGGCTCCATCGTGGGCACCCGCCAGGATCTGGAGGAGGCCCTCGAGTTCGCCGGCAACGGTCAGGTGGCCGCCCACTTCTCGTGGGACAAGCTCGAGAACATCAACGAGATCTTCCACCGCATGGAAGAAGGCGGCATCGACGGGCGCATCGTCCTCAACATGAACTGAGGGACGCCGGGCGGCAGTGCCCGGCCCCTCGATAGCGCCGAGGCCGCATCTCCTGTGGCTTCCGGCCCTCCGGCCCCGCGCCCGTCGGCGCGGGGTTCGCTTTTTGGAGGCCGGCCCGTAAACTCGCGCCCATGGCTGCTCCCCTGCTCATCTGCCTGTCGGGCGCCGGTGCCACGGTGCGCCTCGGCGCCGCGATCACGCTCCTGTGGACCCATTCGGTGCAGAAAACGGAATGGGCGGAGGACTGGCGCGCGAGCGCAGAGGGCCTCACCCTCACCGAGATGCGCATCGAGGGATCGGGGGCGGGCATGGAGCCGCCGCCGGACGCCGTGCTCCAGGGCGACCGCTACGTGGCCCACCCCAAGGCCGCGCCCCTCCCCTCGCTGGCGTTGCGCCGCTCGGGCGCCACTGCCGACTACCGCATCTGCGTTGAAGGCCGCTGCACGCAGATGGGCGATCTCCTGCCGGCCGGAGCCGATCCGGTCACGCTTTCCGTCTGTCCCTGAGACGGATGCATCGCGGCCGTGAAGCGCCTATATGCACCCGCATGAGCCATCCCCTCGTCTTCGATCGCGCCCTGCTGCGCGCCCGTCAGGCCCGCGCCCTCGCCCTCGGCCCCGAGCCCTTCCTGCTGGAGCGGGCGACGGAAGACCTGTCGGAGCGCCTGCTCACGGTGAAGCGGCGCTTCGAGACGGCGGTGGATCTCGGCACCCCCACCGATCTTCTCTCCCGCGCCCTCGCCGGCCATCCCGGCATCGGCACGCTGATGCGGGCCGCGCCGCTCGCGGCGGGGCTTGCCGCATCGGAACGCACGATCGTGGCGGACGAGGAGGCCCTGCCCTTCGCCAATGGTTCGCTCGATCTTGTGGTGTCGGCGCTCGCGCTCCAGATGGTCAACGACCTGCCGGGCGCCTTCGCGCAGGTGCGCCGGGCGTTGAAGCCGGACGGGCTGTTCCTCGCAGCCCTCATCGGCGGCGGCAGCCTGGCTGAGCTGCGCGAGGCCTTCGCCATAGCCGAGAGTGAGACCACGGGCGGCGTCTCGCCCCGCGTCGCCCCCTTCGCGGACGTGCGCGACATGGGCGGGCTGCTTCAGCGCGCGGGTTTTGCTCTGCCGGTGACCGACGTAGATCGCGTGGTGGTGCGCTACGGCTCCCCCTTCACGCTGATGAACGAGCTGCGGCGCATGGGCGCGGGCAACGTGCTGGCCGAGCGCCGCCGCGTGCCGCTGCGCCGGGCGACCCTGCTGCGGGCGGCGGAAATCTACGCGGAGCGATTCTCCGATGCGGACGGACGGGTGCGGGCGACGTTCGAGATCGTCTGGCTGTCCGGCTGGGTACCGCACGAAAGCCAGCAGAAGCCGCTGCGGCCCGGCTCGGCCAAGATGCGCCTTGCGGACGCGCTCGGCACCACGGAAAAGCCGGCGGGCGAGACGCCCTGATGGCCGAGCGGGCTTGACCTTCCGGCCGGCGTGGTGACCATCGCCCCGTCCGAGACGAGGGTGATCCGTGATGACCAAGGCCGAAGCTGCTCCCCGTGACGCCGCGCCCAAGGGGGAACGGGAGGCACCCGCGTTGCGCTCGTCCTTCCCGCACTTCCTGCCCATCACCACCCGCTGGTCGGACATGGACGTCTATGGCCACGTGAACAACGTCGTTTATTACGCCTATTTCGATACGGTGGTGGCCGAGTATCTGATGCGGACGGACGGGGTGAACCCGCACGAGAGCGCGGCCATCGGCCTCGTGGTCGAAACCCGCTGCTCCTATTTCCAGAGCCTCACCTTCCCGGAAACGGTGGAAGCCGGCCTCAGGGTGGTGAAGCTCGGCAACACCTCCGTGCGCTACGAGATCGGCATCTTCCGACAGGGCGAGGACACGGCCTCGGCGCAGGGCTATTTCGTCCATGTCTATGTGGATCGCGACACACGCCGCCCGGTGCCGCTGCCGGAGCATCTGAAGCGCGCCCTGGCGCCGCTGGTGGTGTGAGGCCGCAGATCGGGACCTCGGGTCTCACGCCCTCCGGCTCTAGGGCCGGGCATAGACCCAGGAGCCACCTTCCACATAGAAACGGCCCGGCCGCTTCTGCTGCATGCCGTCGAGGCTCATCTCGAAATAGCAGATGTAGCCGGGCTTCGAATCGGGGCGCACGCAGTCGATTTTCTTCAGCTGGGCGATCACCGGATAGGATTTTTCAGCGAACTTGGCCCGGCCGAGGCGCTTGTTCTCTTCCTTCACCTTGGCGTTATAGGTGTCCACCTCCTGCCGGAACAGACGGTCCATCGCCTCCTTCATGTCGGCCTCCCCAGGCCCACTGGAGCAGGCCGCGACCAGAAGCGCGAGCATGACCACCCAACCGACCCGAGCCGTCCCCATCCAACGCCCCAAATCCCGCCCCACAACTTATGATTGTTCAAATCCGGATACACACCGGATGCAGAGAGCATGATATTGGATGAAAGAGGTAGCGCGGCGCAACGGTCATGGCCACGCTTAATTGGTGCTTTTCTGCGACGAAAACTTCCGGATGCAGTCTCAAGGACAGATGATGGTTTTTTGTTACCGCCACTCTTCAGGTAACAACGGGACCGGAACCGTCGGGCCGCTCATAACATCGAAGCCCACGCGCAAACGTCCGCACCGCACGCTGCGGGCGGACCGAGCAGACGGGACACTCATCTATAAATACTTGAAGAAAAACCTTGAATCAGCCGCACACCCATGCGGCCGCCGCTTCAGGGACCGAGAAGGTCGATCAGCGGCGGAATGAGCGGTTCGTCCGCCGGCGGCATGGGGATGTCGCGCAGCTTGCCTGCGCGCAGCCACTTCAGCGCCTTGTGCTCACGAGCGATGACCTGCCCTTCCCAACGGCGGCAGATCCACAGCGGCATCAGCAGATGGAAGGTCTCATAGCCGTGGCTGGCAAAGGTGAGGGGCGCAAGGCACGCCTCCTTCACCGTGATGCCGAGTTCCTCATGCAATTCCCGGATGAGGCAGGCTTCGGGCCGCTCGCCGGGCTCCACCTTGCCGCCGGGGAACTCCCAGAGGCCGGCCAGCGCCTTGCCTTCCGGGCGCTGGGCCACCAGCACCCGGTTGTCGGCATCCACCAGCGCGCAGGCGGCGACGAGCGTGATCTTCACGAGCGGTAATCGCCGTTGATGGCCACGTATTCCTTGGTCAGATCGCAGGTCAGGACGCGATCCGCCCCCTTGCCGAGGCCGAGGTCCACGCGGATGTCGATGACATCGCCCTTCATGTAGTCGGAGACCACCTGCTCGTCATAGGACGGGTCGCGCGCGCCCTCCGCCGCCACGCGGATGTCGCCGAAGGAGATGGCGAGGCGGTCACGGTCGGCAGGCTCGCCGGCCTTGCCCACGGCCATCACCACGCGGCCCCAGTTGGCGTCCTCGCCGGCGACCGCCGTCTTCACCAGCGGCGAATTGGCAATGGAGAAGGCGATGCGGCGGGCGGACGACTTGGAGACGGCGCCCGACACGTGCACGCGGATCAGCTTGCGCGCGCCTTCGCCGTCGCGGGCGACCTGCTCGGCCAGATCATTGAGAACCGCTTTCAGCGCCTTGCGGAAGGGACGCAGCACCGGATCGGCACTGTCCTTCACGGCCGGCGCGCCGACTTCCTTCGCCGCACCGGTGGCGAACAGGAGCAGCGTATCGGAGGTGGAGGTGTCGCCATCCACGGTCACGGCATTGAAGCTGTTCACCACCAGCTTGGAGAGCAGCTTCTGGAGCACCGGCGCCGCGATGGGCGCATCGGTGAAGACGAAGGAGAGCATGGTCGCCATGTCGGGGGCGATCATGCCCGCGCCCTTGGCGATGCCAGCGATCGTGACCGTGGTGTTGCCGAAGGGCACCTGCGCGGTGGCGAGCTTCGGAAAGGTGTCCGTGGTCATGATGGCACGCGCGGGGCCTTCCCACGGGCCGGCGGCGAGGCGGCCGGCCATATCGCCCATCACGCCCTGGAACTTGGTGGCATCCAGCGGCTCGCCGATGACGCCGGTGGAGGCGAGGAAGATCTCCGTGGGCTTGCAGCCAAGCGCATCGGCGGCGATGCGCGCCGTCAGCGCGGTGGACTCACGCCCTTTGAGGCCGGTGAAGGCATTGGCATTGCCAGAATTGACGACGAGGCCGCGCGCCTTGCCCTTCTTCAGGGCCTCGCGGCACCACTCGACAGGCGCGGAGGGGCAGAGCGAGCGGGTCGTGACGCCCGCGACGGCCGTTCCCTTGTCGAACGCCACGAGCAGCGCATCGGTGCGGCCCTGGTAGCGAATGCCCGCCTCGGCGGTGGCGAAACGCACGCCCGGCACAGGCGGCACCTCGGGCAAGGCGGACGGAGCGAGCGGGGAGATGGACGCGGACATGACAGCCCTCAAAGAGTTGGCAGGCTGGGTGTGCCGCACCTCGATGACATAGGCAAGGCCCCGCTGCGTCAGTTCCGCGACGCCCGCCGCACCCACCTCCCGCCGATGCGCTGAACGCCCGGAATGACGCCGAACACCATGCAGGGCACCATCACCGGCACGATGGCGAGCGTCTTCTGCCACACCTCCCACGTCTCGGTGAGTGGACCGAGCCCGTAGAGGATGCCCGTGATGAGGGGATAGGCGCCGAGGGAGGCTCCGACGGAGAGCCGGTAGCGGCAGAGCGGCGCGGGGGGAGAAGGCTGAGCGGGCGGCACCGACTCGGTCATGGGAAGCTCATATTTGAACGAAACGGACCGTTTCAATAAAGCTAGAATGAGGGCCCCCGCCGGTCAAGGGGCACCGGCCACATTGCCATTGCGGCGCCCGGTGCTCTAACCAATCCCCATGACTGATGCTGCCGAGACCGCCCCGACGCGCCGCCGCACCTCCATCGGGGGCCGGCGCAACCCGGAGAGTGCCGCAGCCATTCTCGATGCGGCAGCGGCGATCCTCGCGGAGAATGGGCTGGGCGGTTTCAGCATCGAGGCGGTCGCGCGCCGGGCGGGCGCCGGCAAGCCAACCATCTATCGCTGGTGGCCCAACAAGGCCGCGCTGCTCATCGATGTCTATGCGCGGCAGAAGGAGACCGTGCTCCAGGCGGACACCGGCTCCCTGCAAGGGGATCTGGAAGACGTCCTGAGCCGGCTCTTTGATTTCTGGCGCCACACGCCCGCCGGCGCCGCCTTCCGCTCCATCATCGCCGAAGCCCAGTCGGACCCTGAAGCGCTGGAGCGGCTGCGCGCCTTTCTGATCGAGCGGCGGGCCTATGTGCGCGAGATCGTCGAGCGCGGCATCGCCCGCGGCGACCTTCCGGCCGATGCGGACGGTGCAGCCATTGTCGAAATGCTGTTCGGCTTTGCCTGGATGCGCCTGCTGACCGGCGACCTCGGCGCTGCCGAGGACATCCCGCGCCGCGTACACCTCATCCTCAAGGGCGCCGCCTGAGGCCCAAAGAAAAGGCCCGGCGCGCGCGAGCGGCCGGGCCTTCTCCATGCGGACGGAGAACCGCCCGGATCAAGAAACGTCAGTTCTTCGGGGCCGCAGGCGCAGCGCCGGCCGGAGCCGCAGGGGTCGCGGGCGCAGCCGGGGCGGCGGAGGGCGCGGCCGAGGTCTTCTCGACCTTCGCATCGGAGCGCAGCTTGGTCACGAGATCGGACTGCGCCTTGCGGATGAGATACTGGTCGATCTGGTCGGAGACCTGCTCATAGGTCGGGATCGGCTTCTGGCGCTTGTCCTCGACCTTGATGACGTGCCAGCCAAACTGGGTCTTCACCGGATCGGAGACCTGGCCCTTGTCCAGCTTGAAGGCGGCGTCCGCGAATTCCGGCACCATCTGGTCCTTGGTGAAGTAGCCGAGATCGCCGCCATCCTCGGCGCTGTCCTTGGAGTTTTCCTTGGCAAGCTTGGCAAAATCGGCGCCGGCCTTGGCCTTGGCGGCGATTTCCTTGGCCTTGGCCTCGCTGTCCACGAGGATATGGCGAGCGTGGACCTCGGTCTCCGGCTTCGTCTGCTTGACGAACTCGTCATAGGTCTTGCGCTTGGCGTCCTCGGTCACAGCCTTCTTGGCCTCGGCAGCCATGAGGGTCTCCATCAGCGCCTTGGTGCGCAGATAGTTCATCTTGGCCGCGAATTCCGGGCTCTGGTCGAGCTTCTGCGCCTGCGCGGCCTGAGCCAGCAGGGTCATGTCAGTCAGGAAGGACAGGATGTATTCCTGACGCGCGGCGCCCTGCACCTGCGGCAGGCCGGGGCCGATGTCGTCTTCCGCGATGGCGAGTTCGCTGGCGCGGATGGGCGCGCCGTTCACCGTCTCAACCACCGGATCGCTGTCGGCCGGCCTGGCCGGGGCTGCCGCCGCCGGCGGGGTGGCGCCCGGCGCCGCCGTCTGGGCGAACGCCTGGCCGCCGAAGGCGAAGGCGGTGAGAGCAACCGCGAGCGCGGCGGTGGGAGCGGGACGCATCATGTGATCCACTGTCCTTGAAGCTGTAACGGGTCGTCCGTTGCGGCGGCACCCTTGCCCAGGTCACATTCGCTGACAAGGGGGCATTCTTGAGGCACCACACCCGCGGAGGAGAAAATCCGCGCCGCCCTTGCGGCAGTTTCCGCAATGGAATCAAAGACCGCACGTGCGGCATTAAATCTTGGCAAGGCGGCCGGGCCGGCGGGAATGGCCCCGCCTTGCAACATCGGCGGGCTTTTCGGCGCGCAGGGCCTTCCGCTTCCGGTCCTGACGCTGTATAAGGCGCCCCTCTCAATCGAGATGATGGTTTCGCATGGCCTGCGCGAACCGACGCAGCAGGCCCTGGCATTCGGACGTTCCTGGAGTTTGGACAATGGCTGTCCCTAAGAGAAAGACCTCGCCGTCCCGTCGCGGCATGCGCCGTTCGGCCGATGCGCTGAAGCAGCCCACCTATGTGGAAGACAAGGATTCCGGCGAGCTGCGCCGCCCGCATCACCTGGACCTGAAGACCGGCATGTATCGCGGTCGCCAGATCCTGAAGCCCAAGACCGCCGAGGTCTGAGCTTCATCCGCCGTCGCACGTGCGGCGGCGTCGGGATGGGCATTGCCGCACAGCGTGCGGTTGCCCGCCTGAGGACGCGGATATCCAGGACCCGTGTGTTGGAACGCCGGAATCGGTTCGCCGAGGCCGGCGTTTGCATATGCCGGAAGGTCCTTCGACAACTTCTTAACCCGTCCGTGCGACCCATGGCGCCTGTTGCCGCACGGCCGGGCGTCAGGCGCCTGCCTCGCGGCTTCGATGCCTCGGACCGGAACGCGGATCGCCCGTTCCGGAGCCCTCCGGCGCGATAACGTTGTCATGGATCACCGGCACCGCACGCCGTGCGGCGCAGGACGGTCCCAGGAGCCCGACATGCTGACACCCATCCCCCTGCTGATCATCCCGCTGGCGATCTACAACATCATCGCCTTCATCACGCCGGGATCCGATTGGCGGGCGACGGTGGCGAGCTTCAACCTGCCCTCGGGCGCCAGCTGGCAGATCTCGCTCGGCGACGGCTTCGTGGCGATCAGCCTGCTGATCCTGTTCGTGGAGCTGATCAAGGCGACGCGGGTTTCGTCCCGCTCGATCGTCGACCACATGCTGTCCATGCTGCTGCTCATCGCCAGCGTGGTGGAGTTCCTCATGGTCCCGCAGGCGGGCACCAGCACCTTCGCCCTGCTCATCTGCGTGATGCTGCTGGACGTGCTGACGGGCTTCTCGGTTTCGATCCGCGTCGCCCAGCGCGATGTGTCTGTCGCGCCACCGACCACCTGACGGGTGCGGGGCGTTCCGAAGGGGCGCCGACATTTTTTGATAGCCGCGCAATTGTACCTTTCGCACCTCTCGGGTTTCAGGGACAATTCACGCGCGAAAGCTGCGCGCATGGCTGGAAAGGTCAAATGGAGTTCCGGTGGCCGGTCGCAATCCTAGCTCGCCCGTGACGCCGGCTCCCCCTGCCGGCGAGCCCAAAACTGTGCTCGATACGCCCGAACAGACCCTTCAGGCCCTGCAGACCTTGCAGTGTCTCGTCTATCGCTGGGATCTCACCGCCAACACCGTTCACTGGAGCGCCAACAGCGGCGAAGCCCTCGGGCCGGCGCTGCTGGAGCAGCTCGGCCGCGGCACGACGTTTCGCGCCTTCCTCGGCTGCACGGACGAGAGCACCGACTACCACCGCTTCGCGCGCGCCCTGCCACTGGCCAGCATGCCCTACGAGGCGCTGGTCCGGCCGGCGATCGACGGCACGCCCGCAGCCTTCCGCGTCCATGACCAGGGCCGCTGGCGGGCGGGCAGCGACGGCCAGCCGGAGCAGGCGGTCGGCACGCTGGAGATCCTCCCCCTCCTCGCCCCGGTCATCCCGGGCGGGACCGCGGACCCGCTCACGGGCGCACTCACCCGCCGGCATCTCACGGAGGCCCTCGGCACCCTCCCCTTCGGACCGCAGGCGCGCTGGGCGCTGCTGCTCGTGGGACTCGATGACCTCGGCCGGATCAACGACCGCTTCGGCTTCGAGACCGCCGACCGGCTTCTGGTGGCGCTGGCGGGCCGGCTGCGCCAGCAGCTCTCCAGCGCCGATCTGCTGCTGCGCTTCTCCGGCAACAAGTTCGCCATTCTGCTGACCGAAACATCGGTGGAGGCCCTCGGCGCGTTCGGTGAGCGGCTCATCTCCGAAATTCGCGAGGCGCGGCTCTCCGCCGGCGAGGGCCAACTGCCGGTGAGCGTCACCATCGGCGCCATCCTGCCCCCGCACCAGGGCGAGGCGCCCGATGCGATCATCGCCCGCCTGCAGGAAGCGCATGAGATGGCCAAGCGCCGGGGGCGCGGGCGCTTCTTCCTCGACCTGCAGGGCACACGGAACGAGGGCCGTCGCCGGGCCAATCTGCAGATGGCCGACGAGATCGTTCAGGCCATCGACCGCAATGACGTCACGGTTGCCTACCAGCCCGTGGTGCGCGCCACCACCCGCACCCTGGTGTTCTGCGAGGCGCTCGCCCGCATCGCCCACGACCGCTACTCGCGGCAGTATTCCGGCCACCGTCTCGTGGCTGCGGCGGACTCCCTCGGCCTCATGGGCCATCTGGACCGCAGCATGCTGAAGCAGGTCGCCGCCGACATGCGCCGCGACCCGACGCTGCACGTCTCGATCAACGTCTCCGCCTCCTCCATCATGGACGAGGCGTGGATCGCGCTCTACCGACGGGAAGTGGACACGGACATCGGGCGCCGGCTCATCGTCGAACTGACGGAGTCGGTGGCGGTGGATCATCTCTCGGCCGCGCGCAACTTCATCGCGCAGGTGCGCCCCTCCGGCGCACGCATCGCCATCGACGACTTCGGCGCCGGTGCCACATCCTTCCGCAACCTGCGCAAGCTCGGCGTCGATCTGGTGAAGATCGACGGCGGCTACATCATCAACATGGCAAAATCGCCGGACGACCAGGCGTTCGTACGGGCGCTGCTCACCCTCTCCCGCCAACTGGGGATCGAGACCGTCGCGGAATGGGTGCAGAACGAGATCGTCGCCGCCCAGTTGCTCGAATGGGGGTGCGACTATTTCCAGGGCTCGCTGAGCGGGCTTGCGCGCCCGCTGGCGACAGAGCACGGCACCTGAGGCCGCGGCGCCCGGTGCTGGCGCCTCCTTTAGGAAGGACTCTCTCGCCCGAAGGGGAACTGGCGCGCGATGGGCCGAACCCATCGCGCGGTTGTCGGAATTACTGGCTTCCGCCTTCCGGCTTGGAAACGAGCTTCTCCAGCTTCTGCTGCATGTCCGCCATCTGGCGCTTCAGCGCCTCCAGCTCGTCGCCGGAACTGGCCGCAGCGGCAGGCTGCGCGGCGGGCGTGGTGGTCTCGGCTGGCGTCTCATCGCCCTTGAAGGGGATGAACATGTTGAAGGCGCGCTCGAACACCTCCATGTTGCGGCGAACCTGATCCTCAAAGCCACCGAAGGGCGTGCCGACGATGGTCTTGGAGACCTGGTCGCGCATGCGTCCCTGCTCTTTGGTGAAACTCTCGATGGACATCTCGAGGAAGCGCGGCACCATCATCTGCATGCTGTCGCCGTAGAAACGGATGATCTGCCGCAGGAAAGCAATGGGAAGAAGATTCTGCCCCTTGTTCTCCTGCTCGAAGATGATCTGCGTCAGGACAGAATGCGTTATGTCGTCACCGTTCTTCGCGTCATAGACGACGAAGTCCTCACCCTCCTTCACCATGTTGGCGAGGTCTTCGAGGGTCACATAGGTACTGGTACCCGTGTTGTAGAGGCGGCGATTCGCATATTTCTTGATGGTGACTGGCTCTTGCGTCTTAGCCATTGTCCGGTCATCCGTTTTTCCCTTGGGCGGGATCACGTTAGAACCTTTCCGGCAGTCCGGCTACCACTTTGTGTGCGCCGCGCGCGTTTCCATGATGCGGCGCGCAGGAAGCTCTGAACCACTGATCTGGATCATTGACAGCGGGTTCGCGGGGCAACCACGATGCGACCGCATCGAGTGCGGCGCACGCAAGGCCGCCCCAGGAGAGAAGCCCATGACCGACGACGTCGTCATCGTCAGCGCCGCCCGCACCCCCGTGGGGTCCTTCAACGGCGCCCTGTCCACGCTTCCGGCGCACCAGCTGGGCGCCATCGCCATCAAGGCCGCTCTGGAGCGGGCCGGCGTTGCTGCATCCGAAGTCAGCGAAGTGATTCTCGGCCAGGTGCTGACCGCCGCCCAGGGCCAGAATCCCGCCCGCCAGGCCTCCATCGCCGCCGGCGTTCCGATCGAGAGCCCGGCCTGGCAGGTCAACCAGGTGTGCGGCTCGGGGCTGCGTTCCGTTGCGCTTGGATATCAGGCCATCAAGAATGGCGACAGCTCGCTGGTGGTGGCCGGCGGCCAGGAATCCATGAGCCAGTCCACCCATGCCGCGCACCTGCGAAACGGCACCCGCATGGGCTCGCTCGACCTTGTTGACACCATGATCAAGGACGGCCTGTGGGACGCCTTCAACGGCTACCACATGGGCAACACCGCCGAGAACGTGGCGACCCAGTTCCAGATCACCCGCGCCGAGCAGGACGAGTTCGCCGTCGCTTCCCAGCACAAGGCCGAGGCGGCCCAGAAGGCCGGGCGCTTCAAGGAGGAAATCGTCCCCGTCACCATCTCCAGCCGCAAGGGCGACGTGGTGGTGGATACGGACGAATATCCCCGCCACGGCGCCACCATCGAGGCGATGCAGAAGCTGAAGCCGGCCTTCGTCAAGGACGGCACGGTGACCGCCGCGAACGCCTCGGGCATCAATGACGGCGGCGCCGCCGTGGTGCTCATGAGCGCCGAGCGCGCCGCCAAGGAAGGCAAGACCCCGCTCGCCCGCATCGTCTCCTGGGCGCAGGCCGGCGTCGATCCGGCCGTGATGGGCACCGGCCCGATCCCCGCCTCCAAGCTGGCTCTGGAGAAGGCCGGCTGGACCGTCGATGATCTCGACCTCATCGAGGCCAACGAGGCGTTCGCCGCCCAGGCCATCGCCGTCAACAAGGGCCTCGGCTGGGATACCGCGAAGGTCAATGTGAACGGCGGCGCCATCGCCATCGGCCATCCCATCGGCGCCTCCGGCACCCGCATCCTCGTGACCCTGCTGCACGAGATGCAGAAGCGCGACGCCAAGAAGGGCCTCGCCACGCTCTGCATCGGCGGCGGCATGGGCATCGCGCTCTGCGTCGAGCGCCCCTGAACCGGGGCCGGGACCCGCGCGGCCGCCGGGGGGCGGCCGCGGTTTTCCAGATGACGTTACCCGTTTGCGAGAAGCCCGAAGATTGCCCGGCCTGTGCCGGACATGCGGTCTTGCGGCCGCCGGAAGGGCTCATTGAGGGAGAGGGAGGCAGACATGTCACGCGTTGCTTTGGTGACCGGGGGTACGCGCGGAATTGGCGAAGCCATTTCCATCGCGCTGAAGGACAAGGGCTACAAGGTGGCCGCCAATTACGCGGGCAATGACGCTGCCGCGCAGGCCTTCCACGAGAAGACCGGCATCCCGGTGTTCAAGTGGGACGTCTCGGATTTCGAGGCCTGCAAGGCGGGCATCGCCAAGGTGGAGGCCGATGTCGGCCCCGTTGAAGTGCTCGTCAACAATGCCGGCATCACCCGCGACGCCACGCTCCACCGCATGACGCTGGAGCAGTGGAACGCGGTGATCAACACCAACCTGAACTCCGCCTTCAACATGTGCCGGAACGTGATCGAGGGGATGCGCGCCCGCAAGTTCGGCCGCATCGTCTGCATCTCGTCCATCAACGGCCAGAAGGGCCAGTTCGGCCAGACCAACTACTCTGCCGCCAAGGCGGGCGAGATCGGCTTCGTGAAGGCGCTGGCGCAGGAAAGCGCGGCGCTCGGCATCACGGTGAACGCCATCGCGCCCGGCTACATCGCCACCGAAATGGTGCGCGCGGTGCCGGAGGACGTGCTCAAGAAGATCATCTCCACCATTCCCGTCGGCCGTCTCGGCGAGCCGGAGGACATCGCCCGGGCCGTGGCCTTCCTGGTGGCGGACGATGCCGGCTTCATCACCGGCTCGACGCTGACCGCCAACGGCGCCCAGTACATCACCTGACCGGACGTCCCACGCGTGCGTAGCCGCCCGGCCGGGACACCGTGCCGGGCGGTTTCGCATCCGGCCGCGATCAGCGCCGTGCCATTGCCTTGCGATCGCCCGTCTCGATCGCTCCATGCGCCTTTCGGCTTGTCACACAGGGCGCGAGCCTTTAGCACTCCGCGCCAAACAAACTGAAGCACCCCAAGGATCCTTCCCCATGGCGACCCACAAGCTCCTGCTCCTCGCCGGCGACGGCATCGGCCCCGAAGTGATGGCCGAGGTGAAGCACGTCATCGGCTTCCTCGACAAGCAGGGCATCGCTTCCTTCGCCATCGAGGAAGATCTGGTCGGCGGCAGCGCCTATGACGCCCATGGCGTCGCCATTTCGGACGCCGCCATGGAGCGGGCCAAGGCGGCCGACGCCATCCTCCTCGGCGCCGTGGGCGGCCCGAAGTGGGCGAACGTGCCCTATGAGGCGCGCCCCGAGGCGGGCCTGCTGCGCCTGCGCAAGGATCTCGGCCTGTTTGCGAACCTGCGCCCGGCGCTGTGCTATCCGGCGCTGGCGGATGCCTCGTCGCTGAAGCGCGAAGTGGTCGAGGGCCTCGACATCCTCATCGTGCGCGAGCTGACGGGCGGCGTCTATTTCGGCGAGCCCAAGACCATCCTCGACCTCGGCAACGGCCAGCGCCGCGCCATCGACACGCAGGTGTACGACACCTACGAGATCGACCGCATCGGCCGCGTCGCCTTCGAGCTGGCCCGCACCCGCCGCAACAAGGTGACCTCCTCCGAGAAGCACAATGTGATGCGCTCCGGCGTGCTCTGGAAGGAAACCATCACCGCGCTGCACGCCAAGGACTACAAGGACGTGGAGCTGGAGCACCAGCTGGCGGATTCGCTCGCCATGCAGCTCGTGCGCTGGCCCAAGCAGTTCGACGTGATCGTCACCGACAACCTCTTCGGTGACATCCTCTCCGACATCGCCTCCATGCTCACCGGCTCGCTGGGGATGCTGCCCTCCGCCTCCCTCGGCGCGCTGGACGAGGCCACCGGCAAGCGCCCGGCCATGTATGAGCCGGTGCACGGCTCCGCGCCGGACATCGCCGGCCGCGGCATCGCCAACCCCATCGCCATGATCGGCTCGCTGGGCATGGCCCTGCGCTATTCGTTCGGCCTCGGCGAAGTGGCGGACAAGATCGAGGAAGCCATCGCCGCCGTGCTCGCCTCGGGCAAGCGCACCGGCGACATCCGCACCCCCGGCGGCCCGGTCATCGGCACCGCCGACATGGGCGCGGCCATCGTGGAAGAACTGGGCAAGCTCATCGCCTGATCGCGAGCCGCCCTCACGGAAAAGCCGGGCCTTGCGCCCGGCTTTTTTGTTGGCTTGGAAGGTTCAGATGCGCGGCACGATGACGAGCCGCTCCACCAGCGTGCCACCCACGAGATGGGTGGTCACGATCTCGTCCACATCCTCCGGCGTGCGCGGCTGATACCAGACGCCCTCCGGATAAACGACCATGATCGGCCCTGCCTGGCAGAAGCCCATGCAGCCGGTGGCGGTCATCACGATATCCCGCTGGCCCGTGGCCTCGATCTGCTTGCCGAGCCGCTCCCACAAAGGCTGGGCGCCGGCCGCGCCGCAACTGCCCCGCGGATGGGTCGGCGGACGCTGCTGGAAGCAGGCAAAGACGTGCCGCTTGTAGACCTGCGGGACGTCGGTGAGGGAGAGGGTGGCGGTCTCGGTCATGGAAGGTTCCGGCTCTGCGCAAAGAGGCAGCCGGAACCGATTCAAGGAGCGTGCCGGAGGCCCCACAAAGCCACATACAACTGATATATAACGTCTTTTTTACTCTGCCCGCTGCGGCCGCCGCGTGAACGCACGAAAGCCGACACAACCACTGTCGCATGCGAACTACGGCAGACGAACGGGGCTGAACGTCCACGGAAGGGCCGCGCTCTGTCAACCAAGCCGCCGCTCTGAAAAAGCGGTGCCTTCTCCATTCGTCATGGCCGGACGTGATCCGGCCATCCAAGGCGTTGGGCCCCGGAGCCCCATCAGACGTTCTCGCCAGCCGCGCGTGGATGCCCAGGACGAGCCCGGGCATGACGGTCCTCTTGCGAAAGGCGAGGGACGGCTGAAGGAAATCTTAAGGGACCGCCGCTCAGCGGGCGCCGAAGACCTGATCGAGTTTCCCACCGGAGACGAAGTGATCGGCATTGGCCTTGTCCCAGCCGCCGAACACGTCTTCCACCTTCACGAGGCGCACCGGCGGGAACTGATCCTTGAACTTCTCCTCCACGGTCTTGTCCACCACACGGTGATAAGCCTTGGCAGCCACCGTCTGGCCAGCGGGGGAATATAGGAACTCCAGATACTGCTGGGCGGCGACGCGCGAGCCGCGCTTGTCCACCACCTTGTCCACCACGGCCACCGGAAACTCGGCCAGCACGCTCACGGACGGCACCACGGTGGAGAGCTTCTTGTCCTTGTAGACGTCCGCAATGGCGCGGGTCTCGGCCTCGAAGCTCACCAGCACGTCGCCCGTCTCGCGTTCCACGAAGGTGGTGGTGGCCCCACGGCCGCCCGTGTCGAACACCGGCACGTTGGCGAGCAGCTTCTTCACGAAGGCGTCGGCCTTGGCGGTGTCACCCTTGTTCTGCTCCAGGGCATAGGCGTAGGCGGCGAGATAGGTGTAACGCGCATTCCCCGAGGTCTTGGGGTTCGGGAAGATGACCTTCACGTCGTCGCGGACGAGGTCGTTCCAGTCCTTGATGTTCTTGGGATTGCCGGCGCGCACGAGGAAGGCCGGGAAGGAATAATAAGGCGAGGCATTGTTCGGGAATTTCGCCTGCCAGTCCTTGGCCACGAAGCCCGCCTTCACCAGCGCCTGCACGTCCAGCACCTGATTGAAGGTCACGACGTCGGCCTCAAGCCCCTCGATGATGGCGCGGGCCTGGCGGGAGGAGCCGGCGTGGCTCTGGTTGACCGTGATGTCCTGCCCCGTCTGCTGCTTCCAGAAGGGCACGAACTCCGTGTTCTCCGCCGTGAACAACTCGCGGGCTATGTCATAGGAGACGTTCAGCAGGGTGTTCGGGCCGCTGTACTTGATCTGCTGCGCCAGCGCGGCGGAGAGGCTGCCCATGCCGGCGCTGGCGACAAGGCCGCCGAGCGTGAGGGACAGGACGGAACGGCGGCTCAGCATCGGAGGCTCCTGGCATTTCTCATTAAATTTGCGTGGATTTTTAATTCACGCTTGAGAAATGCGTAGCACAGACATTTCCCATTGGGAATATGGATGAAAGGGCGCGGCCGCACGCTCAACGAGAGGTGATGCGCCGGAACGCAAAACGCCCCGCCGAAGCGGGGCGTTCCAGAGACCGTTACGCGGGTCGGAAGAGACGGGATCAGGCCGCCGCCTCGCGCTTGTTCTGGCGATTGCTGACCAGATCCTCCACCACGCCAGGATCGGCGAGCGTGGAGGTGTCGCCCAGATTCTCGAACTGATCCTCGGCGATCTTGCGCAGGATCCGGCGCATGATCTTGCCCGAGCGCGTCTTGGGCAGGCCGGGCGCGAACTGGATGAGGTCCGGCGAGGCGATCGGTCCGATCTCCTTGCGCACCCAGGCCACCAGCTCCTTGCGGAGTTCCTCGGACGGGTTCTCGCCCGCCATGAGGGTGACATAGGCATAGATGCCCTGGCCCTTGATGTCGTGCGGGAACCCCACCACCGCTGCTTCCGAGACCTTGGGGTGGGCGACAAGCGCACTCTCCACCTCGGCCGTGCCCATGCGGTGGCCCGAGACGTTGATCACATCGTCCACGCGGCCGGTGATCCAGTAATAGCCGTCCTCGTCGCGGCGGCAGCCGTCGCCGGTGAAATACTTGCCGGGATAGGTGGAGAAATAGGTCTGCTCGAAGCGCTCATGGTCGCCATAGACCGTGCGCATCTGGCCCGGCCAGCTGTCAGCGATCACAAGATTGCCTTCCGCCGCGCCGTCCAGCACGCGGCCCTCCGCATCCACCAGCTGCGGCACGATGCCGAAGAAGGGGCGCGTGGCGGAGCCCGGCTTCAGAGCGGTCGCACCCGGCAGCGGGGTGATGAGGATGCCTCCGGTCTCCGTCTGCCACCAGGTGTCCACGATGGGGCAGCGGCCCTCGCCCACCACGCGGTGATACCAGTGCCAGGCTTCCGGATTGATGGGCTCGCCCACCGAGCCGAGCAGGCGCAGCGAGGCGCGGCTGGTCTTCTTCACCGGATCCTCGCCCGCCTGCATCAGCGCGCGGATGGCGGTGGGGGCGGTGTAGAAGATGTTGACCTGATGCTTGTCGATCACCTCCCAGAAGCGGGCGTTCGACGGATAATTGGGCACGCCCTCGAACATCAGCGTCGTGGCGCCGTTCGCGAGCGGGCCGTAGACGATGTAGGAGTGGCCGGTCACCCATCCCACGTCGGCCGTGCACCAGTAGATGTCGCCCTCGTGATAATCGAAGACATACTGGTGCGTCATGGCGGCATAGACGAGATAGCCGCCGGTGGTGTGCAGGACGCCCTTTGGCTTTCCGGTGGAGCCGGAGGTGTAGAGGATGAACAGCGGATCTTCCGCATTCATCGGCTCGGCCGGGCACTCGTCGGTCACCATCTCGGCGGCCTCGTGGTACCAGACGTCGCGGCCCGGCTCCATGGCGACGGTCGCGCCCGTGCGGCGCACGACGATCACATGGTCCACCGGCTCGGGCAGGCGCTCGATGGCGGCGTCCACATTGGCCTTCAGCGGCACCTTGCGGCCGCCACGCAGGCCCTCGTCGGCGGTGATCACCACCTTGGAGCCGCAGTCGGAAATGCGGCCCGCGAGGCTGTCCGGCGAGAAGCCGGCGAAGACGATGGAATGCACGGCTCCAAGGCGCGCGCAGGCGAGCATCGCGAACGCCGCCTCGGGGATCATGGGCAGATAGATGGTGACGCGGTCGCCCTTCTGCACATCGCGGTTGCGCAGCACGTTGGCGAACTTGTTCACCTCGGAGGCAAGCTCGCGATAGGTGATCTTGCGGCTCTCGGTCGGGCTATCGCCCTCCCAGATGATCGCCACCTGATCGCCGCGCTTCTCCAGATGCCGGTCCACGCAATTATGGGCGATGTTGGTGACGCCATCCTCGAACCATTTGATAGAGACGGCGCCGGGGATGAACGAGGTGTTCTTCACCTTCGTGTAGGGCTCGAACCAGTCGATGCGCTTGCCCTGCTCGGCCCAGAAGGCCTCCGGATTTTCGACGGAGGCCTTGTACATGGCCTCGTAACCCGCCTTGTCCACAAAGGCCCGCGAGGCCCATTCGGCCGGCACGTGGAAATAATTCTGCTCGGACACCGTCTTGCCTCCCGGTTCGCGGACGCTGAAGCCCGCTTGTTTCCTCATGGGGCGGGCGTTCGCTCGGGATTTCCCGCCCCGCTTTTGTCAGGATTATGGTGGTCGCTTGGAACCACGACAAGCCAAGCGCTGCTGAGACTTTGGACGAAGGCACGGGGCGGACAGGGCCGCTGTGACGCAGTGGGAATCGCATGCGCGCGGCCCCACGCCGGGCTATGGAAGACCCGGTTTGCCTCTGCGTTCGCTCCAAGGACAGGTTTCATGACCCTCTGGCCGCGCCTGCTCATCGTGATCGCCGGCCTCTACGGCGCCGGCGGAGTCGCGCTGGCGGCGGTGTCCGCCCATCTCACGGGCGGCGCCTCGCTCGCCATCGCGGCCAACTTCCTGCTCTTCCACGCCGCTGCGCTGGTGGCGCTGGCGGCGGTGGCAGGACAGGTCGCGCACATGCGGGCGGTGCTGCTCGTCGGAGCCAGCGCGCTCGCTCTGGGCGCACTTCTTTTCTCCGGCGACCTCACGTTGCGGGCGTTGATGGAGATCAAACTTCTCGGCGGCAGCGCGCCCTTCGGCGGCATGCTCATGATCGCGGGCTGGCTGGTGGTCGGTGCCTCGGCGCTCTTTGGCCGAAGGGCGTAAGCGATCCGGGCCTGAGCCCGGACCGCCGGCACGCGTCACATCTCGATCTTGGCGTTCTCGCCGAGATCCGCGCGGCGATCGGAGAGGATGGCGCTCGCCATCTTGAAGCCGGTGGTCAGGAGGCCATCGCCCTGCCAGATTTCCGCCTGCTCCGGCACCACGCGCAGGAGCACCGCATTCGGGTCCTCCGGTCCGCCCGGAAAATAGGCTTCCATGGGCGCGCTCCAGATGTCCTTCAGCTTCGCGACGTCACGCACCACCTCGGCCCGACCCGAGACGGAGAGATAGAAGCGGTCGCCCTCGTCCGAAAAGCTCAGGCACACCTCGGGATGAGCCGAGACTTCCTCGTCCTTGGCGCTGTGGGCATCGGTGACGAACCAGACCACGCCGTCGTCGCGGCGGGCCACCGGCGCCATGGGCCGCGCCCGCAGGCGTGATCCGTCGCGGTCCACGAGCATGCAGGCGTGCCGCTCTTCCATGGCGGTCCAGACGTCCTCAACGTTCATGACGGTCTCCTTGGTGCCCCGATCCCCGGTCTCTCAGGGGAACCGCCGGCACCGGCAGAGGTTCCGTCACACCCCGGCGGGCAGACGCGGCCGCCAGACGCCGGTGCGCTTGATCTCCAGGTCCTCCAGTTCCCGCGTCACCGGCACATTGTATTCAATGAGCTGTTCCAGTTCGGCGCGAGGCAGATAGGTGCGCCCCGGATCGCCGAGGAGCACGGTGGCGCCACGCGCAGCCAAGCCCTTCAGCCAAGCGAAGACCGCCTCGGCGAGATCACGCTCATAGCAGATGTCGCCGGCCAGCACCGTCTCCCACCCCTCGTCGCAGCCGATGAGGTTTTCACGCGTGACCCGGAAGGTGGTGTCCGCCGGCATCTCGCGGCCCGCATTGGCGGCGAAGTTCACGCCGATGGCCGCATGGGCGAAGACATCGATGTCGGCGCAGGTCACATCGGCAGCCCCGGCCTGACGGGCGGCAAGGCCCACGAGGCCCGAGCCCGACGCGAAATCGAGCACGCGCCGTCCCGCCACCACCTGCGGATGATCGAGCACGTAGCGCGCCAGCGCCTGTCCGCCTGCCCAGGCAAAGGCCCAGAAGGGCGGCGGCAGGCCCATGGCGCCCAGTTCCTCCTCCGTGCGGTGCCAGATGGGCACCGCCTCGTCGGCCACATGAAGGCTGATCTCCGGCACGAGGGGCACAGGACGCAGGCGCGTTTCCGCGCGCACGAAGGCGGCCGGATCGGAAATGGGGGAAGGGCTCGACGACATGGCGCGGACAGTGGCCCAGCCGGCGGCAGGAAGGAAGGGCTCGGGCCAAACAAAAGCCCCTTCCGGCGGGCCGGAAGGGGCTTCGGGAGACGGGAGGACGAAGGGGCGTCAGCCCGCCTCTTCCTCGAACAGCCAGAGCGTGCCGGCGGGCTGGTGCGCGCCGCCCGTATCCTGCAAGCCCAGGAACGGCGGGATGCGGCGCTTCTGCGCCTCGGTGAGGGAGGCCACGAAGGGCCGGGCGGCTTCCACGAAGCGCTTCAGCTCGCGGCCGCGGATTTCCTCCGCCGTGCCGATCTGGTCCAGCACGCCGAGGAAGTCCTTGGGCGGCTGCGCGGTTTCCATCTGCTTGCGACGGGCAACCGCATTCTTGCTGATGTCGCGGATGGCGGCCTCCAGCGGCGGCCACAGCTTCTCCTGCTCGGGCGTGAGTTCGATCACCGCCTTCAGCGCCGCGAGGCGGGCATTGAGGACCGCGCGGGCGTCGGCCTCCGAATAGGCCTCGGTGACGATGATCGCCGGAGCGGGAGCGGGTGCGGCGGCCGGGGTCTGCGGAGCCGCCGGCTGGGCGAAGGCCGCGGGACCGGAGGCGAGGATCGCGCCAAGCACGGTGGCGCTGATCAGATGCGTAACAAGACGGGGCATGATGTTTCCTCGATGGGGCTGCCCGGCGCGCGCGGAGCGCGATCGGCCGGGCCGGAGGCGGCGGCGGGCGCTCGACCCGCCACCCGGCTGCTCAGTTTCGGCTCACTGCCAGCCGCCATCGGGCAGGCGGCCATGGTAGGGCGTGTCGCGGCAGTGGCCCCATGGGCCGCGCCAGTAGCCGGGAGGGCAGCCGTTGCCGACGGGGCCGACAACAACACCGGGGGCCGGCGCATAACCGCCGCCGGGCAGCGGCCCGACATAAGGCGTCGAGCGGCAGCCGCCCCAGGGCCCGCGCCAGCGGCCCCAGCCGCAGCCCTCGGCCACGGGAATAACCGGAGCCGTCACGGCGACCTCGGACTGGACGGGGAAAGAAAAGGCGGGGGACGCGGCAGCCGTCGCCAGAACAACGGCAGCAACAGTGGCGGGGATGATCTTGAGCATGACGATGAACTCGCCTTCTAAGATGCGCGGCAGCGGCCGTGCATGGACCGGGAGAATACGCCGCACCTGCCCCGCGTCAACGCATCTTGGAGAACATGAACGCGAATTAATCGGAACGGATATGATGTATTGTAACAGTACGACAAATTCGCAGTTCGAAAGAAGGATGAATGCGAATGGACACAGAATATCTTCTGAACGAATTCCACCCACCATCTTGAACTTGGCCATGAACGACGAGAGTGCCGCCCGCCCAGAACGACAAACGCCGCGCCGGAGGTCCGGCGCGGCGTTCATTTCGCGATCAGCGATCAGATGCTCAGCGAACGATGACGTTCTTGAACTGCCAGGGATCTTCCTCGTCGAAATCGCCGGCGAAGAGCGTGTTGCGGCTCTGGAGCGGCGTCCAGTCGGTATAGGTGCCGATCACCGGGCCGAGATACGGCATCTGCACTTCGAGGCAGCGGCGGAAGTCCATCTCGTCCGCTTCCACGATGCCCGCCTGCGGGTTCTCCAGCGCCCACACCATGCCCGCGAGCACAGCGGAGGTCACCTGGAGGCCGGTGGCGTTCTGATAGGGCGCAAGCTGGCGGGTCTCCTCGATGGAGAGCTGGGAGCCGAACCAGTAGGCGTTCTTGGCGTGGCCATAGATCAGCACGCCGAGTTCGTCGACGCCGTCGACGATCTCGTGCTCGTCGAGGATCTTCCAGTCGCTCTGCATCTTGCCGCCGGAGCCGAACATCTCGTGCAGCGAGAGCACCGCGTCACCGGCCGGATGATAGGCATAGTGGCAGGTGGGGCGGTAGACGACCTTCTCGCCGTCGCGGACCGTGTAATAGTCCGAGATGGAGATCGCCTCGTTGTGGGTCACGAGGAAGCCGAACTGCGGGCCGGGCGTGGGCGTCCAGGAACGCACGCGGGTGTCCGCGCCGGGGCGCGTCAGATAGATCGCCGCGCCGCAGCCGGTGGCGTGGGTGCGGCCGTCCGGGGGCAGTTCCTTCTCGTGCGTGCCCCAGCCGAGTTCGGCCGGCTGCAGGCCCTCGGAGACGAAGCCTTCCACCGACCAGGTGTTGACGAACACGTCGCGGGGCTTGGGATTGCGGGCGCGCTGCGTGTCGCGCTCGGCCACATGGATGCCCTTGACGCCGAGGGCCTGCGCAAAGCGCGCCCACTCCTCGCGGGTCTTGGGCTCGGGCAGGCTGAGGCCGGTGTCGGCGGCGATGTTGAGCAGCGCCTGCTTCACGAACCAGGACACCATGCCCGGATTGGCGCCGCAGGTGGAGACGGCGGTGGTGCCGCCGGGATTGCGGCGGCGGGCGGCGAGCAGGCTCTCGCGCAGCGCGTAATTGGTGCGCGCCTCGGTGCCGAGGGAGGGATCGAAATAGAAGCCCTTCCAGGGCTCGATCACCGTGTCCACGTAGAGCGCGCCGATCTCGCGGCACAGCTCCATCACCGCCACGGAGGAGACATCCACCGAGAGGTTGACGCAGAAGCCGCGGCCGGCGCCGTTGGTCAGCAGCGGCGTCAGCAGTTCGCGATAGTTTTCCGCCGTCACCTCGGACTGGATGTAGCGGATGCCACGGGCGTCGAGCAGCTTGCGGTCATCATCCACCGGATCGATGACCACCATCCGGTCGAGATCGAACGAGAAGTGCCGCTCGATCAGAGGCAAAGTGCCACGACCGATCGACCCGAAGCCGATCATGACGATGGGTCCATCAATGGTGGCGTGAACCGGCCAGGCGCTCATTTCGCGGGCTCCTCGGAGGTTGGGGGAAGGCGACGGGCACACCGACGCGCGCCCATCAACCAAGGCTTGGACCGTGCGTCAACCGTGGAATGGCTCGCGCGCCCGGTCTGCTGACATCCCAGCCATGCACGACGTTGGTGTGACGGGAGCGGCAGAAAGTGAGCGTGACGCGCGGATCAGTCGCTGGCGAGGATGTGGTTGCGGACGATGGGATAGACCTGACCGGCCCATTTGCGGCCGCTGAAGACGCCATAGTGGCCGACGCCGGCCTGCATGTGATGGCGCTTGCGGTGGGGCTTCAGGCCGGTGCAGATGTCGTGGGCCGCAACCGTCTGGCCGAGCGAGCAGATGTCGTCCCGCTCGCCCTCCACCGTCAGCAGCGAGGTGCGGCGGATGGCCTTGAAGTCGATCGGGTTGCCCTTGTAGGTCAGCTCGCCCTTGGGCAGGCGATACTCCTGGAAGACGTACTGAACGGTCTCCAGATAGAATTCCGCCGCCAGATCCAGCACTGCGAAATATTCGTCATAGAAGACCTTGGTGGTGGTGGCCTTCTCCTCGTCGCCTTCCACCAGTGCGTCGTAGAGATCGAAATGCGCCTTCATGTGGCGCCCGAAATTCATGCTCACGAAGGCCGAGAGCTGCACGAAGCCGGGATAGACCCGCCGGCCAGAGCCGGGGAAGCCCATGGGCACCGTGGAGATGAGATTGTTCTCGAACCAGCGGATGGGCTTGGAGGTGGCGAGTTCGTTCACCTTGGTGGGGTTGATGCGGCAGTCGATGGGGCCGGCCATCAGCGTCATGGAGCGCGGATAGGCGGGGTTTCCCTCCTGCGCCATCACCGCCGCCGCCACCAGCGCCTGCACGCACGGCTGGCACACCGCCACGAGATGGGCGCCCGGCCCCATGAATTCGAGGAACTTGGTGACGTGCTCCACATAGCCGTCGAAGCCGAACCCGCCTTCCTCCAGCGGCACGTCGCGGGCGTTGTGCCAGTCGGTGATGAAGACGTCGTGGTCCGGCAGCAGCGTGCGCACGGTGTTCACCAGCAGCGTCGCGAAATGGCCGGAGAGCGGGGCCACCACAAGGACGCGCGGCTGGGCCACGTCCACGTCCTTCTTCTTGAAGTGCAGCAGGGTGCCGAAGGGCATGCGGAACACGCCCTCCTCCACCACCGGCACCTCGCGATTGCCGACTTCCGTGGTGCGGATGCCGAAGTCCGGCCGGCCGTGGGTGAGGCCCACGCGCTCCACCATCTCGCAAGCGGCGGCGAGCTGGCGGGTGGCCTGCGTCTGGAAGGGGGCCATGAACGGGCCGGACAGGAAGCGGCGCGCAAAATGGGCGCCGAACTTCACCGGCTCCATCAGGTCGGACTGGGCCTGGTAGGCAAGGTACATCAGCATGCCTTTCGCCCGGCGTTCGAGCAGGCGGCTGTGCCGCAGGACCGTCGCTTCTGCATGCGATCTTGCCTCCGTCCCGCCCCTGAGGAGCCACGCACGCCGAGGCGTGGGCCGTAACATATTGGCTCAGGGCGGATTTGCACCTTTCCCACAGCCATGTTCGGTTGTAGCTCTTTAATAAGAATTTGACGAGGGGTGTGGTGCATTGCAACACACTCCAGCTATGCTGCTGCGAACGGCATCGGGAAGGCGCGCATGTCGAAGGCCACGCTGACCATCTCCAGCAAGAATTATTCCTCCTGGTCGCTGCGCGGCTGGCTCATCTGCAAGCTGGCCGGCCTCGATTTCGAGGAGGAGCGCGTGCCGGTGGATGATCCGGGCGCGCGGGCCGAACTGCTGCTGCTCTCCCCTTCCTTCCTCGTGCCGCGCCTCGTCCATGAGGGCGTGACCGTGTGGGACACGCTGGCCATCGCCTCCTACCTCAACGAGGTGTTTCCCGAGGCCGGGCTTCTCCCGCCGGACCGGGCGGCGCGGGCGCACTGCCTCTCCGTCTCGGGCGAGATGCATTCGGGCTTTGCCAACATGCGCTCGGCGCTGCCCATGAACATCAAGGGCCGCTATCCGGGCTTCAAGGTGTGGGCGGGCGCGCAGGCGGACATCGACCGCATCGTCGCGATCTGGCGCGGCTGCTTCGCCGCCCATGGCGGGCCTTATCTGATGGGGCCGCGGCCGACCCTGGCGGATGCCATGTATGCGCCTGTCTGCTCGCGTTTCACCACCTATGACGTCAAGCTGGATGTCGCCTGCGACGCCTATCGCGAGCGCATCATGGCCCATCCGGTGGTGAAGGAATGGATCGCCGGGGCGATGGCCGAGCCCGAGGAACTGGAAGAGCTCGACGCGGAGTTCTGAGGCCAACCGGCAGGCCCCGCCTGCCGGTTCATGCGGCCGCTCTCAGCCGTAGCGCTTGGCGCCGGCGACGCACAGCACCACGAGACCGGTGACGGCGACCATGGTCCAGGCCACCGGCTCGCCCAGGAGCAGGCCGGCGAGCGCCAGCCCGAAAAAGGGCTGGAGGAGCTGGAGTTGGCCGACGCGGGCGATGCCGCCCAGCGCCAGCCCGCGATACCAGAAGATGAAGCCCACCATCATGCTGAAGACCGACACATAGGCGAGCCCCGCCCAGGCGGACACGCCGATGCCGGTCCAGTGGACGGGCAGGGTCGCGAGCGCGATCACCGCCATCACCGGCAGCGCGCAGACCAGCGCCCAGGAAATGACCTGCCAGCCGCCGATCCGCCGCGACAGGCGGGCGCCTTCCGCATAGCCGAGCCCGCACACGATGATGGCAGCGACCATGAAGAGGTCGCCCGTCGCATCGCCCGCCCGGCTGCCGGCCAATGCGAAGCCCGCCACCAGCGTCGCACCGAGCAAAGAGAACAGCCAGAAGGCGGGCTTCGGCCGTTCACCGCCCCGCAGCACCGCAAAGAGGGCGGTCGCGAGTGGCAGAAGCCCGATGAAGACGATGGAGCGGGCCGAGGTGATGTGCTGGAGGGCGAGCGCGGTGAGCAGCGGAAAGCCGACCACCACGCCGAGCGCCACCAGCACCAGCGGCCCGAGATCGGCGGCAGCCGGGCGCTTCTGTCGGAAGGCCATCAGCAGCAGCGCGCCAAGGCCGGCGGCGATGACTGCGCGGGCGCAAGTGAGGAACAAAGGCGAGAAATCCTCCACCGCCACTCGCGTCGCTGGCAGCGAGCCGCTGAAGATGATGACGCCGATGAGGCCACTGCCCCACCCTTCCGTTCCGCGATCCATGATGTGCGCTCCGTCCCCCGGTCTTCGAGATAGCGTGGACCGGGTTGCGCGCACAGGAACGGAGCCATACGGTTGAGCCGAACAGTATGGACATCAGGAACCACACAGTTGGCGGAAGCCGAAACCAGCAGTGCGCCCCGCACCGAGGCGGTGATGGTCGAGATCCGTCGGCGCATCACCGGCCGCGCCCTCACCGGCGGCGAGAAGCTGCCGTCCATCCGGCGCCTCGCCGGCGACCTCAAGGTGTCGCCGTCCACGGTGGTGGAAGCCTATGAGCGGCTGGTGGCGGAAGGGCTGGTGCGCGCCCGTCCCGGCTCTGGCTTCTATGTGGCGGGCAGCCTGCCGGTGGTGGCCCTGCGCGAAGTGGCCCCCAAGCTCGACCGGGCCATCGATCCGCTCTGGGTCTCCCGCCAGTCTCTGGATGCGGGCGCGGACATGCTGCGGCCCGGCTGCGGCTGGCTGCCGGCCGACTGGATGCCCAATGCCGCCATCCGGCGCAGCCTGCGGGCGCTGGCGCGGGCGGAGGACGGCATCCTGTCCGATTATGGCGGCACGCGCGGTTCGCTGGCGCTGCGGGGTCATCTCGCGCGCCAGTTCGCGGCGGAAGGCATCGAGGCTGGCGCCGACCAGATCCTGCTCACGCCCTCCGGCTCGCGGGCCATGGATCTGCTCTGCCGCTTCCTGCTGAAGCCGGGCGATACGGTGCTGGTGGACGATCCCTGCTATTTCAATTTCCAGGCGCTGCTGCGCGCCCACCAGATCCGGATCGTCAGCGTGCCCTACACGCCCACCGGGCCAGACATCGAGCGCTTCGGGCAGGTGCTCGCCGCCGAGCGGCCGCGCCTCTACATCACCAATGCCGCGCTCCATAATCCCACGGGCGCCACCCTCTCGCCCCGCACCGCCCATCAGGTGCTGACGCTGGCCGCCGCTCACGACCTCACCATCGTGGAGGACGAAATCTTCGCGGAATTCGAGCCCGAGCCCTCTCCCCGCCTCGCGGCGCTGGATGGCCTTGCCCGCGTCATCCGCGTGGGCAGCTTCTCCAAGACCCTCTCGGCCTCCGCCCGCTGCGGCTATATCGTCGCCCGGCCGGAGTGGATCGAGGGGCTGGTGGACCTGCAGGTGGCCACCAATTTCGGCGGCCCGAGCCCCATCGCCGCGGAGCTCGTCTTCGGCACGCTGAGCGACGGCAGCTATCGCAAGCATCTGGCCGATCTGCGCACACGCCTCGCCCGCCGTCGGCGGGAGATGCTGGCGGAGCTGGGCAAGCTCGGCATCACGCCTTGGACCCTGCCGCGCGGTGGCTTCTGTCTTTGGTGCCGCCTGCCGGACGGGCGCGACGCGGCAGCCGTCGCGCAGGCGGCCCTGCGCGAGCGGGTGGTGCTGGCGCCGGGCAATGTCTTCAGCGTCACCCAGTCGGCTGGCGACCTGATGCGCTTCAACGTGGCGCAGATGGATGGCGAGGTGCTGCGCGTGCTGGGGAACGCGCTGCGCTGAAATCAGCCCGCGCCCGCGAGCATGTCGAAGGCCTGACGGGCAAATTCCGGCAGCGCCTCGCGATTGCGCACGGCCACCACCACCTTGCGGCGCGCCCAGGCATCGGGCAGCGGAAACAGCGACACCGCCATCCGCTCCGCCACCCGCCGGGCATCGGCGGTTGGCAGGACGGAGACGCCGACGCCCGCCTGCACCAATTCGCCCACCGCATCGATACGGTTCACCCGCACCCGGTATTTCAGCGGCAGGCCGAGGCCGATGGCCGCGTGCTCGATGAGATGCTGGATGGCATTGCCGGGGGT